>NZ_JANURN010000001.1:0-386096 GCF_030249855.1 Helicobacter zhangjianzhongii
TAGCCCATTTTGCGTGCGCTCGATGTTTTGATTGATAGCTACTGCCATCACCCCTAGCTCATCTTGGCTCTTTAGCACAAGTGGCTTTGGCGCGACTTTTGTCTCGTGGTTTAGGTATTGGAAAAATCCTATAAGCAGCTGCTTAATCGTATTGATCGGTGCAGTGAAGTGGCGAATGATGAAAAATATCCCCACCGCGCCAATAACTATCATAATGCTTGCCATAATAATAGTCTCAATGAGGTTTTTATTTACAGCGCGTGTGTAGTCTGATTTATCCGCAGTGGCGACAATTGTCCAGCCAAAGGGGAATTGCTTATAAAATCCTAGCTTATCAACAACCTCACCATTTGGCATACGCAAGTTATAGTCAATTGTCCCATCGTGGTCAGGGTCATTTCGTAGCTTCTCTTGCAGGGCAATCTCTACATCTTTTGATAATCCACTTTTGACAAACTCCATATCCTCGTGCGAGAAGATCGCACCACCATTGTCTGTCATAAATACGCTCATCGATGGTATCTCGGCATTTTTGAACGCCTCAAATCTCGCTTGGAATCCATCTACTGGTATATCAAAGCCCACGACCCCGATAAACTTGCCATTTTTGATGATAGGCATTGTCGCAGTGGCAAAGTCGTATCCTTTATACTTGCCAACGGTACTTTTATACACAGGCGTGATGATACCGGCATTTTTCTGCTTGGTTTGGACATACCACGGACGCGTGCGTAGATCTACCCCACCTGCGCTATCCCACGCAGGCGATAAGTGCGCATTGCCATTCTCACTATAATCTTGCAAAATCGCTTTGCCATCATCTTCATAGACGATAAACATCAAAGGATATTTCGCAAGTGAAGAAGTCGTGCTAAGGATCAGCCGCTGGGATACGACATCGTTGCGATCGGTCTTTGCCACATCTCTTGCTACGATACGCAAATGCTCTTGGGCTTCATCAGCCATAGTGATATAGATACTCTTATAGGCTGCTGCGAGCGTTTGCTGCTGGATACCTTGGTAGAGTTCGACAACTTTGCTAGAAGTTTTCTGGAAGTTAAAATAGCTTATCGCCATAATGATGACAACAGAGATTGCCACCACACTTGCCGTAAGCTTCCCACCTAATGAACGAAACATACAGATCTCCTTAAGCGTAGATTACAAATGTAAAGTATCGGTAAAACAAAGGCGCGATTTTAGTAGAATCTAGCTTTTTATTTGCTTATATTTTAGACGATCACAAGCACCAAACTCTAGTGGTGTGCGTGATTCTCACGGCTAGATGAAAGGCTATCGCTTGGTCTTTTCTCTCACCATTTGCACTAAGGCTATGGCGTTTTCTCGCGGCAAATCTGGGAGCATTCCGTGCCCTAGGTTGAATATATGCCCCCCTTGCTTCCCCATAATCCGCACTATCTCATCAACCCCACTCTCCATAGCCGCCCTGTCATAGAGCAAGGCTGGCTCGAGATTGCCCTGCAAGACAAACTTATCTCCTAGCACCTGCTTTGCCCTCCCCATACCGACCCCCCAATCCACTCCAAACACTTCAAACTCCGCCCCGCACATATCCACTTCATAGCGGATCTCCTCTAGCAAGCCGCCCACACCTTTGGGGAAAAGCATCACCGGCACACTTGGGAAGTCCTTTTTAAGCGATCGCGCGATCTCACACATATAGCTAAAGCCAAACTCTATATACGCCCTAGGGCTAAGCGCACCCGCCCAGCTATCAAAGATCTGCACGGCATTTGCCCCTGCTCTAATCTGCGCACTTAAATACGCGATAAGCTCTTTTGTGAGCTTTTGCAGCAATGTGTGAAGTAGCGTTGGATTGGTATAAAGCAGTCTTTTGCTCTGTGTGTAGCTCTTGCTGCCTTGCCCCTCTATCATATAAGTCGCAAGTGTCCAAGGCGCACCGCAGAATCCTATCAATGCCTTATCTCTAGCAAGCTTTGATCGCACGCTAGAGATCGTATCATACACATAGCTAAGATCATCTTGCACGCCGCTTTTAAGCGTGTTTATGCTTGAGCCATCGCGCGTAGTTTGCAAAAATCTTGGACCCTCCCCCGCGACAAACTCAAGCTCTAGCCCCATAGCCATAGGCAGCACCAAAATATCGCTAAACAAAATCGCCGCATCCACATCAAGGATCTCCACGGGCTGGAGCGTTACCTCCGTGGCTAGCGCGACATTTTGACACAGGTCCAAAAAGCTCCCCGCTTTTGCGCGTGTGGTTTGATACTCGCTTAGATACCTGCCTGCTTGGCGCATAAGCCATATAGGTGTATAGGGCGTGGGCTTTTTCAATGCCGCATCGATAAAAATCATCGCTTATCCTTAAAAGTAGTATCGCTTGGTTTGAGCGTAAAGTATGGGCTGGATTCTAGCTAATATCGCTTAAAAGTGGATTTAAGCAAGCACTGCTATAATCGCGCTTTATTTCCCTGCCATACCATACTTAAAGGATAGCGATGAGAATCCTAGACTGCATTACAAACGGGGGGGGGGGGGGAACTTAGGCGCGTAGGCTTTCCGGCTAAAAATGGCGATCGCTACGGCGATTCTGCGCTCATTACCACTCAAGGTAAATCCCTTGAATCGCCTTGCGAAGCCCCATTTTTAGCACGAAAATCCAACCGCGAGCAAAGTTATCCAAAAAATACACAAAGCCCCGTTTCTAGCTCCAAAATCTTAGAATCCAAAAGCGGCACTGAAACACAAATCACAAAAACCACCCAACTCCTAGAATCCACTTTTGAAAACGCCGCCGCTGATACACAAAAAGTGGATTCTAGTGTGGATTGCCACGCAGCCGCTACCGCGCCTGCTCGCAATGACAGAGAAAACAACGCCCACACAAGCAAAAGCACCGCTCACAATGACAACAAAAATGCGATAAGTCAAAGAGCGGCTTCTTTAGAAAAAGTGGATTCTAGGAACACCTTTTTATCATCATTACAAGCCCTGCTTCACCAGCGATCCATAAGCACAAAAAACATAAACAAGGATTCTAGCACCGCCCAAAATGCAGCCACGCCGCAAGCCGCAGCGCGGCGATATAGCCCCCCATCTACTCTATGGCGTGCTGCTACATCGCGCACAAAGCTACTGCTACAAACTATCCGCAACGCCACCTTATCCACGCTAGATAAATGCACCCACTCATTGCGCCGCCCTTTCATCGCCGACAAAGACGGCTACTGCAAACACTGCGGATACAGACTCTACAAGCCCCAATGGCTGCAAGAGCTAGAGTCCAAGCATAATGCCACAACACAAGTCAAAACAACAACCAAACCCAAACAAAAGGATAAAAATGAGAAATCCAACAATCCTAAACCCAGAAGCCGAAGTCGAGAAGTTTAAGCAAAGGCGCGAGATCTACAAAATCTTTGAAATGATTATCAAAAACTATGTCAAAAACATAGCCGATAATCTTGCTAAAGAGGGCAAAATCAGCTCAAACTACAAAATCACCTCCCGCACCAAAAAGCCAGAGAGCTACAAGGGCAAAATCACCCGCCCCAACAAAGACTACACCGATCCACTTCATCAAATCACCGATCTAGCAGGCGTGAAAGTCATCTTCAACACCACCAAGGATCAAAAAGCCTTTAACACTGAATTTGTGAAGCGTATAGGGGGCTTGCGCGATGATGAAAATAGCGCGAATTTGCGTGATGAGAAGTATGAAAAAAGGCAGTTTGGCTACCTAGGCATACACCATATCGTGTGGTTTGATGAGAGCTTGCTGGATGGCAAAATCACTTGGGAAAACCGCGAGATCGATGGCGAGACAACACTCATAGATGAGTGGGAGAATGGGCAGCGGCTGCTAGCGGCAAAAGGCGTAGCAAAGGAGCAGCTAAAAAACTTCCGCGCAGAAATACAGACAATGACATTTTTGCAATATATTTGGGCAGAGATTGAGCATAAAGTCCGCTACAAGCCAGACAAAAAGCTTGATAAAGAAACCGAGCGGATATTTGATAGGATCGCCGCGCTACTAGAGCTCTCAGATGCGGCTTTTGAGGAGCTACTAGAGCTTGTGGAGCAAAAAGATAGGCAGACAAAAGACTCTATTCAACAAATCCACACCGCCAGCGAGCCAGACAAGAAGCACGAGAGAGAAAAGCAGCTGCTCCTAGATAGCTCTGATGTGATCCAAACCTGCCTAAATAGCGAGGATTTTTCAGCTCTTTTAGCACAGGTCAAAACACAGAATCTAGCCTATATCAACGCCCCCATTGACTATATCGATAAAGGCTTTGTGAAGCTGCTACAAAAAGCAGAGATTAGCAGCTACTATGAGCTAAAGCGTATTTTTGATGAAAGGGTGCTAGAGCAGCTTAGAAGCTATGCGGAAAAGTCAGCGGCGAAAGCTATGTATCAAAAGCTAGAGATCATCAAAGCCCTAATCTATCTCTCTATACAAGATCCAAAAACACAAGAGGAGATCTATGTAGGCAAAGATGGCGTAGTGGCAGGGGCATTGGTAAAAAGCCTGCCTAAAAAACCATTGACAAAGGAAACCACACACAAAGGAGTAAATAGCAAAATATGAAATATGTAGCCGCACTATGGCAGGGCATAGGCAAAGGCGTGCGAAAAAAACGCACAAAAAAACGCGAAAAAGCCAAGAGTCAAAATAGTGAAAAAAAGCGCGAAGCAATGCTAAAAAAATGGGACAAAGCTTTTGTAGCATTTGCCAAGGCTAATGGAATTGACATCCCCAAAAAGAAGCAAAGGAAAAAAATGTGGAAAACACTCTTTAGACATCTTGGCAGAATCGTAGGAATCACCAAAGGAGCATACATAATGGCAGAAGAAATTCTAAGCAAAAATGGGCTAAAGCAATATCGCCTAATAATAATTGAAAACGGCAAGGAAGTAAGCTTTAATTGTATCAGTGAAGAAGGCTTTGATAGGTTGCACGATCAGGCAAAGCGTATAGCACAAGACCTTGACACTACCAAAAGTGATTTAGGCACAAAGCAAGGCGAGCTAGAGGCAGCGCAAGGGCAGCTAAAGCAAGCAAAAGAAGTGCTAGCAGAAGCAAATAGCAAGCTAGAATCCCAAGAGCAAGAGATCAAAGACAAGCAAGATAAGCTAGAAGCAGCACAAGATGAGCTAGGCAAAGCTAAAAACGCTCTGCAAGCAAAGGAGCAGGAGCTAGAAACGCTGCGTAAGGACTTTGGCGAAGATCTCTTAGCGTGCTATAAAGAGCTACCCCAAAGCTTCCGCGCTAGCCTAAATCTCACAGAGAGCAACCCAGCCTTTATCCTAGGGATACGAGATAAGCTTCCTACCGTGCATAAAAATATGAGCGAAATGGCGCAAAGATCCCATAAAAATGGGCAAAGCCTAGAGTCCCAAGAGCTACAAAGCTTGCGAGTGTTTATCGAAAAGCTGTGGGAGTTTCTAGGCAAGATGGGCTATGTCTATGAACGGATAGAGACGCAAGAGGGCGAGCGATTTGACACGGCAAAGCATATCGCTGTGAATGACAAAGTAAGCGGCACAATCGACAAAGTGCTGCTACAAGGCTTCAAAAAGGGCGACACCCTAAAATCACTTGTTGTTATAAAGGAGTAGCTATGATAGAAAATGTCTTAGATGTAAAAGAAATCATCTTACACAAAAATGAACCCCTAGCACTAAAGCTTGTAGCCATACAGCCAGAGACACAAGAGGGCTTTGAGAACGCAAAAAAAGTGCTACTAGCAGTCGAGCAGATAGCCATAGGCATAAGCCCTTATGACAAAAGCAGGCTTAATGACATCAATATCGGGCATTGGGATTTGTATCGTTATGGCGATGTAAGTGCAAGCAGCATTAGAATCCCCCTATTTAAAACGCTGCCTGCTAGAAATCCCAACGCCGATGTCAAGCCAAATAGCGTAGTCGCCATAGACTTTGGGACGAAATCTACCACTGTAGGTATCATCGATGAGAGTGGAGAAAAACGCCTGCTGCGAGTGGGGAGCAGGACAAGCGGCGAGATCAAAAAAGAAGATTATGAAAACCCTACCATTATGGAGTTTCGCCATATCCCTGCTTTCCAAATCGCTTATAGCAGCTGCAAGACTCGCCCGCTAACTGCTTTGGAGGATTTATGTATCTCTCACATTGCGGCAAATCATCAAAACGAAGCGTTAGCAGAGGATTTTTCGCGCTTTTTTAGCAAGCTCAAGCAGTGGGCAGGCTATGGCAAAACTTACCGCGTGAAAGATCAAGACAACAACACCATTTCCCTAAAAGAATTTCTACACATTGGCAGCGATGAGCGCAATCTCAACCCCATAGAAATCTATGCCTACTACCTCGCACGCTTTATCAACACGATGGATAATGGTATCTACACCACCTATCTCCTCTCCTACCCTGATAAATTCTCCAAAGAAGTGCGAGAACAGATCCGAGCTAGCTTTGAAAGGGGGATCAAAAAGGCTATCCCTTATGCTGTGCTTACCAATCCCAACAACTCCATAAAAGTCGAGCAAATCGCCACTGAGCCAGCGGCGTATGCGATCTGCGCGCTTGATGAATATGGCTTTATGCGTGAAAAGTTCTTAAAGCGAAGTTTGGAGGTGTATTATGGGGTGTTTGACTTCGGTGGGGGGACTACGGACTTTGACTTTGGGGTGCTATCACTCTCACAGACTAAGGGCTATACCTATCGCTTAGAGCATTTTGGCGGCGGAGGCGATGAGAAGCTAGGCGGAGAGAATCTGCTAGAGTTTTTAGCCTATGAAGCCTTCAAGCAAAATTTAGAGCGTATGCGTGAGAGTGGCTGCAAATTTAGCGAATCGCCCTTTCCTGACCCAGAGCTAAATGACGCTATCCGCGACCAAGTCGATAACAGCGAAGAAGCTAGGCGCAATAGCGCGGCGATGATAAAAGTGCTACGCCTCATAGTAGAAAATATCCAAGCTTATGAAGAGTTTGGAGATCTATCTAACACTAGCTTTGATCTATGCACAAGCGATGGAGATAATGTAAGCGTTTCACTACAAATTGAGTCCAAAAAGCTTATCGCCCAGCTTACGCAAAAAATCCAAGCAGGAGTGGAGAAATTTTTCCAAGAGTTTCTTGCCACAGCTAGGAGTCATTTCCCAAGCCCAAGCAAAGATGATGGGCTTTTGCTGCATATTTTCCTAGGGGGCAATGCCGCTAGATCGCCCATTGTCAAAGAAGCCTTTGAAGCATTGATAAAAAGAGAGAGCAAAGGAGGCATAAGCTTTGAGCTACACGCCCCGCTAGGCACGCCAGAAGCAGATGATGAGATAGTAAGGCAGTTTGGAGCAAGTGCCATAGAGCAAGATCTAGCCAAAAAGGTTACCTGCAAGACAGGCGTAGTCTTTGGGCTACTAGAATCTCGCCCAAGCAATAGGCGTATAGAAATCATCTCGAGCGTAGGTGTCAATGATGATGCGAAGTTTAAATACTTCCTAGGCACAGGCGATGCCAAAGAGTTTAACCTAGTTATCGACAGAAACGCCCTGCACGATGGCAGCAAGCAGCTCTTCTTAGACCACGCGCATTTTACAGAGTATGAGCTGCTCTACACGCCAGATCAAAGGGCAGCCGATGAGAGAGAAGACTACTCGCCCAAAGAGCTTAATGCCAAGCTCAAGACAATCAGGCTCGATAAAGCGTATGGAGAAGATGACTCTATCTATATCCAAGCAAAAGGGGCAAATGGGATACAAGTAAGTGTCATCTCAAAAGCAGATGATAGCGTGCTATATAGCGTAGATTACATATTAGAATAAGGAGTGAAAAATGTTAGGTTTGATCGGAAGTGCGATTAGTGCTGTGGTAAGTGGTGTTACAAGTGCGTGTTCCGCGATAGGAGGCTTTATCGCTAAAGCCGCACCTATCGCGGTGGAGATCGCTAAGTGCTTGCCTGTGGTGAGAGACATCATCACGGCTATTGGAAAGATACTTGAGATTATCAGTGGTGATACCAAGCCAGAGAATCTTGGCGCGGCTATGCAGCAGTGCGATAAAAAGCCAGAGGACTTTGAGACCACAAAGGAGTATATTAAGTATTTAGAAGAGGAGATTAAGGCTGGCAGGGTGGATTGCTCAGTCAATGAAGATAAGACTATCAGCACGGCAAACGCGGCATTAGGGGCATTTATCACGCTAGAAGGGGTAAAAGAGCAGTATGATCAAATTGATCTAAGCTTCTTCAAAGATGTGGGACCGAAGTTTAATGATGGCAAGCTAAACGCCCAAGAGGTCAAAAGTATCATTGAAACTGCGGATAAAAACGGCGTAAATCCCCAAGAAGTGGGCAAATATATCGCAGGGGAGAAGCCAGAGAATATCGATAGTGCCAAATCCACCCTACAAGAAGCCATAAAAGCCACCGACCCAAGCTTAAGCGACCAAGATCTAAACGCCAAGATCAAAGATGTGCTGCAAGACTAGCTATGAGTGGCATTGATATTGCGTGCTTATTTGTAGCTTGCGATGATAAGCTCCGTATTTTCCGCCGCTATGCGACCAATGATGGCAAAGGTGGGGTAGAGAAACTCAAAAAAGAGGGGCAAGAAGTCTTTGACATTGATGAAAGCTTGTGGAAGTGGTGGGAGAGGGAGCTAGAGACTACCTCTAGCGATAGAATGGATCTGTGCTTCATCTATGATACGCCTTATGAGATCCTTAGCCCCTACTTCACGCCCGCAAAAGACAGGAGTCGCTGGACTAGCTTAGGGCTTATCAAAGAGCTATTGCAGCGATGTAGCCTAGAGCCAAGAGAGCTACTGCCTCCAAGCGGCAAGCCTATCGCTATGGATAAAGCAGGCAAGATAGATCGCCTGCATATCAGCATAGAAGTGGATATACACGCACCTTGTGTCCCTGCGATACCTAAGAGTAGGGAGAGAGAGGGGAATAGGTGGGCAGAGTATGTGAAAAATCGTAGAGCTAAAGATAGCAACTAGGCTTGATTGTAAGTATTGCCTGCCCACAAACCAACAAAGGATTAAACAATGATAAACCTAACTTCTCTCCCCCAAACTCTCCAAAGCAAGCACCACTACCGCAGCAGCGGCACAGCCTTAGCCTACAAGCCTGTGTCAAAAGAGCTAGACCACCTAGACTGCGTGCTGTATCGCATCTCTAGTGTTACTTACCACAAAGACACCGATGCCCCGCAAATGCAGGCATTAGAAAATGTCCTAAGCTCTCTTAGGATACCCGGGATCAATATCATCTACCTTATGCTAGGTGATAAAAATGGCGTGGAGTTCTACTACGGCGTGGCTAGGGACTATATGAGCGATAGGGAGCTAAAGCTTAGTATCAAAGATATTGCGCGAGAGATTCTAGCCCCAAGTATCAAGGGCAATTTCCGCGGCAGCAAGCTTATCGAGCTAGATAGAGAGCAAAAGGAGCAGCTACTGCAAAAGATCCAGCACAGCACAGCAAGCAGCGTGATAGAGGGCGTGCCCGGCGTGATAGAAGAAGAAAACTTCCAAGGCGCAGATCGCCTAGCAGATACGATGATCAATATCGATAGCGTGCAGGATAGCTCCTTTGGCTTTATGGTCATAGCTTCGTGCGTGAATTATAAAGAAGTGGATTCTATCAAGACACAGATTTATGAGATATATAGGGCGATCGCGTGTTTCGCCAAAGAAAGCGTGCAGATGGGCAGCAGCGATGGCACAAGCCAGAGTGAGGGCATAAGTAAAAGCACTAGTAGCAGTGAGAGTCATACACAAGGCACTAGCACCAATCAAAGCACTAGTAGCAGCCACAGCACAAGCCACAGCCAAACTCAAGGCAGGAACGAGGGCAAATCCACCACCAAAGGCACAAATGACAGCCGTAGTCGTAGCACCAACACCAGCCAAAGCACTAGCACAAGCGGCGACTACAAAAGCACTAGCAGCAGCGCGGGGGAGAGTGTCAGCACCAGCAGCAGCACAAATAGCAGCGCAGCCCAGAGCAGCGGCAAGAGCGAGTCGATCACTAAGGGCACAAGTGAGAGCAGCAGCCGCAGTGAGAGCAAGGGTAGTAGCGAGAGCAAAGCCACAAGCAGCAGCACACAAACAAGCACGAGCCACACCACAGGCACGCAAAAAGGCTCTTCACAGGCTAGCACACGCGAGATTGTCAATAAATATTTTGCTAATTGGCAGGAATATATTGATGAAATTTTGCTCCCTAGGCTTGATTATGCCAGCGGTAAGGGGCTTTTTGCCAGTGGGATATTTTGCTTCTCAAACTCCCCAGTAGTCCTACACAAGCTGCAAAACACGGTCATCTCTCTTTTTAGCGGGCAAAAGGGCAACAAAATCCCCTTACGAGCCTTCCTCCTAGAATCCACTTCTACCGCACGCAAAGCATACACCAATCTCCAGCTCCCCCACCTGCAAGCCCCAGAGCAAAACGCCCTAGTCCCCCTAAGCTCCCAGAGCAGCGACAAGCTAGCAAATTGGCTTAGCACAAAGGAGCTAGGACTGCTGCTAGGCTTGCCCAAAAAAGATGTCATCGGCTTAGAGCTAAGAGAGGAGGTGGAGTTCGGGCTAAATTTCACGCCTTTTGACAAGCAAATCACGCTAGGGCATTTGATCCAAAGTGGTAATGCAACAAGCAAGCAAGTAGGCATTGATAGAGAAGCCCTTGATCGCCATATTTTTATCACAGGTGTTACAGGCAGCGGCAAAACAACCACCACCCAAACCCTACTGCTAAAATCCACTTTGCCATTTCTTGTGATTGAGCCAGCAAAGACAGAGTATCGCATCTTGCGCCGCAATTTTGGCGATGAGCTGCTAGTTTTCACGCTAGGCAAAGATAATGCCCTGCCCTTTCGGCTTAATCCTTTTGAGTTTTTCCCACACGAGAGTATCACCTCACGCATTGATATGATCCGCGCGAGCATAGAAGCTGCCTTTGATATGGAAGCAGCTATCCCCCAGCTCATCGAGCAAGCGATATACAAAAGCTATGCAGACAAAGGCTGGAATATCGCTAGCAATGAAAATGCGTTTTTTGATGATCCTTGGGCTGATGGAGTCTATGCCTTCCCTACACTTAGTGATGTGCTAGCAAATATAGAGGCTGTTGTAGAAGCGCAGGGCTTTGGCGATGAGGCAGGGCGACTGAAGGGCGAGTATATCGGCTCGATTAAAGCGCGGCTAGGAAGCTTGGTGCTAGGCTCTAAGGGCTTTATGCTTGATACAAAGCGATCGCTAGATTTTGTCGAGCTACTTAGCAAAAAGGTCGTGCTAGAAATGGAGGAGATCCGCAATGGCGCGGAAAAATCGCTTGTGATGGGGCTTGTTTTGGGGCATTTGCTTGAAGCGATTAAAGCGCGATTTAAGCATAGCCCATCTAAAGAAGCCCAGCATATCATCGTCATAGAAGAAGCCCACAGACTCCTAAGCAAATTCCAGCCCGGTGATAACCCTAGCAAGAAGCAAGCGGTGGAGAGCTTTGCGGATATGCTCGCAGAAGTGCGCAAATACGGCGAGTGCCTAATCATCGCTGACCAAATCCCCAACAAGCTCACCCCAGAAGTGCTAAAAAACACCAACACCAAAATCGTGCATAAGCTCTTCGCCCAAGATGATAAGCAAGCAGTATCTAGCACTATTGCCTTAGAAGAGGAGCAGATGGAGTTTCTAAGCAGGCTTGAAAAAGGCGTGGCAGCGGTATTCTCCAGCGGCTTTCACAAAGCAGTCTTGGTAGAGATCACGCCGCATTCCAACACTTCCCAAGCCATTGTTGATGAGAGCGAGCTAGAGCCTAGTGTGTATGGACTTTATGCTGATAGCTATCAAAGGGGCATTGTGCTAGGCTCGCAGTTTTTATCCAAGCCTAGCTGGGAGGATATAAAGCAGCTGCTTAAGCTGCAAAGGAAGCTTATCTACGCGCTTGGGGCGTGGTGCAAAAAGCGCGTAGAATACAGCCCTAAGCTACAAGCAGATTTGCAAGAATCCCGCAAATATTTTGATGATGAGCTTATCGCTAGAGTCTTGCTGCTAGCAAATGACTTCGCCAAAGATGAGCGCGAGCTAGAGCAAAAGCTTGAAAAAGCGCGCAAACTGCTGCAAGGCTATGGGGTGGGGGAGGTTACAGAAGCGTGGGATTTAGCCCTAGCAATAACATAGATTTAAGCAAGCACTGCTATAATCGCGCTTTATTTCCCCGCACACACCATACTCAAAGGATAGCGATGAGAATCCTAGGGATTTCTGCTTACTACCACGATAGTGCTATCGCGCTTTTAGAAAATGATCGCATTGTATTTGCGCTGCAAGAGGAGCGACTCTCGCGCATTAAAGCAGATAATGCGTTTCCCAAACTATCCATTGAGGCGTGTTTAGAGTATCTTAGTAAAACTTCTAATGATGATATTTTGCGGGGGGGGGGGGAATTAGATTCTATTGATTCCTTTGTTTTCTATGACAAACCCTTCCTAACCTTTGAACGCCTGCTTGAGACCTACTTTGCCACCGCACCAAAGGGCTTTCTAAGCTTTGTAAAGGCTATCCCTGTATGGTTATCAACTAAGCTTTTCTTAAAAGAGACAATCGCAAGGGAGCTAGAATCTCTGTATAAAAAACTCTATCCACAAAAAAGTAAGCAAGAAATAAAAGCATTTAAGCAAAAAGTGCTTAATAATCTCTACTTTAGCGAACACCATTTAAGCCATTGCAGTAGTGCGTTTTTCCCAAGTCCTTTTAGTAATGCTGGGATTCTAACCCTTGATGGCATAGGTGAGTGGGCGACTACTACCATTGCTAAGGGGGAAAATAATCATATTGAGATTTTGCAAGAGCTGCATTTTCCACATTCTTTGGGGCTTTTGTATTCTGCTTTTACTTATTATCTAGGCTTCAAAGTCAATTCTGGTGAATATAAGGTGATGGGCTTAGCCCCTTATGGAGAGCCAAAGTTTGTAGATATTATCAAAACGCATTTAGTAGATATGAAGCCTGATGGGAGCTTTTCACTCAATATGAAGTATTTCTCTTACACTTATGGGCTAAGAATGACAAATGCCAAGTTTGATAGCCTTTTTCACGCACAAAGAAGCCCAGAATCTAAGCTAGAACAAATCCATATGGATATAGCTGCAAGCCTGCAAGTAGTAACTGAAGAGATAATGATAGCCCTAGCTCGCACCACAGCTAGACTAAGCGGTAGTAGGAATCTCGTCTTAAGCGGTGGTGTCGCGCTAAACTGCGTGGGTAATGGCAAGATTTATCAACAGCTTATCAAAGAAGAAAAGATTTTGGATCATATTTGGATACAACCGGCAAGTGGGGATGCAGGGAGTGCGGTGGGGTGTGGGCTAGCGTTTTACCATATAGAATGCAAACAGCCTAGAAATGTGAATTCGGTCTTGGGTGAGTATTCGCACGATTGCCAAAATTTTGGGGCAGTCATTACCGAAAAGGTAACTCCTGCCCCCAAATTTCAGCAAAGCCTACAAAGCCCCACCGCAATTCCTAGAATCCGTGAAGAAAAACAAGCCGAGTGTGAAAAAGCGGATTCTAGCACCGCTCAAAATCTAAGCGAGCCAGCACAGGATTCTAGGATTTTAGAGAGCAAAGACTCAAATGTGTTTTTTCAAAACGCAGATAGGCGGCAGGATTTGGGTGATAGAATCGTGGCTTTGCAAGGCGAGTCAAGGGCGCATACTAAAGCGTATGTAACCGCCGACTCGCCGCAGCAATCCGCGATTCTAGCCCCAAAGCCAACGCCTTTGCTACAAGATTCTATGCAGGGAAGCTATTTGGGATTATCCTACTCCAACGACGAAGTCCAAGCCACGCTAGATTCCCTAAACGCAGTCTATGAAAAACATAATTTTGACACGATTAAACAATTAACCGCTAAGGCATTAAGCGAAGGTAAAGTAGTAGGCTGGCATCAAGGGCGGTGTGAGTTTGGACCTAGGGCATTGGGGGCTAGATCGATTCTAGGCGATCCACGCAATACCACAATGCAAAAGACGATGAATCTAAAGATTAAATATAGAGAATCTTTCCGCCCATTTGCCCCAAGTGTGCTGGACTTTGCCATCAATGAGTGGTTTGAGTGTGATTATATAAGCCCTTATATGCTGCTTGTAGCCCCTGTGAAAAAAGAGAAATGCTACCCACTCACACAAGAGCAAAAAGAGCTTTTTGGCATAGATAAGTTAAATATTATTAGAAGCGAGATTCCAAGCGTTACGCATATTGACTATTCCGCCAGAATCCAAAGTGTGCATAAAGAGACAAATCCGCGTTATTACGCTTTGATAGAGGAGTTTTATAAACTTAGCGGTGTGCCTGTGCTAGTGAATACGAGCTTTAATGTGCGAGGTGAGCCTATGGTGTGTAGCCCTTATGATTCTTATGCGTGTTTTATGGGGACGGAGATGGATATGCTAGTGATTGAAGACTTTATCCTGTATAAAGAGAAACAGCCACAAGAGCATATCGCAAGGTTTAGGGATATTAAAGACAAATACGAGCTGGATTAAGGAGCGAAGATGAGATATAGCAAACTAAGCATAAAAATGCGTGGGCTACTATGGGCTTTGGTGTGGATTCTAGTAAGCATAGCGACTCTAAAGCTAGATAGCGTGCTAAAGGGTCGCGCAGGCTTTGGGATCTTGCCCTTTGCGCTCATTAGCTTAGGGGCTTTGGCTCTGCTAATCTACCTTGCCATAGTCTCAAAGCACAAAGCCCTTAAGCTCACTCTCTCTTATCTCACCATAGCCCCACTTTGCCTAATCATAGGCGAGCTGTATGGCTACTACACGCTAGAATCCACTTTTGAGCAAGATCCTTGCGCTGCTAGCACAAGCGGCACTTATGCGAGCGATTACTTCACCCCAAGCCCCATCACAGGCTACAAAGGCAAGCCAAGCACCACCGCCACCGCGCATAAAACCACGCATAATGGCACAACTATCTACAATGTCTCCTACACCACCGATGAGTTTGGCTGGCGGATCACGCCTAGTAGTAAAGTGGATTCTAGCTCTTGTGTGCTGTTTTTTGGCGATAGTTTTACCATAGGCGAGGGCGTGCAGGATAATGAAACCCTGCCCTTTTACTTTGGCACACACACAAATGCTAGGATCTACAACTTCGGCTTCCACGGCTATGGACCCCACCAAGCCCTAGCCCTTGTGCAAAGCGGCGAGGTAAAGCACATAGTCAAAGACTGCGCGAGCGTGCTAGCTATCTATGAGAGCTTGCCCGGGCATATCGCTAGGGCTAGTGGCTTTTCATCGTGGGAGCAAGGCACAAATGCCCCTAGATTCTCCCTTGATCCTAGTGGCTCTCTAGTGTGGGGCAATGCATATTTGCATACAAGTCCCTTGCTAGCCAAGCTTGCCCCTAAGCTCCAAGCCCGCCTAGCGCAGAGCTATCTCTACAAGCTTTTACAGCCTAGCTATGAGTATGATGAGAGCTATAACGCCCTGTATTTTGCGATTATTGACGCGCTGCAAAAGCAGCTACAAGAGCAGTTTAATGCACGCTTTGCGCTTGTGCTGTGGGACTCTAGTGATGTAAGCGATGAGATAGAGCGCAAGGAGTCGCACGCGATTATTCAGCATTTTGCAAACGGCTTAGGGGGGGGGGCAATGGATTTAGTGCTAGCTAGCGAGATTCTGCCCAATTATAAGCAGCAAAGGGAAGCGTATGGCATAGATAGGTGCGATCTGCACCCAAATGCTCGGGCAAATGAGCAGATCGCGGAGTTTATCGCCGCGCGGATAAAAAGCGGCAGCATAAAGGCAAAAAGTGGATTCTAGGAGCAACACCCATTTATTGTCATCGCAAGCTTTGGCGCAAGACAAAGCACGGCGATCTATACACACAAAACACACCCTAGAATCCACTTTTCAAAGGGATTTGGCTTTGGGCAATCATAGCGGCGATTTCCTGTCATCGCGAGCCGATGAACCCCTTTTTCTGTCATCGCGAGCGAGTGAAACGAGCGTGGCGATCCATAAAGGCGCAAAAGTGGATTCTAGTGCAAAAATGGATTGCCACGCCGCTGCTACCGCAGCGTCTCGCAATGACAAAAAACAACACCACTAGTAAAAAAGTGGATTCTAGGAAAGCCACAAATGTAGGCGAGCAGCCAAAGGATTCTAGGATTTTTGATGAGAAATGTGGGTTGCAAGGACAATCGCAAAGGAGTTACCTTAGCGGTAATGACTGCAGCGATTGTCCGCCGCTCCCGCATTATCGCAAAAAGCCAAATCCACCAGCCAAAAGCCAACACCAAACTAAAAAAGGAGCTACTATGAGCACACACGACCTACGCATATTCTTAAGCATTTGGGCGGGGATTTTTGCCGTGTTTTTACTCTCTGGAGTCCTTCTACACGATCATTATAGAATCTGGGCGATTACAGGGCTTGGCATAGCCCTAGCCTTGCAAGCTTGCCCCAAGCTTGCCACCCCGCTCTATATCGCGCAAATCAAAGTCGGCAGCGTGATGGGCTGGTGCATTTCTCGCGCATCGCTGGTGGTGCTGTATTTTTGCGTGTTTGTGCCTTTGGGGCTGGTGTTTAAGCTAGCTAGGCGCGATATTCTCGCCCCAAAGCTTCATAATGACAGCTACTTCATCACGCGCGACAAGCAGCCCACAAGTATGAAAAATCAATTCTAAAGGAAGCGCGATGAGATGGCACAAACCCCTAACGCTTGCATTGTGGATTCTAGCTTATCTTGGCACTAGTGCCATAGTGCTAAAGCTAGATGGAGTATGTATGCAGAAATTTGAGTGTAGTATCTTGCCATATATGTGGATTAGCGCGGCACTCACGCTACTTCTCATCTACTTCGCGCGTAAATCCCGCACGGAAGCCCTTAAGCTAGCACTCTCTTATCTCACTATACTCCCACTTTGTATCATCGCAGGTGAAGCATTTTTCTACTACAAAAAGCTTGCTATAAGCAGCTCTCGGCTTACGCAGCCGCACGAGATTTTGGGCTTTGCCAATACGCCCAATCTCTTTATACAAACTCCTTTTTCAGTCGATGGCAAGCTTGTCTATAATCCCACTTACACGCACGATACTTATGGCAATCGCATAACCCCACACAACAACGACTCTAAAGCCTGTATCAATATTTATGGCGGCTCTTTTGCCTATGGATCTGGGCTTAGCGATGATGAGACTCTAGGAGCATTTTTAGCCAAAGATCTGCCACATTTCCATATCAATAATTTTGGCATAGGTGGCGCAGGGGCGCATACAATGCTCGCGCGATTAGAATTTGATCTTGACAAGCAAGCACTATCACAATGCCAAGAAAATATCTTTTTCTACATCATTATCCCACATCATATTTATCGTGCATTAGGCGCGGTGCTAGGTCCAAAATACACGCTAGATTCTACCGGCACGCCACACTATCAAGGCATTTTCACCAAAGAAGCGCAAAAGCCCTTCTACAAAGAAGACTACGCAACGCCCAAACACTTTACCATACAAGAAAAGCTTATAAATCAGCTTGAAAAATCATATATAGTTAAGTTTATCTCAAACCCTAGTCAAAACTATGATTCTAAAGATCTTTTAGCCTTAGAATCATATCAAATCGGTGTCGCCTCTCACCCTAACATCAATTTACCCATTAAAAATACGCAAACCTACTTCGCCATTGTGGCTAAAATCCAAGCCCTTTTGCGCGAGCGATACAACGCGCCGCTTTATGTGCTTGTGTATGACTATGATATGCACGCGCAGTTTTTAGACAGATACGATAGCCTTATACAAGAGAGCCTAGCGCAAATGGGCATAAAGTTTTGGGCAATGAGCGAGATTTTGGGGATTGAGTATAAGCAGGACTTAGCGCGCGTTAAGCGCGGAGATTTGGAGCATTTTGCTTATCGCATTTCGCGCTGGGATACCCACCCAAATGCTAGAGCAAATGCGCAGATCGCGGAGTTTATCGCCGAGCAGATAGAAAATGGCAGCATAAAGGCAAAAAGTGGATTCTAGGAGCAACGCCCATTTTCTGTCATCGCGAGCTTTGGCGCAAGACAAAGCACGGCGATCTATACACACAAAACACACCCTAGAATCCACTTTTCAAAGGGATTTGGCTTTGGGCAATCATAGCGGCGATTTTTTGTCATTGCAAGCCGATAAACCCCTTTCCCTGTCATCGCGAGCGAGTGAAACGAGCGTGGCGATCCATAAATCCGCGCAAGTGGATTCTAGGAAAGGCGCAAATGTAAGCAAGCAGGCAAAGGATTCTAGGATTTTTGATGAGAAATGTGGGTTGCAAGGACAATCGCAAGAGAGTTACCTTAGCGGTAATGACTGCAGCGATTGTCCGCCGCTCTCGCATTTATCGCAAAAAGCCAAATCCACCAGCCAAAGGTCTAATGCCAAACCAAACTAAAGGAGCAATAATGAACCTAATCAAAGAGCTATGGGTGTTTTTGAAAGAGCGCAAGAAATTTTGGCTTTTCCCTGTGATTGTGGTGATGCTTTTCTTAGGTGCGCTTATTGTGCTGGCTAAGGGCTCAGCAGTTGCGCCGTTTATTTATACGATTTTTTAACGCAAAGGGATTTGTAGGGATTCAGCTTGTGGGCTAGAATCGCGGATTTCTGCGCCTAGCTCACGCGATAGACCTCAAGTCTTATCTTCCTTGCGCGGCTTGAAAACAAGCGAAGCGGTGCAAGGCGAAGCCGAAGCAGGTTTCTTTAGTAAAAACCACGATTCTATATCCACAATCCTAGAATCCCAAGCAGAGTGTAAAAAGCCTAGAATCCTTGGGGAAGACAAACAGGCTGAAAGTGAAAATCCGCCCACTCCCTAGAATCCGTTTTGAAAAACTCAAATGGATTGCCACGCCTTGCCTAGCGGCAAGGCTCGCAATGACAAAAAAATAGCCCTTGTGAAAAATCAACTCAAACCCTAGAATCCACTTTTTTAAACAACGCACAAAAAATACAAAGCGTAGCTTCTTTAGAAAAAGTGGATTCTAGGAGCAACGCCCTTTATCGTCATCGCGAGCCGTGTGCCATACCACCCTATCGTCATCGCGAGCGAGTGAAACGAGCGTGGCGATCCACAAACCAGCAAAGCGGATTCTAGTGCGAAAATGGATTGCCGCGCCTTGCCTAGCGGCAAGGCTCGCAATGACAGAAAAATGGGCGTTTTCAAAAAAATAGCCCTTGTGAAAAAGTGGATTCTAGGATTTTTAACAAAAACGCCAAAAATGTAAGCGAGTCGCAGGCGGAAGCAGTTGAGATGAAAAATCGTGGCTTTCTAAAGAAACATCGGCACAGCCTAAGCGGTATCCCTTGTTTTCAAGGCAGCTTTCTTGAGTAAAGCCAAATCGCCTAAAACGCTACAGGCGGCAAGATTTGAAAAAACGGATTCTAGTGCAAAACGATTCTAAGAATTGCAGTGGGGCTGTGGGAGCTTTGCGCGTTATGGTAAAGGTTAGCGATCTTGGCGATCGTGCCTTTGCCATAACGCGCAACACTGCCGCATTGCTCACCCAAGGCTGAATCGCTCAAGGCGGTTTAATGAGTTTTTAAGGGGGGGGGGGAGTAGCATTCCCACCCAAACCGCTCTCGTGCTAGCCCTAGCACAGCAGCTCAAGGATAAGAATGCTAAAGCCCCTTGCCAAGTCTCTCTACAAACGCGCCAAGTCCGCTTACCACACCCACCAAGCGATGAAGTATTTTGACCAAAAGACGCAAAATTATCTAGCCATACACAAGCACCTATCCCCCCTGCCAGAGCCTGCCAAGCAAGAAGCCCTAGCGTTTTGGCAGCCCCTTTTACCCAAGCACCGCTTAAGGCATACACTTAGCTGGCATACTATCATCTACAATTCTAATCGCTTCTGCCCCAGCCACCCCGCCTACCTTGACAATGCTTTCTACTATCTTACGCTCCTGCCCTATCTCAACACCCAAGGCTACGCCAAAGCCCTAGCGGATAAAAACTACTATGACGCGCTTTTTTCTACCTACAATCGCCCAAGCACGATTGCTAGGCGTATCAATGGCAGCTACTATGTGCTGGATTCTAGCAAGCCTAAATCCTCCGCACTAGAATCCACCCCAAATCCCCTGCGCCACAAGATCATCTCTCAAGCGGATTTTATCCAGCTTGTGCGCTCTAGCACGCCTTGTGTGATCAAGCCCACAAGAGCTAGCGAAACCGGCTCTGGCAGCAATATCCGCCTACTAGAATCTAGCCTAGACAAAGATGAGCTAGAATCCTTGCTGCGCCACTATCCAAGTGATTTCATCGTGCAGGACAAAATCGCCCAATCCCCATTCCTATCCGCGCTAAATCCCACTAGTATCAACACGATCCGCATAGTAAGCCTGCTGTATGAAGGGAGCTTTTCTATCGTATCAGCGACCTTGCTTGTGGGCGAAGATGGGCTTACTTCTAATGGCGGGCATTTCCGCATAGGGATTGATATGGATTCTGGGCTATTGCGAGATTTTATCATTAGAGGCAAGGGCGAGCCTATCGCCGCGCTGCCAAATGCCAAAGATCTAAGCTACAAATCCACGCCAATCCCTAGCTTTGACAAATTGCTAGCGATGACGCGCGATATGCACTCGCTTTTGCCACACTTTGGGCTAATTGGCTGGGACTTCACCCTAGATAGCACAAATAAGCCATTGTTTATAGAAATCAACCCTGATGTGCCAAGCTGTGAGATCCCCGAGCAGACCAACTCTCCGCTTTTCAAAGACCACCTACATATCATCAAACGCGCCGCCGCGCATAGCATATAAGCAAAGGATAGCGATGATACACCTTAATGCCAATGACCTAGCCCTAGCCAAATCCCTTGCCCAGCTCAAAGCCGCTTCTGGCTCACATAGCCCAAGTATCGCTACTTTGAAAGAAGCCCTCCCAAGCTTAAAAATCACAATCGATGCGTGCTTTTTGTCTAACCCTTATGCGACTGATCTTTTTATGCAAGAGCTAGAATCCAAACTGCTTGCCAAGCAAGGCTTGCGCGATGCCCTAGAGTTCTACCCTAGTCAAAATCACATCATCGCCCAAAAGCTAGCAAAGTATCTACACATAGACTCTCCCCATATTTTCATCGGCAATGGCGCGATAGAAGTGATCCAAGCAGTGCTGCATAATTTTGTGCAAACAAACCTAGTCGTGCCAATCCCTACTTTTTCCTCCTACTATGAATTTGTGCGAAATGACGCAAAAGTGCTTCTCTACAAGCTTCCTAAAGAGCAAAATTACACCCTAGATATAGAAGCCTACACCAAATTTATCAAAGACCACAACGCCAAAAACGCTCTACTCATCAACCCAAACAACCCCGATGGCTCCTATATCCCCTATGACACCTTGCGTGAGTGTTTGGCTAGGCTAAGGCATTTAGATACCATTATCATAGATGAGAGCTTTTTGCACTTTGCCTATGAAGATAGCAGCCTAGAGCAAATTAGCTATACCAAGCTTGCACAGGAATTTAGCAATGTCGTGCTTATCAAAAGTATGTCTAAAGACTTTGGCGTAGCAGGCTTGCGCGCAGGCTATGGGATTATGGCGGAAAATCGCGTGCGTGATTTACTGCGCAATGGCTATTTATGGAATGTCAATGGCTTGAGCGAGTTTTTCTTCAATCTATTTAGCGATGATGAGTTTCTACAAAAATACGAGCGCGTGCGTAGATCGTATATCACGCAAACGCAAGAGTTTTTCAAAGCTTTGGGGCAAATAAATTCTATAAAGACCTACCCCAGCAAGGCAAACTTCGCGCTAATTGAGCTGCTTAATGGCACAAAGGCGCAGGATTTGTGTATAAAGCTTCTTAGCAGCTATGGGATTTATACGCGCTCTTGTAACGATAAAATCGGCTTAGAGGGCGAGTTTTTACGCATAGCTAGCCGCAGCGAGCAAGAAAACGCGCAGATACTCCAAGCATTACAAGAGATTTTTAGCGCGTGCTAAAGGGGCATAATGAAAAAAATCCTAGCGATTTTTGACTTTTGTGAGACGATCGTAGATAGGCAGAGTATATCGCCCTTTTTGGAGCTAGCACGCAAGGCAAATAGCGCGTATAGATCGCCAAGCTCGTATAAACAGAGGCTGCTGCGCAAAGGGGCTAGGATTATCTATAAGGCTTTAGGTAGTCATTCCGCAGATTTAGAATCATCATCGCGAGCCGATGAACACCTTTTCCCGTCATCGCGAGCCGATGAAGTCGGCGTGGCGATCCATAAAGGCGCGAAAGCGGATTCTAGCACGAAAATGGATTGCCACGCCGCTGCTACCGCAGCGTCTCGCAATGACAGCAAAAATAGCCCTTGTGAAAAAGTGGATTCTAGTGATACTCCCATTTTTGCTTCCGCAAAAACTATGGATTGCCGCGCCTTGCCTAGCGGCAAGACTCGCAATGACAGAAATCTAAGCGACTCCGCAAAGGATTCTAGGATTTTTGAAAGCCAAGCTCAAAATGTGTTTTGTAGCCAAGCTGCAGGCGGCAGGATTTGCGATGAGAAAGCAGGGTTGTGCAGTGGCGAGCAAGGAGATAAGACTAGAGGTCTATCGACGCCGCGAGCCACAAACTCCCTGCTTTATCGCGCAAAGCCAACGCCCAAACCAAAAAAGCTCAATCTGCTACACAAAGCCCTGATAATTCCTACTTATCCTGAGCTAGCTGGGCTACCTCTATCAACCGCCCTATCCCTAGCCCACTCCTACGCCCTAAGCCTACGCACTCATATCAATCAAAAAGTCCTAGATAGGCTGCTGTGGCACAAGGCGCAGGGGCATACCATAGTCGTGGTATCTGGGGGGCTTGGCATTTATATCCGCCCTTTTATGCAGCAATTTGGCATAGATACAATCCTAGCCGTAGAGCTAGAATCCACTTTTGATAAACAGGGGCAAGAGATCCTAAGCGGTAATAGATCAGGGCTACACACGATGCAAGAGCGCAAGCTCTATGCCCTAGATGATCGCCTAGACCTAGCGCGATACGACTTGCCAAACTCCTATGCTTATAGCGACTGCCCAAGTGATGTGCCGCTGCTCTCTCTAGTGGGCAAGCCCTGCGTGGTGCAGGGTAGTCAGGAGACGAGGTGGGCGAGAATCCTAGGCTATCCAATCTTAGTGCCTTAGTGTTGTTACTAGGATTCAGCTTGTGGGCTAGAATCGCGGATTTCTGCGCCTAGCTCACGCGATAGACCTCAAGTCTTATCTTCCTTGCGCGGCTTGAAAACAAGCGAAGCGGTGCAAGGCGAAGCCGAAGCAGGTTTCTTTAGTAAAAACCACGATTCTATCTCCACAATCCTAGAATCCCAAGCAGAGTGTGAAAAGCCTAGAATCCTTGAAGAAGACAATCGTGCCTCGTGTGAAAATCCGCAAAAGTGGATTGCCGCGCCTTGCCTAGCGGCAAGGCTCGCAATGACAGAAAAATGGGCGTTTTCAAAAAAAATAGCCCTTGTGAAAAAAAGTGGATTCTAGCCCAAACGATTCTAAGAATTGCAGTGGGGCTGTGGGAGCTTTGCGCGTTATGGTAAAGGTTAGCGAACTTGGCGTTCGTGCCTTTCACAAAACGAAGTTTCTTTAGAAAATCCGCAACACTGCCGCATTGCTCACCCAAAACAAGCGAAGCGCAGTTTCTTTAGAAAACAAGCGAAGCGGTCGGCGATAGCCGATGTTTCTTTAGTAAGGCTGAATCGCTCGCTTAAACTTCTGCCAAAAATGCCGAATATATAGGAACATTTATTGCTACAATTAAGGGCTAGAAAGGACACGCGATGAATATTACTTATTGTGATCGTTATGTGCAGATCGAGCTGCTTAAAGGCACGCGCCTGCTCGATAAAGCCCTAGAATACGCACAAAAACACTTCTCTAAGCATTATCGCCTATCCAGCTCTGTGCTGATTCTAGATGATGGCGAGCGGTTTAAGAAAGATTATTTAATCAATTGGGCTTATCACGCTACTTTGCAGAGCGAGCATAGCACCAAGCTTCTCCCACGCCAGCCCTTGCAAAAAGTGGATTCTAGTAGCCAGAGCGAGCCAGAGCCAAGCGAGCCTACCGAGCTAGAGCAGATCCTAAGCCACTCCCACTTGCCCATACGCATTAAAATCACTAGCCCCAATGATATGCTAAAGCGCGTCAAAGTCCATATCCACCTAGCTAGCCTTGATCAAGTGCTTTTGCGACTTGAAGAAGATGATCGCGTAGCACGCCGCTATATCCGCACGCTTTTTAGCGGTAAAATCATCTATGAAGTAGAAAATGAGTTTTGCATTAACGCCGCTGGGTATAGCGAGTCGATGTGGCAGAGTGTGATAGAGCTTATCAGCTCGCGCGTGATCCACAATGTCGCCCTAGAGTTTGAATACCAAAAGCCAGAAGAGAGCGAAGGCTTCCTAACACGCGAGGAATACCTGCTGCGCAAGTGTTATAGCGAGCTAGATGTGGGATTTGATGAATCACTAGAAGCAGTCAAAAAGCAATACCTAAAGCTTGCTAAAATCTTCCACCCTGATAATGCCCTAGACAAAGACCCCCACACGCAAGAATACTACCAAGACCGCTTCAAAAAAATCTCCCACGCCTACAAGACTATCAAAAACGCCAAGATTCACAAACGCGCCACTGCCTAGCTTATGCTACAATCACGCCTACACGACTAGCCGTGTGAGAATCCACCAAAGAAGCCCAGCCAATGCCACAACCCATAGAAAAAATCGCCCTAATTGTCCGCCCAGAGTCCCCTGAGCTAGCAAGCGCGTGCAATGAAGTCATAGCGGTATTTGAGCGATTTGGGGTAGAGGTGTGCGTGCTAGAATCTAGCGTGGCAAGCTTGGGGCTAGATCCTAGGCTTGCCTGCAAAGAGAGCGAGCTTGGGCAAAGGGCGCAGGCGTTAGTCAGCTTGGGGGGCGATGGCACGCTCATTTCTGCGGTGCGTAAAAGCCTAGGGCTAGGTCTTCCTGTGCTTGGGATCAATATGGGGCGGCTGGGCTTTCTTACTGCGATTAAGCCAAGTGAGCTTGAAGAGTTTGTGCCGCTGCTAAAAGGGGGGGAGTATGTGCTGGATTTGCATTATTTGCTACAAGGATCATTAGAAAAATCGGCTTTGCGAGATAAATCGTGGATTTCATCGCCGCGCTTGTGCGATAGCCACTCAAGGCTTATCTCCGCGCGCGGCTCGAAAAGCCACGATTTCTCATCGCAAAACAAGCGCAGCGCAGTTTCTTTAGAAATCCTAGAATCCACTTTTGAAAGCCCCACCGCAATTCCTAGAATCCTTGAAGAAGAAAAAGGGGCTGGGTGTGAAAAACACGCCGCAAATCAAAACCAGCCGCAAAGTGAAAAAGTGGATTCTAGCTCCGCCCATTTTTCACAAGCACACTCCCAATTTCCGTCATCGCGAGCGAGTGAAACGAGCGTGGCGATCCATAAATTCACGCAAGTAGATTCTGCTAGCGCAGAATTTATGGATCGCCACGCCGCAGCTCACGCAGCGGCTCGCAATGACAGCAAAACTGCCCAAAATTTAAACGACTCGCAGGCGGCAGGAAAAGTGGATTCTAGGGAAAACGCTCAAAGTTTAAACACGCTGCAGAATGAAAAAGCGGAAAGCGTGTTTGATAAAAATCTCGCAGGCGGAAGGATTTTTGATGAAAAAGTGGGGTTGTGCAGTGGCGAGCAAGGAGATAAGACTAGGGCGTCTATCGACGCCGCGAGCCACAAACTCCCCGCTTTTTCGCAAAAAGCCAACGCCAACACAAATACCCCGTTTTATGTATTGAACGAAATCCTAATCACCAAAAAAGCCATCTCCGGTATGACCAAAATCTATGCCACCATCAACAACGAGCATTTCCACACCTACCGCGCCGATGGGCTTATCATCGCTACGCCCACAGGATCAAGCGCGTATAATATCTCTGCCGGCGGCTCGCTCGTGCATCCGCAATGCCGCGTGATCTTGCTCACCCCTGTTTGTGCGCACTCGCTCACGCAGCGACCGATGATTGTAAGCGATGATTTTTGCCTGCATTTTAGTGTAGAAGAGGACTCTGTGATTATGCTTGATGGGCAAGATCGCATAGACTTCCGCAAGGGCGATACACTGATCGTGCGAGGATCTTTCCCTATCCAGCTTATCCAGCACCCCAAGCGAAGCTACTTTGCCGTGCTAGAAGAGAAGTTTGGCTTAGGCGGCAAGCAGATATGAGCATAGCGTGAAACATATACGCGTGAAAAAGGAGAAGCGATGATAAAAAAGCTGCATATAGAAGACTCCGCGCTTTTTGGGAGCTTGGAGCTGCATTTTAGCGCGGGGTTTTGTGTCTTTAGCGGTCCTAGTGGCAGCGGCAAAAGTGTCCTTATGGACTCGCTTTTAGCGTGCTTTGGACTCAAAGAGCCAAATGCCTCTATCATCGAAGCAGACATTGTCCTAAGCCCTAGTCTCATCAAAATCTTTGAAGAAGAGCTAGGGATTGATAATGATCTGCTTAATATCAAAATCATCAAAAAGGACAAGATCCGCTATTTTGTCAATTTCACCCCCATAGCCAAAAAGCAGCTATCTCTAATCCTAAGCCGCTTTGTCAAGCATATCCACTCGCGCGGCGGCGATGAGCTAGGAGAGAGCAGCCTGCTAGGCTTGCTTGATCAACTAGCCATAGCGAAATCCCCCAGCCACAAGGAGAGCCTAAGAGACTTCCGCGAGCATTTCCGCGCTCTAGAGAGCGCGCAAAAGGAGCTACAAGCCCTAAAAAGCGCGCAAGCAAACGCCCAGAGCCTAAGAGAGATAGCGAGCTTTGAAGCAGAGCAGATCGCCTCCATAGCCCCCAAAGTCGGCGAGTATGAAGAGCTACTAATGTGCAAAAAGACCCTTTCACGCAAAGAAAAGCTCCTAGAGTCCATAGCCAAAGCCACCTCCGCGCTAGAATCCACCTCCGCGCTAAGCTCTGCGCTAGCCCTGCTAGATAAGCCAGAGCTGCAAGCCGCCCTAGAAGAAGCCCTAAACGACACGCAAGCCGCCCTAGAAGAAGAATCACAAAAGCTAGAAAACTTGCAAGACCTAGATGTAGAAAGCTTGCTTGCTAGGATCTCTGCGCTATCTAATCTCATCACGCGCTATGGCAGCATAGAAGCCGCCCTAGCCCACGAGCAAGCCCAGAGAGAGAAGCTAGAAGCCCTGCAAGACTCCAGCACCAAGACAAAAGAGCTAGAAACTCGCATAGCCGAGCTAGAATCTAGCCTAAGCTCCAAAGCCCAAGCCCTAAGCCAAGCCCGCCACAATGCCCTAAAGAGCCTGCAAGACTCCCTGCAAGCCCTAGCCCTTAAGCTAAAGCTTAAGCCCCTATCCTGCACCCTAAGCCAAAAGCCCCTAGATCATAGCGGCGGCGATGTGCTAGAGCTACGGCTAGATCATAGCAGCGTAGCCACGCTATCAGCCGGGGAGTTTAATCGCCTGCGTTTAGCGGTGATGTGCGTGGGCGCGCGGCTAGAGAAGAAGCAAGGCGTGCTAATCTTAGATGAGATTGATGCGAATCTAAGCGGAGAGGAGAGCGAAGGCGTGGCACGCGTGCTACAAGAGCTAGCCCAGAGCTACCAGATCTTTGCCATCTCTCACCAGCCCCATATGCCAAGCCTAGCCACCGCGCACTATCTAGTCAGCAGCGATGGCGCGCACTCACAAGTCCGCTTGCTTGATAAGCAAGGGCGTATCAAAGAGCTAGCTAGAATGATAAGCGGCGCGAATATCACGCAAGAAGCCCTAGACTTTGCCAGCAAGCGACTAGAGCAGATCTAGGCACATATCACAACAAGGAGCGACAATGAGTTTTGGAGATATTATCAGCCACATTTTTCACGAGGACACCCCACACGCACAAGGCAGCAAGTTTGAAAAGCTTGTGAAAAAAATCGTGCAAATCGCCAGAGACCTGCCCCATACATTTGATGAAGTGTATTTATGGAGCGAGTTTAATGGCAAGTTTCAGCTAAAGCAAGGGGATTTTGGTATCGACATAATGGCAAAAAGCGGCGATGAGTGGGTGGCGATCCAATGCAAAGCCTATCAAAAAGACACCCTAGAGCTAGAAGATTTGAAAAATTTCTTAGGCTGCCAAACGCTTCAAAGCAGCGATGGCACGCAGCATTTCCCCATAGTCCAGCACTATCTTTTCCACACTTGCAAAACCATAAGCAAAAATGTCCAAAAAGCCCTACTACAATGCCAAAATGCCCAGAGTGAGCCAGCCATAGCGTATGGATTCTATGAAATTAGTGAGCTTGGGATTGATTGGGGGAGCTGTAAAAATGGCGATATAGACTCCCTACGCACAAGTGGCAAAAAGCAGCTGCGCCCCCACCAGAAAGAAGCCCTTGAGAAAATCCACAGCCACTTTATAGAGCAGGGTAATGCTAGGGGCAAGGTCATTATGGCGTGTGGCACGGGCAAAAGCCTGCTAGCTATCCGCACCATAGATAGCCTAGTGGATTCTGGTGAAATCGCACTTTTCTTAGCACCAAGCCTAGCCCTAATTGATCAAATGATAAAAGAGTTTCGCAAGGAGTCCATCTCCCCTAGCTACAAGCTCTTTGCCGTGTGTAGTGATAGCAAAGTCGGCGCAGAAAAAGGCAGCGAAGATCTCAACGCACAAGAGCTATCACTCGCGCCTACAACTGATCCAAATATGCTAGCACACGCGATAAATGCGATAATTTCTACGGGGGGGGGGGGAGCAATGCGCATAGCCTAGAATCTAGCCCCAAAGTTGTCATTTTCTCCACCTACCAAAGCCTAGATGTCATCATAGACTCCCAAAAGCTCTTCACCAAACCCCTTAAAATCATCATAAACGACGAAGCCCACCGCACCGCCGGCGTGCAGAAGCTCGATGAGACCGGCAATGTCAAAGAAATCAGCGTATGGCAGAAAACCCACGACAACGACCTGCTAAATGCCACCTACCGCCTCTACCTTACCGCTACGCCACGCATCTTCAGCGACAAGGCGAAAGACAAGCTCGCCAAAGCACGCAAAAACGACAATGCAAGCGAGCTGCTGCTCTTCTCAATGGATGATAAAAAGCTCTTTGGCAAGGAGATTTACTCTCTTAGATTCTCCCAAGCTATCGATCTTGGGCTTTTGAGCGATTTTCGTGTCATCATAAGCTATATCAATGAGAAATACCTAGCCGACTATACCAATAAGCTCACCCAAGCCCAAGAAAGCTCTAGCCTAACCCTAGAAAACGCAGGCAAAATGGTCGCTTTCACCAACGCTATGAAAAAGCGCAATGTAAGCTTCATCGATGAGCGCGGCAAGCAAGAGTCCTATACAGATACCAATCCTATGCGCAAGGCTCTGGCATTCCACTCTAAAATTAGCGACTCTACGAGAATGGCTGGGTATTTTAATGGCGAAAAAAGCGTGATTGATAGAGACATAGTTTTCACCCATATTGATGGCAAGGATAATGCCAGCACCAAGTCACATAAGCTCGCTTGGCTTAGTGAAGCCCCTAAGGAAGAAGCGCGCGTGCTAAGCAATGCTAAATGCTTGACAGAGGGCATTGATGTGCCTAGTCTTGATGCGGTGTGCTTCTTTGACAAGCGGGATTCTGTGGTCGATGTAGTCCAAGCGGTAGGGCGAGCGATACGCAAGAGTGATGGCAAGAAATATGGCTATATCATTTTGCCTTTAGTGCTAAGTGATGAAGAGATCAAAAGCTATGACAAAACCCTTAAAGGCGATAAATTCAAAATCGTATGGCAGACGCTTAAAGCCCTTAGAAGCCACGATGAGCGGCTAATCGATGAAGCTAGGATCAACGAAGTAGTAAGCATTGCAGGTGGTGGTGGTGATACGCCCTTGCCGCAAACAGAGCTTTTCACCCTAAGCGAGCTTTTTAATGAGATGAAAAACGCCGTGCCCAAAAACCTAGGCGACCTGCAGTATTGGGAAAACTACGCAAGCAAAGTCGGCGATATTATGCAAGCCCTCATACTTCGCATACAAGCCCTGCTAGATTCTAGCTCTGCTATACAGAAGCTCTTTAGCACCTTTTGCAAAGCCTTGCAGGGCAATCTAAACGCCAGCTTTAATGAGAGCGAAGCCATAGCCCTAGTAGCCCAGCACATCATCACAAAGCCTATTTTTGAGTGCATATTCCCAAGTCTTGACTTCACCACCTTTGACAAAGTCTCTGCCGAGCTAGAGAAGCTCCACACCAAGCTCCTAGAGCAAGGGCTAAACGCCGAGACAAAGACACTAGAGAAGTTCTACATCTCCGTGCGCCAGAGTGCCGAGTATGCCAAAAGCGATAAAAGTAAGCAAAGCCTTATCAAAAACCTTTATGACACATTATTTAAGCAAGCGTTCAAAAAGACACAAGAAAAGCTAGGCATAGTCTATACCCCCATTGAGGGCGTGGATTTTATCATTCATTCAACTCAATACCTTTTGCAAAAGCACTTTGGCAAATCTTTGGGCGATGAGCATATCCACATAGCAGACCCATTTGTAGGCACGGGCACATTTATCACCCGCCTTATCCAAAGTGGCTATTTAGACTCTAGGCTAGAATCTAAATTTGTCAAAGAGCTGTGGGCAAATGAGATTACACTGCTGGGCTACTACATTGCGCAAATCAATATTGCCACGACTTACCACGAAAGACTCATTGCTTTGGGGGATTCAGCTTCGGGTAATCATTCCGCAGATTTTGGAGATTTGGAGGCAACCGCAGACTCTTGCTCTGCCCCCAAATCCCCAAAAAACTACGAAAGCCCCACCGCAAATCTTAGAATCCTTGAAGAAGAAAAACAGGCAAGGCGTGGCAATCCAAAAAACACAGAATCTAGCAATGAAGCTAAAAATCTAAGCGAGCAAGCAAAGGATTCTAGGATTTGCGATGAGAAATCGGGGCTTTGCGAAGCGACACAAGGGCGCGCACTTGGCGTGCGTAACCGCAGTGGCGATGAAGCAATCGCCGATTTATCGCGCAAAGCCCAATCCTCCAGCAAAAAGCCAACGCCAGAGATAAAGCTTTTTGATAATCTATTATTTACTGATACTTTCAACACCTACGCCCCAGACTCCAAAGGCTTCATCGGTAGTAAAGATGGCACACAAACGACCATAGATTCTCTCCCTTATTTGGAGAAAAACTACGCCAAAATCCAAGAGTTTAAAAACACCGAGTTTAAAATCTTTATGAGTAATCCTCCTTACTCCGCTGGGCAAAAGTCCGCTAATGATGATAACGCCAATGAAAAATCCCCCCATATTGACAAACGCATAAGCGAAACCTACCGAGCCAGATCGCTTGCCACTAGCACCAAAAACACCAGCTTTGACTCCTTCAAACGCGCCTTGCGTTTTATGAGCGATAGGATAGGAGAGAGCGGGGGGATTATAGGGCTTGTAATGAATGCAAGCTTTTTAGATAGCAATAGCGATGATGGCTTGCGCGCGTGCTTGGCAGATGAGTTTGACTATATCTATATCTTTAATCTTAGGGGCAATCAACGCACTTCTGGCGAGACTTCACGCAAAGAGGGTGGCAAATTTTTTGACTCCGGCTCACGCACCCCTGTGGCGATATGCTTTTTTGTCAAGCTAGATTCTAGTATGGATTGCCACGCCTTGCCTAGCGACAAGGCTCGCAATGACAAAAATCTAAACGACTCGCAGGCGGCAACAAAAGTGGATTCTAGCACCGCCCAAAATCCAAGCGACTCTGCAAAGGATTCTAGGATTTGCGATGAGAAATCGGGGCTTTGCGAATCGACACAAGGGCGCGCACTTGGCGTGCGTAACCGCAGTGGCGATGAAGCAATCGCCGATTTATCGCGCAAAGCCGAATCCACCAGCAACAATCCACAACCAAGCAAAGCCAAAATATATTACTACGACATCGGCGACTACCTCTCCCGCCAAACCAAGCTAAACATTATCCAAAACTTCAAATCCATAGAATCTATGGAAAGCAAGGGGCTTTTCACCCTCATCACGCCAAACAAAGACTACGACTGGATAAACCAGCGCGATTATAGCTTTATGGCTTTCACTCCTATGGGTAGCACAGGGCAGAAGCTAAAGCCCCTAGCCATAAACGCTAAAGGCGAATTAGAGCTAGAAATCTTTGAGCTTTTCTCTCAAGGCGTGGTAACAGGCAAAGATAATTGGAGCTTTAACTTCTCTAAAGAGAATCTAGCCAAAAACATTGCCCTTTGTATTGATACCTATAACACCGAGCGAGAAGCCCTAGCAGTAAACCCAGCTCATAAGCTCTGTAATGACCTAAGCAAGGTTACTTGGAGTGGAAGCTTAGATAAAAGAGTGAGAGCAAATAGAGAGCTAGCCTTTGATGAAAGCAGGATTAGAATCTGCTCTTATCGCCCTTTCACAAAGGAGTTTTTATATTTTGACAATGGCTATAACCATAGCCATTGTCAAATGGATAAAATTTATCCATTTGGTAATAAAGGCGAGGCGATAGCCTGCATAAATGGGGATTTTGAAAATGTGGCAATACAGGTTTTAGGCGTAGGTGCGACACATCATTTTTCTGCTCTTGCTAGCAATGGCATCGTAGATTTAGAACATATTTCAAAAGGGCATTGCTTCCCGCTCTACTACTATGAGCGAGTAGAATCTAGCGCAGAAAATGGGCAGATGACTATGGACTATGACTTGGTAGAATCTATGGATTGCCACGCGGAAAATAACGCTCGCAATGACGGGAAAAAAGTGGATTCTAGCAGGGCGTATTATCGCAGGAAAGACGCTATCCGCGATGAAGCCCTAGCATTTTTCCAAACCGCTTATAATGACAGCACGATAAACAAAGAAGCGATGTTTTACTACATTTATGCCATTTTGAATCACCCCGCCTACATCACCAAATACAAAGACAATCTCTCCAAAATGCTCCCTAGAATCCCGCTTATGCAGGACTTCTGGGGCTTTGTGGCAAGCGGCAGGGCATTAGCGCAGCTGCATTTAGAGTATGAGAGCTTCTGCGATGTAGCGTCTATGAGCGTGGCTTGCGGTGCGTTTGCCTGCCTAAAGGGCGATAGAGACACCGCGAGCAAGGATCAAGGCGGCTTGTTTGAGCAAGAGAGCAGAGCAAAGGCTAGGCAGGACATAGCCCAGCTAGAAGATAGCGACTTCACGCTAATTAAGCCCATACACTTCCTAACCAAAGGCTATAAACACACCATAATCTTTAACGACAAGCTAAGCATAGTCAATATCCCAGCCGCTGCCCACCGCTACCAAGTCAATGGCAAAAGTGCCATAGAGTGGATACTAGACCGCTACAAAATCAGCACCGATAAGGCAAGCGGCATAGTCAATGACCCAAATCTCTATGAGAGCACAAGCGGGGCATTATCTGGGCTAAAAGGCGGGCGATATGTCTGCGCGCTGCTGCTATCTGTCATCGAAATGAGCGTGCGCACAAGCGAGATCCTAGAGTCTATGCCAGAGTATAAGCTGCTAGAATCCCTAGATCCTATCTCATAGCCTGCCAATGCCTACCGATACGCCCCCAGCTACCGATACACCCCAAGGTAGCGCGCTAGGAAGTTAAACACAAACGCCACGCCTGTGGCGATGATCTTGCCCAGCATAGCCGAGAGCCCTAGCCACTCCACGCAGGCATAGAGCACTCCCATATCAATCACAAGCCCAAAAAAGCTCACCAAATACACCAGCACACCCTCTTTTAGCAAGGAGTGCTTGCGCGATGTGAAGATAAAGATCCTAGCGAAGATGAAATTCCACAAAGTCGCGATGACAAAGCTTAGCACCCCGGCAAGCAGATATTGCAGCCCAGCTTGCAAGCCTAGATAGAAAACCGCCCAATTGATAAGCGCAGCACTCCCGCCCACGATCCCATACTTCACAAAGCTAGCAATATGCCCCATACACCGCACTCCTAGAATCTAAAGCCGCGATTATACCCAATCAAAGCTAGATTCTAGGCTCTACCCTTGGGCGTTTTTCTGTCATTGCAAGCACATTGAAAATCCGCGTGGCAATCTATACTAGATTTTAGCTTGTCTTTATGGATTGCTTCGGCTACGCCTCGCAATGACGGAGAATGGGCGTTATCCTTAGAATCGGGGCTTTGTTAAAAAGTGGATTCTAGGATTTTTGCCTTTTGGGCGTTTTCTTTGTCATTGCGAGATTTTGACTTGTCAAAATCGTGGCAATCCACAGAATCCACCGCCCTTGCCCTAGAATCCTCGTTTGAAAACAATGCCGAAAAATCGCAAAACGCGGATTCTGCTAGCGCAATGGCGCGGCGATGATGATAAAGCTTATCACTAGAATCCACTTTTCACAAGGGCTGTTTTTGCCTGTGTGAGCCTGCTTGTGTGCTATGCAAAGCTTGCAATGGCAAAGCGCGATAAGCAAGCCTAGATCTACTCAATGGGCTTAAACTCCACCTTGATTTCGCGCCTTATAATCCCAAACTGCCTAAGCGTGTGCGCAAACCAAGGGAAAAACCACCCCTCCCACTGCCAGTGTGGAAACTCCTTTGGCACAAAAATACGCACCGATTCTAGCCCGCTAGACTCTGCCTCTATCACCTGGGCTACCCACGCTTTGGCATAGGCTCTATGCTGCAAGTAGGCATCTCTAGGTCGCTCATCATAGCCCTGAAATGGATGCAAAAAGCTAAAAATCACGACAAACACCGCCGGCGCGATGAGTCTAGGCACAAAGCGCAGCAGCACAGAGAGCCACACGCAAGCAGTGATCGCCACACTTAGCAGCAGCCCACTCATCAAATAATGCTTCGCCCCACAAGATGAGACGATCCCCACATAGCCGATCGCCAAAATCGCCAGCCAAAGAATGTGCGCCACAATAATGCCTCGAAGCTCTCTGTGCTTAAAGGCTAGGGCTAGCACGCACAATGCCAGCACGATAAAAAGCACCCAAAATCCCGCGCGGAAGCTTTTGAGATGCTTTATCGCATAGGAGATCCCAAAGCCAAAGTCATAGCCGCCGCAGTAGCTCCCACGACCGCCATTTAGCCCATACCACACCGCCACAAGAAATAGCCCCACACAAAGTGCTAGCACAAGCTCATAAAATCCAAAGGACTTCATAAGTGCTAGGAGGCTTAGGGATTTATGCTGATTGATTCTAGCAAGGGTGGCAAAGAGTAGCGCGACCCCACAATAGCTTGATAGGATAAGTGCGGAGCTTGTCATAGAAAACTGGCTAAGATAGAGTGCTAGTGCCCCTATGCCTATAAGTGCATATATGGTGGGATCAACGCGCTTGCAAGCGTGGGCTTGCTGCTTGCTAGGGCATAGAATCTGTGCAAATTGATAGCGCATAAGCAGGGTAAGCAGGGCTAGATTTAGGAGATTTGGGATAATGTAAAAGGCTGTGAGCGTAAGCGTGTAGCCTAGCCCCTCTGCTTGCAAATCCGCGGGCAAAAATAGCGGCATATAAGAAGCCTTGCTCGCGCAAAAGCCGATGATGACAAAGCTGCTCGTGCTAAAAAGAGCTAGAATCTGGTGGCGCGTGATAAGTAGGCTCAAGCGATAGAGGAGATAGCACAAAGCAAGCGTAGAGGCACTTAGCACAAACGCACAGGTATAGACCATCGCATCGATGAAGTCTAGCCCAAGTGGCATAAACACATACGCACACAGCACGCCAAGCCCCGCGTGTGCCAAAAGCGGCAGAATCCTATCTGGGATCCAGCCATTATCGCCTGGCTTCATCGTGCCATAGATACTAAGGTATTGCCAATCATCACCCCAAAAGGGCAAGCTAGGATAGCCATAGCCAAAAAAGAGCAAAAATATGCCAAAAAGCAGGGCAAAAAAGATGAGAGTATAGAGCGTGCTAGATCCTGCTTGCTTGTCGCTGCAAGCAGGCGTGGTAGAATCGCTGTCATTGCGAGCTTTACTTGGCAAGTCGTGGCAATCCACAGAATCCACCGCCCTTGCCCTAGAATCCGCTTTTTTACTCGTGGCGTTTTTGCCATCATTGCGAGCACATTGAAAATCCGCGCGGCAATCTATTTGCGTTTTTTCAAAAGTGGATTCTAGGGCTCCTCTATTTTGGGTATTTTTCTTAGAATCCACTTTTTGATTTATGGATTGCCACGCCACTGCTTGCGCAGTGTCTCGCAATGACAGACAAGGCGCATTGTGTGAAAAAGTGGATTCTAGTGCAAAGTCGCTCGCGGTTGGGTTTGTAATTTCAGTGCTACTTTGGGATTCTAGGATTTTTGAGCTAAAAACGGCGTTTTGTGTATTTTTTAGAGAATCTTGCTCGCGGTTGGATTTTCGTGCTAAAAATGGGGCTTCGCAAGGCGATTCAAGGGATTTACCTTGAGTGGTAATGAGCGCAGAATCGCCGCAGCGATCGCCATTTTTAGCCGAAAAGCCTACGCGTTCAAGTGTTCCCCCCCCGTTTGCTTGGTATCTCTCGCATATTTTCTCCTTTCAACATCAACAGCAAGCCGCGATTATACCCAATCAAAGCTAGATTCTAGCCGCGCTTGTGGATAATGGCGAAATTATTCATACCTAGCTGGAAGTATGTATGCTTTGTGAGTGTAAGCTCTGGGACAAGCGCGACTAGCTCGCGTAAATCGCGCTTGTTGTAGTAGCGTTTGTGATCGGCTATCTCTGCTTCACTCACAATCTTTAGCCTAAAGGCTAGAAACTCTAGCACAGGCTTGGCAGCGTGGCTTGGCACAGTCAGCACAAGCGCACCACTAGGCTTAAGAACGCGCGCGATTTCTTGCAGCATCGCGTGTGGGTGGTGCAAATGCTCTAGCACTGCTAGCATTGTTACTACTTCAAAGCTTTCATCGGGAAAGGGCAGGTGGCAGAGCTTGCCTTGCTTTGCTTCGGCTACGCCTCGCGATGATGAAAAGCTAGAATCTAAATTGCTAGATTCTAGGTCTGGGCTTATGGATTGCCGCGCCGACAAGTCGGCTCGCAATGACAGAAAATGGGCGTTGCTCTTAGAATCGTGGCTTTGTGAAAAAGTGGATTCTAGGGAAAGCTGCTCGCGGTGGGATTTTTGAGCTTGCGCCTGTTTTTTATTAACGCTTTTGGATTCTAAGATTTTGGAGCTAGAATCGTGGCTTTTCAAGCCGTGCAAGGAAGATAAGACTTGCGGTCTATCGACGCGGCGCGGCGATGAAATCCGCGATTCTAGCCCAAAAGCTGAATCCTTACTTAGTTCCCCCCCCCCCGTTTTATCGGCAAGCTTCTCCTCAAAAAAATAACTAAAAGTGCGGAGCTTTGGCGTATTGATACTAGGGGCTTTGAAGTCAATCCCAATGCCACTTGCGATATAAGGCTCAATTTCTTTCAAAAGCCTTGCCTCCCAGCCACAGCCTATATCAAGCACGCTAGGATTGCTAAAGGCTTGGATCGTGGGCAGCACACGAGCTAGGCGCATTTTGCGCAAGGTGGATTCTAGTAGGGCTTCTTTCATTGATTTTTCCTTTGCATTGACTCTTCCTTTGCATTGATTTTTCTGCGTTGTATTTTTCTTGTTGTAGTCTCGCTAGGGCTTAGGCTCTTGCGTGTAGAACATCTCTCTGCCCCAAAACTCCCCCTTGCCTAGATTCTGGTTGAAGTAAGGCGTCATCGGGCGCGCTTCATACAAGATCGCTTGCGTATTGTCATTGGGCGTGTCAAAGCGCACATACTCCAGCACGCCTAGATCGCTCACGCGTTTTTGCACATAGACTTCTCGCACTTTGGGATACTCTAGTATCGCCCATTTATCGTGGCGGTAGAGATTAGGCACGCTAATCAGGCTAGCAAGCACAAATCCCCCCATAAGCCACCTTGTGCCAAATCTCTGCCACATAAGCCCCACAAGCAGCACCGCCCACACGATCACAAACGCATACCGCCCATTCATAAACATCGGCACACACGCCAGCACAAAGGCACAAGCTAGCCACCACGACCTAGCCTTGTATGCCTGCATTACAATATAGCCAAAAAGCACCGCTAATAATGGGATCAAATACACCATACCAAAGCGCGGATCAGGTCCGGCGAAAAACCAATACACCACCCCTATGGCAATACACCCAAGCACCACGCCAAAGCCGCTTATACGCCTGCGTGTGTAGAGCCTAGAGGCAAGCACAAATCCTAGCCCCATAAAAAAGCTATACACAAAATACTTGAAGTAGCTAAAATAGCGCGTCTTCATACCAAACCACTCCACCATCCACGCAGAGTCTGCTAGCACTTCACGGCAGTTTTTCATCGGCGCGCGCGCCCAGCTCATAATCCAGCATACTTCATTTTGCCTTGCTTCTTCACTCACCGCCCAAGGCAGGCTTGTGATATAGCCAATGCTTGCAGGATAAGCGATCATTCCTGAAGTCGCCAGCCCCTTAAGCACCCAAGGCAGCACGAGAATCGCACTAAGCGCGCCTAAGCCCAAAAGCCCTAGCAAAAATTTCTTGCTTAGGATTTGGGATTTATACACAAGCACAAAGCTTATGATCACAGCTAGGATTAGGGCGAAGTTGGCGATTTTGACCATTGTGGCAAAGAGGGCAAAGAGAAAGAGAAGCGCGAAGAGCGGTGTTGCGGTATTGTCCCTAGAATCCACTTTTTCACTTGTGGCGTTTTTTCTGTCATCGCGAGCAAGCGCGGTAGTGCTTGCGTGGCGATCCACAAATTCCGCGCTAGCGGGATAGCCGCTCCTAGAATCCACTTTTGGCGCGGATTCTTTTATGGATTGCCGCGCCACTGCTGGCGCAGTGTCTCGCAATGACGAGGGGGCGGATTTTTCACGCCTAGCCCCTTTTTCTTCTTCAAGGATTCTAGGAATTGCGGTATTGCTAGTGGTGCTTTTTGTGGATTTTGGGGCAGAGCTAGACTGATGGTCTGCGGTTGCCCTAAAATCCACAAAATCACTGCTATGATTACCCAAAGCCGAATCCATTATATACAAGAGGGCAGCAAAGATCGCTACCCCAAACACTACCCCCACCCCCTCCACATACAGCCCCATAAACTCGCCCCACTTCAAAATCAGCGGAAATGGCAGAAGTGCGCAGATGATAAAAAGCTCATAGAATCTAGGATCGCGGCTTTGAAGCAGGCGCATAAACGCCAAAAACGCGCTAAAAAGGAAGCTAAAATACATCACTTCATTGCCCACAAAGCTACGCAAGCTTGGGATCATCTGCGAGACATCAGTAAGCGCGTAAAATCCATAAATCAAGCCATTGTATCCCAGCCGCGTATGGACATTGCCCAGCCCAAAGACTAGCGGAGACTCTTGTATCCACGCAACAATCTGTATGTGGTAATTCACACTATCGCCCACAGAATCACTCATCGCGCTAAGAGGCAGCAGCACAAGCAGCCCCAGCCCCGCAGCTATACCAACCTCACGCGATATAAACTCTCTGCCTAGCCACGCAAAAAGCCCAAGCCCTAGCAGAGCTAGCACCACACTCACCCACCCCCACAGCGGGAAAAACAAATGCCACACGCAGACAAAAAACATAAGCATAAAGCCCCCAGCGATAAAGCTAAGCAAGCTTGCAAGGGCTAGCGAGTCTCCAAGCAAGCTCCCAAAGATCGCATACCGCTTGCACGCTAGCTTTAATGCCATAAGCCCATAGCCATACACCGCCAAAATCCACACACAAAGCACCAAGGCTATTGCCCCATTTATCATCGTAATATGTAAAAGCTTTTCTATCATCGCTAATCCTTAAGAGTATTTGTGTAGCTAGCCCTTGAAGCGATACTTCACTATCGCCCACAGAGCGCGGAAGCCATCTTTAATGCCTATTTTCTTGCCCTCTTCATAAGTCCTGCCATAATAGCTTATGCCCACCTCATAGATTCTAATGCCCTTGATCTTGGCGATTTTTGCCGTGATCTCTGGCTCAAAGCCAAAGCGATTTTCCTCTATGCTAATGCTTTGGATAATCTCGCGCTTAAACACCTTGTAGCAAGTCTCCATATCAGTTAGATTTAGGTTTGTCATCATATTTGATAGCAGGGTTAATAGCCCATTGCCCATTCTATGCCAGAAGTAAAGCACGCGGTGGGACTCCCCACTCACAAAGCGCGAGCCAAACACCACATCTGCCACGCCTCTTTCAAATGGGGCTAGAAGCTTTGGATATTCATTTGGGTCATATTCTAAATCAGCATCTTGGATCAGCACGAGATCGCCGCTTGCTTGCGTTATGCCGGTGCGTAAAGCCGCGCCTTTGCCTTGGTTTTTGTCGTGGTAGAGAATCTTTAAAGAGCAGTTTTCTTGGCTAGGCTGCAGCGTAGCTAGAATCTCCCTTGTGCCATCGGTGCTGCAATCATCAATAATGACAATTTCTTTATGATAAGGGATTTGCACGCTTTGCACCGCTTGTAAAATATCTGCGATCGTGGATTTTTCATTAAAGCAGGGAATGATAATGGAGATAGAATCTAAGGTGCTTTTGCCATCATTGCAAGCGATAGCGTGTGGAGCGGTTGTTTTGCTGTCATTGCGAGCCGCTGCGTGAGCTGCGGCGCGGCAATCCACCCTAGAATCCACTTTTCTAGATTCTAGGCTCTCTACCCTTTGGGCGTTTTTCTTAGAATCCGCTTTTGCGCCTTTATGGATCGCCACGCCACTTTGCGCGGCTCGCGATGACAGGAAAAGGGCTTCACTCGCTCGCGATGACGGAGAATGAGCGTTGCTAGAATCCGCTTTTTGTGTATCGGCGGTGGCGTTTTCAAACGAGGATTCTAGGAGTTGGGCGGTTTTCTGTATGGATTGCCACGCCACTGCTTGCGCAGTGTCTCGCAATGACAGAAAATGAGCGTGGCTTTTTTCAAACGAGGATTCTAGGGAAAGCTGCTCGCGGTGGGATTTTTGAGCTTGCGCCTGTTTTTTATTAACGCTTTTGGATTCTAGGATTTTGGAGCTAGAATCGTGGCTTTGTGAGTTTTGTGGTGCAAAGTCGCTCGCGGTGGATTTACTAAAGAAACTGCGGCTGCGCCTTGTTTTGTGATTTTCACTACTGCTTTGGGATTCTAGGATTGTAGATGAGAAATCGCCGCTTTCAAGGCGTGGGCGAAGGGATTTATCTAGGCGATAATGAGCAAGCCCACGCCGCAGAATCGGTGATTTATCGCTACAAGCCGAATCCCTCCGCAAAAAGCCTACGCGCTCAAGTGTTCCCCCCCCCCCCGTTTGGTTGGCATCTCTCTCATACTCTCTCTCCTTTCAACATAAATCGCGCATTATAGCCAATTTTATAACGCCTAAAAATCTTTAAGCTCTAAATCCTGCCATATCTCTTGCGGTGCGCTGGACTCTGCTGGCAGGGGGAGAGAGTGGGTAGCAGGCTCTGTGTGCGGGGCTGTGGAGCTTGGCGAGCTAGGATCTAATGCACTAGAATCTAGCGCATTAGATTTCTGTGCTGGGTCTTGTGAGGGTGGCAGCTGCTGGGACTCTTGGGGAGGGGTGGCTGTGGGCTCTTTTGTATTTTGGGATTCTTGCGCGTTTTTGGGGGCTTGTGTTTGTGTGGCTTCTTCAGGGGCATTTGTGGATTCTAGGGGCTTTGACTCTTGTGATTTGGCTTTTTTGCTGGGCTTTTTGGCGTGCTTTTGGGCTAGCTCTTTTAGGTGCAAGGCAAGCGACTCTGCTACGAGCTTGTAGCCATAGGGGGTTAGATGCACATCTTGCTTTGAGAGAGCTTGGGCGATCCACTTTTGCTTCCCGCCGCTCTCATCGATTAGCTCCTGCATATCAAAATACAAGCTTTTCTCATCTTTAGCCAGATCTTTTGTAGCATTACGCACGCTTTCATAGCTTTTGCTTTGGACATAGCTGCCGCTTTTTTGCTTCAAGCGCACTTGCGGCGCACCTAGTAGGAGGATACTTGCTTTGGGCTGGAGCTTGCGCAGAGTGCGGATAAATGTGGCGAAATTTTGCTTATAAAGCTTGGTGTTGATCGTGGGCGAGATCGCGTCATTTGAGCCATAGGATATGATGATTAGATCACAATCAAGCCCCCCTAGCTCCTCTTGCCACAGCCCTTGCTCCCATTTTTGATACAAATCACTGCGCGCACCATTTATGCCGAGATTTACCACATAGCTATCGCCCTTTTGCGTGATGATATAGCCTCCTAGCAGAGCATTAGGCAGCAAGGATTCTATATGGATAGGGAAGTGCAGGGCGATAGGCGGGGAAATCTCCCATTGATCTGCGCTTTTTGCCCCTAGTCGCTTGGACTTGCCGCTAGAATCCTTCACCACAAATGCCCCCAAAGTGCTAGGGGCTTTAAACACAAAGCGCACGCTGAAGTCTTGATTGTCTTTAGGAAAATTGAGCGAGAGCTTGATAGATGCGCCCTCTTGCTTCGCACGCGCGATAATGCCCCCTAGCGGGTAGCTTCTCGCCCCATCTTTGCGCGAGTTGATAAGCTCAAAGCCCTTGTGCTGGTAGTGTGTGAGTAGATTTTGGTGGAAAGGCGGAAAGATAGGATACACAAAGCCGATAGAATCCACCTCCATAAGCCGCTCGCGCAGCACGCGCGGGATATAATCCCCTGCGATATGAGAGTCCCCAAGCACTGCGATCCTTAGCCCTTGGTCTTTAGCCTTGTGTGCTTGCGTGAGCTTAGAGGCTAGGTGCGAGAAATTGTCCTCGCCAAAGTCGATGAGCTCGCCCTTTTTTGCCATAGAGTCTAGCACGCTTTGGGCTGGGAGCTTGGGGGCTGGCTTTTTGGCTTTGGGCTTTTTGTGGGATTTGGTGGATTTAGATTGCGTGGTAGATGCTTTGGCTTGGGGCTTGGATTGGGTGGCTTTAGCATTGGGAGTGGGCTTTGTGGCAGCTTGGGAGCTGCTTGGCGTATTTTTGGAGCTTGGTGAGCTAGCTAGGGCGATACTCGGGCTAGCACAGACACACAATAGACAAAACAAGAGAAATTTACGCATTAGTCTTTTCTAAAGTGGATTCTAGCCCAGCAAACCTAGAATCCACTTTTTTGCTAGCGGCGTTTTTTCTGTCATCGCGAGCGGCGTGAGCCGCGTGGCGATCCATAATGTTTGCGGCATTGTGTGAAAAAGTGGATTCTAGGGCTGTGGTAGATTTTTGTATGGATTGCCACGCCACTGCTGGCGCAGTGTCTCGCAATGACGGAGAATGGGCGTTATCCCTAGAATCCACTTTTTTACTTTGCGGCTGGTTTTCAATGTCGGCTGGTTTTTCACTTGTAGCTCGATTTTCTTCTTCAAGGATTCTAGGAGTTGCGGTATTGCTAGTGGGGCTTTTTGTGGATTTTAGGGGGGAGCTAGACTCAAGGTCTGCGGTTCCCCTAAAACAAGGGATACCGCTCGGCGTTAGCCGATGTTTCTTTAGAAAATCCACAAAATCACCGCTATGATTACCCAAAGCTGAATCCCTCTCAAAAAGAGCTGAATCCTCATCACTATCCCCACTAGAATCAACTACCTCTAGCCGCTCCAACAACAACCCCCCCAACACCCTCGACCCCTCCCCACTAAAATGTATCCCATCATTAGCGCGCAGCTTCACGCTCTTGCCACTCTCTGTCTTGCCATAAGCTGTATAGACTCCATCAGGGGCTAGCGCGGCATTTGATGGCAAAAACACTGCTTTATAGCTTGCCACTTCCCTAGCATACAGAGTGTTTAGAAACGCTAGCTTGGCATTAAGGCTAGGCTTTTTGACAATGGGAGCTTCATACCACACGACAATGGCATTATGCGCATTTGCTGTCTCTAAAATATCACGCACACGCCCTTGATACACTTCCACCCATTCAGGGCTAGCATATTTGATCTTAGGCATATTGTAGGGGTCATTTGCACCCACCATAATCACCACGATGTTGATATGCGGATTTTTCGCAAAGGCATCTTTAAGCGTCTTGCCCCAATCAAAAAAGTCTATATAAGTAAGCCCTGTGCTTTGCTTGGCTATATCAATCACGCTAAATCCGCGCTTTTTAAGCTCCAGCCCAAGCGTCATACCCACCCCTTGCATCAAAGAATCCCCGATAAACAAAAAAGTGGATTCTGGCTCTAGCGCGATTTTGCCCTCTTGTGTGATAAGCGGATAGATCACTTGCTCTATCAAATCGCTAGAATCCACTTCTTCTGCTACCTCTTCAGTCTCTTTGCTAGAGTTTAGGGCTAGCTCCTCTTGAGAGGGGAAAAGCCTTGCACGCAGAGCGTCAAGCCCACGCGCTGGAGTGCCTAGCACATAAAGCAGTGGCGAGCTAGGGTCAAAAGCAGCGATATGGTATTTTTGCTCGATGTAGGAAAACACGCTTTTATTCATCACCACAAGCACGATGACAAAGCCTAGCACAAGCGTTAGGAAAAACTCATAAATACGCATTAAAACCCCGCGTAGATGAAGTTTGGTATGCCATCAGGCATTAGGCAAAAGACCAAGAGAAGCACCGCCGCTAGCACAATGGGCTTTAGGATATTTGGGATTTTGTAGAGGTAGAAGACACATTGACGCAAGAGATTTTGACACAATGGATAGAGCATAAACAGCACCGCCCCCACTATGAGAATCCCCACTTCACGCAAGCCAATAGGCTTAGAAAAATTCTCCACAAATGCCCCCAAAAACGCCACAGAATCCCCAAAATCCTTATAGCAGAAAAACAGCCACGCAAAGCTCACAAAGCAAAAGGTGCAAGCCCTAGCCACAACGCCTGCAAGCACGCCGCTGCCAAGCCCAAGCCCCAAAGCCCTTAGGCTATTTAGCCACACAAGTCCAAGCCCGTGCAACGCCCCCCAGATAAGGAAATTCAGCGTATTGCCGTGCCAGATTCCAGATAAGACAAATGCCACCATCACAGCCATTTGCGCCCGCCAGAATCCATTTTTGCTCCCTCCTAGCGGGATATAGATAAAATCGCGGATAAAGGTAGAAAGACTGATATGCCACCTAGCCCAAAAGTCCTTGAGATTGCGCGCCATATAGGGCATATTGAAGTTTGGCGGGAGTGTGAAGCCTAGCATTAGCCCAAACGCACACACAAGATTGACATACCCGCTAAAGTCGCAATAAATCTGCACGCTATACCCAAATATCCCTAGCAGCAGCTCGATAGCGTTGTGATTGAGCGGATTACGCAAGATAGGCTCTGTGTATTCTTGCGTATAAGTGGCGATTAAGACCTTTTTGACAATCCCAAAAAGCAAAAGAGCGATGATGAGATTGGCACTTTTAGCCTGCCACAATCGCACAGACTTTAGCTGCGAGAAGAAAAAATCACTCCGCATAATAGGACCTGCAATAATGGTGGGGAAAAATGAGAGATAAATAGCGAGATTTGGCAGGGACTCTAGCTTGGGATTGGTGATATAGACATAGTCGCTTGGGATATGCTTTGCGTGATAAATCGCCACAAGATAGGTGATAGAAGCAAAGCTATAAAAGCTAAGCCCTAGGGGCAGCACAATATCTATATCCATAAAATCTAGCCCAAACAATCGCAAGAGATTTTCAAAGCCGTCTTTAAAGCTAGCAAAATACTTAAAAAAGCTCAAATTACACACCACCAGCGCGATGGCAGCTAGCAGCCCTGCTCTGCCACTGCCAGAACCCCCAGCTATCATAAAGCTAGCCCCAAAGATAAAGAGCGTATAGAGTGCTAGCACCAGCGCGAAGTAAAAGCTCCCAAACCCCCATAAAATCGCGTAGTTAAAGACAAGCAGCAGGGCATTCTGCCACGCTAAATGCTTATGCAAGCACCAATACGCGATAAAAAATGCGACAAACACCACACCAAATTCTATGGAGAAAAAAAACATATACTTCCTAAATATCTTAAGTGAAACCTAACGCTGTGCTGTAAGCTATATCAAGCAAGCAGTATAGCAAATCCCACCTTAAGCAAGCGCGATAATCTCGTTTAGCGTGCTATTGCGGGGATTATCGCTAGAGACTCTCCCAATCAAGCCCAAACAAGCATAATCCTACGCAACACTACTTGTCGTTACATATTTGCTATAAACTGCTTTCTAAATAATAAAAAATATTATTTATTTTTCTATATAATACGCGCAGCTGAATGCTTGATACCTAAATTTAGACTCTTAAAGGACTACTATGAACACAAAGGATAAAAAGAAGCCTATAAGTGTATTTGTGATCTTGGGCTTAGGATATGCCTTATTTGGTGTGATTATCCTAGCACTTTGTATCTATGCGATTATGCGCATAAGCTTTATTGATGCTAATCTCAAGCAAATCAACAACATAAATTCCGTGAAGCAGCGCGTAGCTATCGACTTCCGCGGAAGCGTGCATGACCGCTCCATAGCCATACGAGATGTCGTGCTACACACCCCCCAAAGCAAAGAATCGCTGGATTTTATCATCAAAGAAATAGCGACCCTAGAATCCAACTACACCAATGCTAGAGAGCGTATGAAGACACTTTTTGAAGCGACCAACGGGCTAGAATCACAAGAAAAAGAAATCCTTTCACGCATCGATGGTATTGATACCAAAGCCCTGCCCATCATACACGAGATCATCTCCTTGAAAAAAGCCGGCAATGATGAAGTAGCCACTGCCCGCTTGCAAGAAATCCGCCCACTTTTTGTAAGCTGGCTTGCTGTGATCAATGAGTTTATCAACCTAGAAGAGAGTAAAAATCAAGCCATCACGCCGCTTGTAGCCGATGTGGTCTCAATCTTTAAAGCTGTGTTTATCGCAAGCGTGGTTTTATCTATCATCTTTAGTATAGGGATCGCATTTTTCATTATTCGCTATCTCTCTAGGATTCTAGGTGGTGAGCCAAATGTCGCTAAAGCTAGTGTGAAGCTTATAGCCAGCGGAGATCTACGAGAATCTATCACTGCCATAGAAGGCTCTATGCTCAATGATATAGCCAATATGCAGCTAAAGCTTAAAGGCATTGTAAGCGAGATCCTAAAGAGTGCGCAAGAGATTTTCACCAATACCAAAGCCGTAGAGCAAGCAAGTGCCAACTCACAGCAAGCCTCCAAAGCCCAAAGCGATACCGCCAAATCAAGTGCCACTGCTATCGCACAAATCGCGCAGGGCATCGCGCAAATTGCAGAAATCGCCAAGCTCACAGAAGAAAACTCCGCCAAAACCCTAGAATCCGCCAAAAAAGGCAAGGAAGCAATGACTGATACCCAAGCCACGATTGATCAAGTAACACAAATGGTCAATACCTCTGCAAACCAGATTCTAGAGCTAGAAAAGCAGTCCAATGAGATTAGCCAAAGTGCGAGCCTCATCGCAGAAATCGCTGATCAAACAAACCTCCTAGCCCTAAATGCCGCCATAGAAGCCGCAAGAGCAGGAGAGCACGGCAGGGGCTTTGCGGTAGTAGCTGATGAAGTGCGCAAGCTAGCAGAGCGCACGCAAGATACCACCGCGCAGATTGCTACAATCATCAAGCATATACAAGATGAAATTAAGCGTGTGTCAAACTCTATGAACCAAGCCGTCCCCAGAGCGCAAAAGAGTATGGAGCTAGCCGAGCAGACTTCAAGCCTACTTGATGAGATCGAAGAGCAAGCCACAGATTCTCTAGAAAAAGCCCAAAGTGTCAGCACACAAAGCAACCAGCAAGAAGAAAGTGTCGCCAATGTAGAGCGCAGTATGCAAGAAATGGTGCAAGTCTCCAATGACACAAATATCCTTATGGAAAAAAGCCAAAGCTCCATAGCCCAGCTCTCTAAAATCTCCACAACACTCCAAGATAATATCAGCTTCTTTAGACTTTAGTCTATACAATGGCTATGCCCAGCTGCGTAGCCATTGTATTTACACTTTTCACGCTTCACACTATAACGCCAATATTTGATTCTAGCTCGCTTTTTGGGATTTTAGGATTTTAACGGCGCGGGATTTTTGATTTTAAATTGAGAATGATATTCATTTTTTAAGAAACATATAAACAAAAATTAGGAACTATTACCATTTAATAAATGTAGCGTAAATGCGCGACACAAACTACCACAAGGAAACATTATGGAACAAAAAGCGTTTGTATCATTGATCCTAGCAAGTATGCTAGCAGCCACGCTCCACGCAGACCAAAGCCAAAATGATAGCCCCACTAGCAATGAGCCAAGCACGCCAAGCCTAGAATCCACTTCTAAAGACGCGCCATCTACCCCCACGATGCTAAACCCTGTAAGTGCCTTTGCCAAGAAAAATGCCAAGCTAGATAGCCTAAACCGCAATACCTACACCCTAGACAAATCCCAAATCACCGACAAAGGCTACAATCAAAGCACCAATATCTTCCAATATATGCCTTTTGTAGGGCTGAACGACACAGGGCTTGGCAGCAATATCGACCTGCGCTCCCAAGGCGCACGCGCCAACACCTCCGTGCAAGTGCTGATAAATGGCGTGCCATCAAATATGCTAGATTCTAGCCACGGCGTAACGCCCATAAGCACTCTCTCACCAAACACCATAGAATCCATAGAGATCCTGCCCGGTGGCGGAGCGGTGATGTATGGCAATGGCACGCGCGGTGGGGTAGTCTCTATCACCACGCAAAAACGCTATGAAAAGCCCTTTTTCTCCGCAGGTGCGAGCTATGGCAATATCATCACTAGCACAGGGAATAATATCAATGCCGATGCAAAGTTTGGCACAAAGCTTAGGAGTGGCACGCGTAGCCCCATATATGTCTCTTTGGGCGCAGCTTATATCCACCAAGGCGGACCAAGGCAGGGTGATCTCACGCAAGGGGCGCAAGCAAATGGCTCTTTTGTCATAGATTTTGGCGATAGGGCGAGCTTGGATTTTAGCCTAGATTACTTTGGTGGGAGCATTAAAACAAGCCCGAACAACTCTTTCCAAATCACGCCAAACCCTAGCAAAAACGACCGCGACAAAGCCGGCTATGGTAGCCTGCACAACACCCAGCACAGAGTCGATGCAAGCCTAGGGCTAGTGGCACACCTAAGCGAGAGATCCAAGCTTGATGTGCGCACATTTTTTCACTTAAATCGCATTGATTATGTGGATTCTACGACTAATCTCGCGCTCTATATGAACGCCTTTAATAATGTGAGCGCGAATCAAAATGGCTCATTTTTTGATGATAAAAAGGCGGGCGTGATTGCCAAATACGACTTGCACCACGATAAAGGTCGCTTCATAGCCGGGCTAGAATCTATCTACAATCGTGGGGAGAGAGCGATGAATCAGCATATATTCTGGCAAGGCGATCCTGTGTCAATGATGGGGCAACAAGTCAGCAAATATGACCACACGATGAAAATCCCATTTCAAGGCAGCAAGTGGAGCAATGCGGCTTTTGCGATAGAAAAATACGATTTTACCAAGCGATTTTCACTCACAGGCGGGGCGCGCTATGAGTGGGCTTACTATGACATTGATGTCGCTTATGACTCTACCATAGCTATGACTATGGGCAATCGCCCTATGCAAATACCCACCACCGCCAAAGGCAGCCTGCAAGACTCGCTACACAACTACGCCCTAGAGCTTACCCCAAGCTATGCATATAGCGACTCTGGCGCGCTGTATTTGAAGTATGAAAAGGGCTTTTTCTCCCCAAGTCCCAACTCTTTACTAAAGCGCGATGGCAGGAGCTACACTGCTACAAATCTCAAAAAGGAAGAATACCACACCATAGAAGCGGGGATTAAGGACTTTTTTGGCGATTTTTTGAGCCTATCTCTTAGCGCGTTTTACACACTTACTACTAATGAGTTCTACACCATAGGCAATGCCCACTCCCTAGGCGGCGTAAGCTACAACAACTACGACTTCACGCAGCGCGCTGGGGTGGAAGCTTTCTCCCAGCAGTTTTTCTTCAACGATGTCCTGCACTTTAGCGAGAGCTTCACTTATGTTGATGCAAGGATTTTGCAAGATAATGGCAGCAAAACTAATCGTGCTATCCCCTACACAAGCAGCTACAAAGCTACTTTAGGAGCGAGTCTCTCTCTAGGGCGACACTGGAATCTATGGACCCAGCATAGCTTCTTTGGCGCGCAAAAGGACATTGTAGGCGGCAATATCCCCGCATATAGTCTAAGTGATATTGGCGTGGAGACAAACTATGGGGGCTTTTCTTTAAGTGCTGGGGTGCGCAATGTGTTTGATACCTTTTATTACAGCTATTACAACAGCGATAAAAGCGACCCCATCGCGGGCTATGGATTCTTAATAGGAGCTGGGCGCACGCTATTTGTGCAAGGGCGATATGAGTTTTAGCAATGTGGCTTTAGAGCGACCTTTGCACCGCGCTACTTTGCGCAACTTATGATGATAATAATGCCAAGCGGATTTGCAATATGCTTGCAATGACAGCCCCTTTATTGTCATCACGAGCCGATAAAGTCGGTGCGACAATCCAACGCTAGAATCTAGTATTGCAAAAGTGGATTCTAGCCATACTAACCCATTTGTCATACTAAGCTTTGAAGTGGATTATGGATTGCCACGAAACTCCTTACGGATTTTCTCGCAATGACAGCAAAAACGCGGATTCTAGGACTAACCCCACAAAAAATTTGTATAATTTCCGCTATTTTTATCACAAGGAGCTACTATGTGCGGGATTTTGGGGATTTTGGGACAAAGCGATGAAGCAAATTTCACCAAAGCACTCCACACACTCACCCACAGGGGACCAGATGCCTTTGGCGTGTATGCAGGGGAGTCTATCACGCTAGGGCACAGACGCTTATCGATCATCGATACCAACGAGCAGAGCAATCAGCCAATGCACTTTACAAATAGTAATATTTGCGGGGGGGGGGGCGAAGTGGATTCTAAATAGAAGTGATCAAAGCCCGCTTTATAGCATAGTTTTTAACGGAGAGATTTATAACTACATCGAGCTAAAAGAGCAGCTCAAAGCCAAAGGCTATATTTTCCACACGCAAAGTGATACTGAAGTCGCGCTAGCAAGCTTTATAGAGTGGGGGGAGTCCTGCTTAAACCGCTTCAATGGTATGTGGGCTTTGGCAATTTATGACCATAGAGCTAAACGCCTTTTCCTAAGCCGCGATCGCTTCGGCAAAAAGCCGCTATTTTACGCCTTTATCACCACGAGCAAAGGAGAGAAGCAGCTCATCTTTGCTAGCGAGATGAAAGCGATTTATCCCTACTTAGCACAAATTTCCCCATCACACACCTTTAGCGCGATGAGTGCTAGGGCAAATATCTTCTCCTATCCACAAACCCACGATACCCTAGTAGATGGGATCTACCGCTTCCCCTACTCACACTATGCTTTTGTCAATCTAGGAGATGGCAGCCTCACCCCCACGCGCTACTACAATATCCTAGACCACTTGCGCCCAGCCCCTAGCACCTATGAGCTAGCAAAGCAGGAGTTTTTCACACTCTTTTGCGATGCAGTGAGAGTGCGAATGCGCTCAGATGTAACCATAGGCACTGCGCTTAGTGGGGGGCTGGACTCTAGCGCGGTGATTTGCACGATGGCACACCTTGCCAAGCAGGGAGCAGAAGCGCAAAAAGACTGGCAGCACGCCTTTGTCGCCTGCTTTAAAGACACGCACCAAGATGAGAGCTGGTATGCCAAGCAAGTAGTCGATCATATCGGTATAAACGCGACTTTTAAGGAGATTGAGCCGCTAAAGGAGTGGGATAATATCTATAAATATTTCTATATGCTAGAAGATCTCTATGGGCGCATACTCCTGCACGATATTTTGATTTATAAAGAGCAAAGGAGCAATGGCATCACCGTGAGCCTTGATGGACACGGATCTGATGAGCTATTTTGCGGATATGGGCATATCCCCTATGCTTTGTGGGATAGCCGCTATCACCCACTGCGATTATGGCAGCTTTGCCACACGACTAATGGCACGCGCCTGCACCCAGAATCCACTTTTAGCGTGCTAAAATCTAGTCTAAATATGTTTGCTCGCACGGGGGTAAAAAGGCTTATCGGCAGAGAGATTATTAAAAGCGCGGATTCTAGCCACCCAAATTTCAAAGCTATGGATACGCTTAATCAAGTGCTGTATGTGCTGTTTTTTGAGACGCTGCTACCTGTGATTATCCGCGACTATGATAAATGCTCGATGATTTCAAGCATAGAGATACGAATGCCCTTTATGGATCATAGGCTTGTGGAGTTTATGTTTAGCCTGCCTTATCACTACAAAGTCGGCGGCGGCTATACTAAAAAGCTCTTGCGCGATAGCATTGGCACACTTATGCCAAGCTCTGTTACTTGGCGCAAGCCCAAGCTAGGCTTTAATGCGCCTATGGCAGACTGGATAGCGCGAGATAAAAGCCACAATGGGCTAAAAGAGTGGTTTTTAGACATTGCGCACTCTCAAGACTTCCTAGAGTGCCCCCTTGTGCCTAATGCCAAAGAGACAAAGGAGCAGATTCTAGCCCTAGCTAATGGCAATATCGCCCAAGAAAACGCCCAAAACACCGCAGAAGAAGTATGGTGCGCGCTCAATCCTTACCTATGGCAAAAGTCCATAGCCCAATACGCGCTTAGATTCTAGGGCAGATATGGGCTAGCACGCTTGCATAAAATGTAACAACCTAGAGCAAAAAGCTAGAATCCATATTGACAAAATTTTAGGCATTTGGTTAGAATCTAGGCTCTTTAGCCCCATTTGAGATGTAAGGACTTGTATGAGCCTAGCGCGATCTTACGCTACCATAGCAAGGATACAAGGAGCAAGGCACTTCGCCTATGCAAGCCCACAAGAAAACGCAGAAAAAACCAGAAGCCCCACTAGATTCCTAAATGATCAAGGGCAGGCTATCAAGCCTAGCTTCCGCCATATCCAAGTATCGTGTATAGCACACTCATCACTGCAAGTTGTAACCATACCCTACCCCAAGCAAGACCCAAGTCAAGAAGATCTCTATAAGCTTTGTATGCAAAAGCAGCTTTTAGATTCTAGCTCTCATCTCTTTATGGCTATGCCCTTAGTATCCCTAGGTGCTATGCAGCAGTATAAGGCATTTGCCAGCGCGCTTGATACACAAGGCAAGCCCACAAGCACAGCCCCTAGAATCTATGAAAATCTCAATGCCCAAGTCTTTATCCCGCTCATCTTACTCCCTCTAGCAAGCGATGAAAAAGCTAGCGGCGTGTTTTTGCTCGATGATTGGCTCTGTGTCTATGACAATGGCAAGCTTGTGTATGAGTGCGTATGTAGCGATATGGCTTCATTGCGCGATGCTTTAGCGTTCATTAGCTCGATGTATGGCACGCCTTCTAAGCTTTACTACTATCAAGCCCTAAGCACAAGCACAAGCCTATATCCACTAGAATCCACCCTAGAATCCACTTTGCAAGCAAGCTATCCCACACTCACTTGTATCACAACGCCTTTATATCAGCTGCTGCAAGCCTACCTACTACAAACCCACTTGCCCACTCTCCACAATCCCCACGCCAAGCACTGCTTGCAAACACAGAGCTTTTGGTATGGGCTAGGGCTTGTAGCGTGCTGCGCACTAGTTATCGCGCTGCCATTTTGCAAGCTTATGTATGCAAGCCATTTAGACACTCGCACCAAGCACCTAAGCACGCACAACGCCCAGCTATCCCAAACCATACAAGCACAAAGCCTAAATGCCACCAAACTCCCCCACCTAAGCTCCCAGATCACTGACACTATCCACAATCTCTACACGATCAAATCCCGCTATATCTCGCGCCTAGAGATCCTAGCCACACTCTCACACATCGCACGCAATAGTGAAAGCTGGATCACCCACCTAGCCCTACAAGGCAATCTTGACAAAGGCGAAGCCCTGCTAGAGCTCTCCTGCCAAGCCCAGAATCAAAGCAATCTCCACACACTTATGCAATCTTTGCAAGATATGCCAAAGCTTGAAATCATCGCCACACAAGATGATGAGGACCTAAGCGATGTCTTTGGGACAAAAATCACCCTAAAGATCAGCTATGCATAGGCTTTTTGCCTCTTGTGATTTATGGCTTATGCGGTATAAGAAGCGTGAAAGGATCGCGCTTTTTGCCCTGCCTATTGTGCTTTGTTTGGGAGTGGCTTTGGCGGTGGTGCTGCCACCCATTGATGAGATCTATGCACAAAGCGAGCTTGCCTATACCACCCAAGACAACCTAGCAAAAGAGCTAGAATCCAGCCTAGAGCGCATAGAGACAAGCTTCGCGCACGAAGAGCTTGCAAGCACACTAGCCTATAAGCAGCAGCTCTTGCAAAGCCTGCAAGAAAAAGCCCAGACAAACACCCAGCTGACAAAAAAGCTCGCCCCCTTTAGCAAAAGCACCACGCCCAAAGGCACGCATTTGCACTTTAATGCCATAGGCGATGTGGATATGCTAGAAGATATTATCGAGCTTTTAGAAGCGCAGCATTTCATCTTCATCGAAAATCTCGCCATTAAAGCCCCCTTTGCAAGCAGCCTAGAAATGTCCTTTGATGTGCTAAATTTTGGCGAAACGCTAAAAAGATTTAAAGGGGCGTGATGCGGCGGTGGATTAGGATCGCGTGGATTATGCAGCTATGTATCCTAAGTGCTGGGGCTACGGCAAGCTTGCAAGAGCAAGTAAGCACGCTTCTGCGCCCGCCCTTAGCCCAAAATCATCGTATATACAATGTCTTTGGCGAAAAGGAGGTCGAGCTAAAGGTCTCTGCGATTTTAAACCACAAAGCCCTAATCCACAACACTTGGTATAAAGTAGGCGATAGGATTGGGATTTTTACGATCAATTATATCAGCGAGAAAGAAGTCGCACTCATAGACAAAAAGGGCAACAAAAAAACCCTAGCCCTGCAAACAAGAGTCTTTGAATGATCGCCCAAGCACACCCTAGAATCCACTTTTGCACGCACCCAAATCCTTACACAAACGCACACACTAGAATCCTAAAGCGTGGATTCTACTATGTCCTGCTAGCCCTATCTCTAATCTCTCTAGCCCAAGCCCAGCCCACAAGCAAAGAATGCGCCAATAGATCCTTCACCCTCCAAAGCAAGCCCAATCTCTCCCCCAAGCTCCTACTAGAAGAAATCGCGCTTGAGTGCAAGCTCTCTTTAATCCTAGAAAACAACGCCCAAGCCGCCCTAGATCAAACAAAAGTAAGCTTCTCTTTCCACAAGGCAAAGCTCCAAGAGATCTTATCCACCATAGCCAAGGCAAGCGACACGCACTACTCCCTAGAGCAGGGGCTTATCCGCTTTAGCCACCTACACACGCAAACTTTCCATATCAACTACATCGCCACCGCACGCGTAGGCAGCTCCAATACCGATGTCGTCTATGGGCAAGAGTCCCAAGCCCAATCCCTAAGCCCACACACAAGCTATTTTCAGCCCTACTCTAGCAACCCCCTAGGCGATGATATACAGACAAAAGCCCTAACCCAAGGCACACAAAGCCCCATTTTTGGCAAATCTGGCACGAAGATTTACTCCATTGATGAGCTAAATTTCTGGGGCGATTTAGAAAATGAGCTAATAGCCATAATCTACCAAGAAAACGACAGCTACCACCCAAAGCACCCGCGCATTATCATCAACAAAGGCGCAGGACTCATCACCATAAACGCCACCCCACGCCAGCTAGATCGCGCTAGAATCTACCTAGATGCCCTGCAAGCGCGCCTAAGAGAGCAAGTGCAAATTGATGTGCAGATTTTCCACATAGAGCATAGTGATATAAACACCATAGGCGTGAATTGGGGCAAGCTCTTTGAGCTAGGGCTAAACACCCAATCCCCCCAAGTCCCACTCCTAAGCACCACGCCTAGCGGGCTAAATTACGGCGTGTATGTCTTCTCACAGGATTTAAGTATCGGGCAGATCGTGCAGTTTCTCAAAGAATATGGCAAGACAAAATCCATCTCAAACCCCAAAATCATCACCCTAAACAACCAGCCAGCCATCATCTCTGTGGGCAATGTCCTACGCTACTCCCAGAGCCTTATCTATCAAACCTCAACCAACTCTTCCACGATCCAAAACACCGGCTACCAATACCCAAGCGTCTTTAGCGGTGTGCTGCTTGATGTAACGCCATCAATCTATGGGCAAGAAATTATCCTAAAGATCAATCCCTCTATCACCGCAGCAAAAGACCCAAGCATAGAAAATCAAGCCCAAGCCCTAAACGCCCCGCCCAATCTCTCTACCAATCAGCTCTCCTCCATTGTGCGCATACAAAATGGGCAGCGCGTGATTTTAGGCGGGCTTATTAGCGAGACAGATTCTACAAGCACCAAAAAGCTCCCCCTGCTAGGCTCAATCCCCATTATCAAATACCTCTTTTCTTACAAAAAGACCATTAAGCAAAAGCGCGAAATGGTCATCATAATCACCCCAACGATTATCGATAATCAAAGCACGGACTACACCATAAATGAAGCCTAACTCCCTAAAATCCACCGCAAGCAAGCTCGCACAAACACGCGCAAAGCTCGCTCTTGCGTGGCGCAAAATCTATGCCCATATAGAGCCTAAATCCCGCCATATATATGGGACAATCGATGAGGTGATAAAGGGATTTTGCACGCGTGCAAGCACCTATATCACAACACTTATCCACACACTCCTAGCCAAGACTCTAGCCCAAAGAAACGCACTTATCACTCTAGGGCTGCTTTTTGTGAGTGTGTGCTTTGGGCTGTGGAGTGTGTTTGTGCTAGGCATACTCTATGAGCGCGCACAAAGCAGCTTGCGCGCCTCTTTACTAGAATCTAATGCGCTTGTAGCAACACCTAAACCCCCCATAGAATCCCCACGCATAGCCCCTAGCACACCGCCTAAAAGCCACATTGGTATGGGAGACTCTCTCCAAGCCCTTAGCACAAAGCCCCCAGCAATCCCAGCTCTTGATGAGAAAGAGAGCGTTATCACAGGCAGTCTTACCTACACAAATGCCATAAGTATCGCTAGAAGTAGTCTTATGGCACAGGATTTTACACGCGCTAGGATTTGGCTGTATCGCGCATTTTTACTCCACAATGGTGCGCAAGAAGTGTGGGAGCTGTATTGGCAATCCTTTGAGCAAGACTATCGCGCGAGCATTGAGCAAAAGCAAGCTGCCTATACACTCTATCTCCAAGCTAAACGCTACTATGGATTCTAGTATGAAAAGAGTAGATCTATCAAGCTTTGCCCCGCGCAAGCTCCACACAGAGATCCTGCCTGCAAGTTTATGCGAGAAATTTGGCGCGATTGTATATGACGCCACTGACACACATATCATAATCGTGCTAGCTAAAGACAATGAGCATTCTAAGCAGCTCTTAGCGCATCATTTTGCCTCACAGCAAGCCTTGGGAAAGCAGCTAGAATTTGCGCTTGAAAGCTCATTTTGCTTTTATTGGATTCTAAAGGCGGTGGGCTTTGTGGAGCATTTTTATCTGCTTGATGAAGTGGATTCTAGGCTGCAATATGTTTTAGAGCAGGCGATCGCACTTCACGCAAGCGATGTGCATATCGAGCATAAAATCCACTACGCAAATATCCGCCTAAGGATCGATGGGATCTTGCGCGAGATAGGGCGCATAGAGCTTGAAGACTTTAGCAAGCTCTCTAGTAAAATCAAGCTAGATTCTAGGCTTGACATCACAGAAATGCGCCTACCCCAAGATGGGCGAATGCAAAAGGAGCTTGCCCACACCGACTATGACTTCCGTATATCTTGTATGCCGCTTTTATATGGAGAGTCCATTGTCCTGCGGATCTTGCATAAGCATAGCGCGTGCATTAGCCTTGATACACTTGGGCTATCTCATAATGCCAAAGCCACTTTGCAAAATGCCATTGACAAAAAATCGGGCTTAATCCTAGTCGTAGGACCAACAGGCAGCGGCAAATCCACCACACTCTACGCGCTTATAGAAGAGCTACAAACCTTAGAGAAAAAGATCATCACCATAGAAGACCCCATAGAGTATCAAATCCAAGCCGCCACGCAAATCCAGCTTAATGAAGACTTAGGATTCTCCTTTTATCAAGCACTAAAATCCACTTTGCGCCAAGACCCAGATATTATCCTAGTAGGCGAGATCCGCGACAAGCAGACCCTAGAGCTTGCCCTAAATGCCTCTCTCACCGGGCATTTGGTGCTAGCAAGCTTGCATAGCCCTGATTGTATCTCAAGCCTTGAGCGGCTCTTTGAAATGGGCGCGGCGCGTAGTGTGCTTGCTACAAGCTTGCTGTGTATCCTAGCCCAAAGGCTTGTGGGCAGGCTCTGTGATACTTGCAAGCATAAAACTCCGCAAGGCTACATCGCTAGAGGCTGTGATGCCTGCAATGGTAGCGGGATCAAGGGGCGATTAGTCATCGCCCAAGCCCTCCATATCAATGACTCATTGCGCGCGCTCTTTTGGGACGATGACAATAGCACGCAAACTGATTGGCGGCTGCGGCTGCGCAAAGCTCTTGTCGCTAGTAATCTCCCCACGCTAAAAGATGATGCCCTGCAAAAGCTCGCGTATATTGACTATCGCGAAATCGCCCTGCTAGAATAACGCCCCAAATGCCAGAATCAAGGAACACAATGCATATCTATACTTTTTTCATCGCCTGCGTGCTTGCTAGTATCAGCGGTGCTTTTATGCTAGCCTTAATGGATAGCAATCACAATTGGGGCGGGGATTTCTCGCAATACATCGCCCAAGCACAAGCCCTAATCAATGGCACAATCCCCACGCAAATCGCTAATAACACGCTAATGATGCATTATAGCGATGGAGTCTATGGTCCAAATGTCTATCCGTGGGGCTATCCACTGCTACTTGCGCCAGTGCTCGCGCTCTTTGGGGAGAATCTGCTCGCGCTTAAATGTGTGAATATCGCGTTTTTTATGCTCTTTATTTTTTGCTTTTACGCGTATGTAGCTAGGCGATTTTCTACACAAGCAAGCATTGCCCTAAGCTTGGCTTTCGCGCTTAATCCTATGCTTCTAAACTTTGCTAGCAATAATATCTTAAGCGATATTTCGTATATGTGTATAAGCTTTGTCGCGGTGGTGGGGCTGCGAGCATTTGTAGCACCACTAGAGCAGGCAAGCAAGCTTGCTGCTTCTCCTATGGCTACTAATACTTTTAATATGTCTAATATTTCTTTGGGGGGGGGGCGAAGTGATCTAGGTATCTTTGTGCTAGGGATCCTTGGGGGGATTTTAGCACTAGCTGCCTACCTTATCCGTAGCAATGGCATAGCAGTCCTTGCAACCCTATGTGCCTTGCATCTCTACTTTATTGCTAGAATCCACACAATCCCTAGAATCCGCATTTTGCCAATCCGCCTTGTAGCCTTGAATGCGCTGCCTTATGTGGTGTTTGTGCTAGGGATTTTGCTTGTGCGATACACTTTAGACTCTAGTGGAGGAGAGGGACATATCGCTGTGCTGCTAGAGAGCATTTCGCTAAAAACTATCGTGCGCAACGCCCTCTACTACGCTGGGGTCTTTTGCGATTTTTTCGCCCTGCCAAATCCGCTCGCTCTGCTTGCACCTAGCCTTTTAGAATCCAAATACGCCTTTTTACTGCCCAATCCTTTAGGGCTGCTTGCGTGGGGCGTGTGTGTGTATTTCCTCTTTTTAGGGCTTAGGGAGTGCTATAAGCGCGATATGTTTGCGGCTTTATTTGTGGGTATTTCTCTAGGGATTTTGATTATCTGGCCCGCTTTGCAGGGCATTCGCTTTGTGTTTTGCGTGCTGCCATTTTTTGCGATATGGATTGCTAGCGGAGTGCTAAGGGTTTATGCCAAGCACCCTAAGCTTATCATCGTAATGTGCGCGCTACTGCTTGGCTACTTTGTGCTAAAAGATAGCTACCACCTAGCAAGCAAGCATAACACCCTACCAAGAGCAATCCTAGCCATAAAGCCCCCAAACCCCTATCCCCAAGCCTTTGACCTAGAATCTAAGCAGGTGTATGCCTTTATCACCACGCATACAAGCCCAAGCGATACAATCGTGTTTTTCAAGCCGCGCGTGCTTTACCTAGCGACTAATCGTCTAAGCTACTCCACAAGCAAGCTAGAGCGGCTCGATAAAGCGCAGTATTTGCTAGAATCTAGCTTTGCCCCACTCTTTGATGAAAAGCAGCTAGCGCATTTGCCTATCGTATATGCAAGCGAGCATTTCACGCTCTATAACCTACAATGATTGTGCTATAATGCGCGCTCACCTAAGGACACAGCTATGACAAATCCCATTCTCATAACCGGCGGAGCTGGCTACATCGGCTCGCACGCCAATGCCCTGCTAAACGCACTTGGCTTTGATACTATCGTGCTAGATAGTTTAGTCTATGGACATAAGCAGGCTCTGCACTACGCCCCACTGCCAAATCCCAACACTTCCTTGCTAGAGTCTCTTGTAGCTTCTAATATGGCTAATACTACTAATATTTCTTTGGGGGGGGGGCATAAAAGTTTAGGTCAAAGCCTAGAGACCGCCCACACACGCACCACTTTTATCCACGCTGACTTAAGCGATAAAGCCACTCTAGATTCTATCTTTAGCACATATCAAATACAAGCAGTTATGCACTTTGCTGCCTTTGCCTATGTGGGTGAAAGTGTCAAAGACCCTAGCAAGTATTATTACAACAATGTCGCAAACTCGCTAAATCTCCTAGAATCTATGCGTAAAGCAAATGTCAAAAACATCATCTTTAGCTCCACTTGTGCTACCTATGGCGATCCCCTGCACCTCCCTATCACAGAGTCCCACCCGCAAAATCCCATAAACCCCTATGGCTACTCAAAGCTTGTGGTAGAAAATATGCTAAAAGACTTTAGCCACGCTTATGGGATAAACTATGTCATCTTGCGTTATTTTAACGCCGCTGGGGCGAGTATGCTTTTTAATATCGGTGAGTCTCATAGCCCTGAGACGCATTTAATCCCACTTCTTTTGCAAACTGCTTTGGGGCAGAGAGAAGTTCTTAGCATTTATGGCGATGACTACCCTACAAAAGATGGCTCCTGCGTGAGAGACTATATCCATATCGATGACTTAGCAAGCGCGCATATCCTAGCCCTAAAGCATCTGCTAAATGGCGGCAAAAGCGAAGCCTTTAATCTTGGCAATGGATCGGGCTTCTCTATCTTTGAATTATTAGAATGTGCTAGTAATCTTTGCAATAAAAAAATCCCCTACACCATAGAATCTAGACGAGAGGGCGACCCTGCCACACTCATTGGCGATAGCTCTAAGGCACAGCAGATTCTAGGCTGGAATCCACTTTTTGCAGATATTGAGACAATTCTTTCTTCAGCACTCAACTGGCATCGCAATCCACGCTACTAAGGAGCATAAATGACACAAAAAAAGATCTTAATCATCGGTGCAGGACCCGCTGGGCTTAGCGCGGCTAGAGTGCTAAGTGAAAATGGCTTTAGCGTAGAGATTTTTGAGCTAGATTCACAAGTGGGGGGAATGAGTAAAAGCATAGAGCTATTTTCACAGATTGTGGATATTGGACCGCATCGCTTCTTTAGCAAGGATAAACGCTTGAATGACTTCTGGCACTCCCACACAAATGGCGAGTATGAAAAAGTCTCACGATTGACTAGAATCTTTTATAACCGCAAGTTTTTCTACTACCCTTTGCGTGGGTTTGACGCGCTTTTTAAGCTGGGCTTCCTAGAATCCACTTTATGCGTCCTAAGCTACATAAGAGCAAAAATTAGCCCCTTCAAAGGCGATAGCTTTGAATCGTGGGTGGCAAATGCCTTTGGCTATCGCTTGTATAGCATATTTTTTAAAAGCTACACAGAAAAGCTCTGGGGGATTAAATGCAGTGAGCTAGATGCGGATTTCGCCGCGCAGCGCATTAAAGGGCTTAATCTCTATGAAGCGATAAAGTCCGCATTCTTTGGCGGTGGGGGCAAAAAGCATAAGACTTTGGTCGATGAGTTTAGCTACCCCAAAAAGGGCTGTGGCGTGGTGTATGAAAATATGAAGCAAGAGATTATCAAACGCGGCGGCGTGGTGCATTGCGGTGTGGAGGTGCTAGGCATTACAACGCAGGGCAAAAAGGCAGTGGGCATTACTACCAATAAGGGCGAGTTTAGCGGGGATATTGTGATCTCTACCGCACCTTTTAGGGATATGGTGCTGTCTTTAGATGAGCTAGATTGTGGTGTGAAAGATTTGGCTAGAGGGCTAAAATTTAGAAACACGATTTTAGTTTATGTAGAAGTAGGGGATTCTAGTGTGGATTGCCACGCCACTGCTTCCGCAGTGTCTCGCAATGACAGAAATTTGGATTCCAGTAATGAAGTCCAAAATTTAAACGACTCCGCAAAGGATTCTAGGACTTTTGTCCAAAACACACAAAATGTAAGCGACTCGTTGGCGGCAGGATTTTGCGATGATTTTGTGGGTTGTCAAGGCAGCAACAAGGGAGCTACCTTATCGGTAGTGACCGCAGTCGCTGCCGCAGAATCCGCCAAAAGCGCGCAAAAACCAACGCTATTTAAAGATAATTGGATTTATGTGCATAGCAAGGATACCCAAACCGGCAGAATCACCAATTTTGCTAATTGGACCAAAGATTTGCAATGCGGGCAAGATTCTGCGATTTTATGCCTTGAGTATTGGGCAAATGATGATGAGCCTTTGTGGAATCTCGATGATAATGCACTAAGCGAGATAGCAAAAAGGGATTTGCTAGAATCTAAGCTTGTAGCAGACTCTAGCCTTATCAAAAACACCAGCGTGCTAAAAATCCACAAAAGCTACCCTGTGTATGAGCGGGGCTACAAAGATAACTTGCATAAAATCTACAAAGCCCTAGATAGCTTTAAAGACTTGTATTTCATCGGGCGAAATGGCAGCTTTAAGTATAACAACCAAGACCATAGCATTCTTATGGGGCTTATGTGTGCGGATAAAATTCTAGGCAGGGAGTGTGATTTGTGGCATATTAACACAGATTATGACTATCAAGAGAATGGTAAGGCTTAGGATTCGGCTTTGGGTAATCATAGTGGCGATTTAGCAAATTTTGGGGTAACCGCAGACCTTATGTCTAGCTCCACCCCAAAATTTGCTAAAAGCCCCACTAGCAACACCGCAATTCCTAGAATCCCAGAGAAAATAACCAAGCTGCAAATGTGTTTTGAGCCAAGCAACTAGGCGGCAGGATTTTTGATGAAAAAGCGGGGCTGTGCAGCCTTTTGTGCGGAGATAAGCCTTGAGTGGCTATCGCACAAACAAAAGGCAAACTCCCCGCTTTTTCGCAAAAAGCCAACGCCAAACCAAGCAAAGGAGCAAACAATGTTACACAATCTTTTTACACGATTTCTGCAAGTTGCAGATTCTATCGCGCAAAAACGCGTATATATCGCTAGCTTTATGCTGCTTGTGCTACTTGCCACAAGCGCGCTATTTTACCAGCACGCCAATCACTTTAGCGATGTGGATTACCATATCCCAGCGACTATCCTAGCCCAGAGCCACGGCTATGATTTAGAGGGCTATGGACTAAGCTTTGTCAAAAGCGATGAGCTAGGCACACTCTCCTTTAGCCATTATCAATCTGCCATAGGAGTGCAGGGCTTTTTCTATGCGTGGCTCTATCAAAGCTTAGGACTAGAGAATCTAAAGCCTTTATACAAGCTTACTGCCTTTTGCAATGCGCTGGCGTTGATTATATGTGCGTTTCTGCTAGGCAAAATCTTTGGCAGGGCATTTGGGATCATCTTTTTTCTCTCGCTTTTTACAAGTAGCTGGGTGGCAAATTTTAGCGGGAGTCTTTACTTTAGCTTTGGCTTTTGGATTCTCCCTGCGATTTTTGCTTTGAGTCTGTATAGACATATTGCTATTTATTCACGGGGGGGGGGGGGGAATAAATATACAATCATCGCTTTTTGCCTGTGCTTTACCTTTGCCATAGCCCTACGGGCAAGTATGAGCTATGAGTTTCTTACTAGCATTATTCTCTTTTCTCTTAGTCCATTTATCGTTAGCTTTATCTATGGAGTGCTTACAGACTCTCAAAGCCCCTTTCTTAGCCTTTCAGCAAAGCAGTCTTTCAGCTATGGCTTAGGGCTGTTTGTCCTTGCTTGTATAGGCTTTTTGCTTACCTTTATGATCCATACTTATATCCGCGGTGGTGGGGATCTATGGGCTGGGCTTATGGATATTTATCACAATGACTTTTTACGCAGAATGCTAGGGGGCAGCGCGAAAGACTTTGACCCCGTTTATGCCGCCTCGCTTAATGCCAATGCCCTAGAAGTTATTAGCATCTATCTTAGCAAGCCCTTTATGCTTCTTTTGCTTGGGGCTAGTATGCTAGCGTGCCTAGTAGAATCCAGCAAATCCTACAAAAGCCTATATATCGCCTTGCTTGTGTGCTTTGCCCTGCCTGCGTTAAGCTGGTTTGTGCTTGGCAAGTCGCATAGCTATATCCACAGACATTTTTGCTTTGTGCTGTGGTATTTGGGCTTTTGGGCGAGTATCATCTATGTGCCTATTTACTGCTTATACCGCAGGCTCTGCCGCCCCACTTGCTAAAGTGCTACAATATCCGCTTTACTCCGCCCGTTCAAAAGGTTTCTAATGAAGCGATATTGTTTTTTGCTCCTATTGCCCCTGCTCTATACACTCACACTACACGCCGCCCTAGAATCCACTTTAGCACAACAAGTGGATTCTAGGGAGAACGCCCCCACTCTGTCATTGCGAGGGAGCGAAGCGACCAAAGCAATCCACAAAGAATCCGCACAAGTGGATTCTAGCCACGCAACAACTCTAAGCAAGCCAGCAAAGGATTCTAGGATTTTGGAGCTAGAATCGGGGTTTTTCGAGCCGCGCAAGGATAATAAGACTAGAGGTCTATTGACGCAGCGCGGCGATGAAATCCACGATTCTAGACCAAAACCAGCGACAGCGGTGCAAGGCGGAGCCGCAGCAGGTTTCTTTAGAAAAGCCGAATCCACCAAACAAAAGCCAACGCCAGAGACAAAGAAAGCTCACGCCCCCAAAGACACCCCCATAAAGGTGCATACAAGTGTAGATACCTTCTGCTACACGCCCAAGCCCACTAGCAGCGGGATCTACTTGCAGCTAAACCTCTGTGGCAATGACGCCTCCCAAAAAGCACGCTATGATGTCTTCTCGCGTCTTGCGTATAAGCTTAATGGCAGCTGGTTTTGTATCACCGCGCCTGATTCTGTGAGCAAAGGCAGAGCGGCAAAGGACTATGCCCTGCTCACACCTTGTGCTATCAATAGCCCTGAGCAGCAGTGGATACTCAAAGATATGCACTTCTACAACGCCAAGCAAACCTATATGCTAAAAGATGATGGCAGCTACATTTATGCTGCTAAATTACGCGATTCCTCACTGCCGCGCCACACACTTAGCAGCGATATGCAAAGCTGGATAGATACCATAGCCCAGCCGGGCAGCCTTAGCATAGAGACCTTTATCGCGTGGGATTTGCCCTCCAAATTTGGCAATGAACGCTACTTCCTAGCAGGCAATCACTCCAGCAAAAACACTACGCCCATTTACTACAATCTCCAAAATGGACATATCGCTCTTTTTAACGCCCCAAATGCTAGGCTTGATTGCGCGTATGCTGATGATAATGGCGCGCAGTGGGAGTGGATATGGTGGGCAAAATGCAGCGATGAGACTCCGCCTAAGCTCAATAAGGCGCATTGGAAGCTTATCCCCACCAAAGCAAATGAAGTAGCCTTGCTCAATTTTCAAAACAACCCCTTGCGCCTTACGCGCTATGGGGCTTCGTGGGGTGCGCCTTATATCGTTACCCCAGAATATATGCAAAGTGATATAGGCAATTCTGCCATCTCTAGCTTTGCCCTAAGCAATGACGCGCTAGAGTGGCTGCGGTTTATCAACGCTAATGCCGGGGAAAATCTAAGCACCTGCCCCGCCCCAAGCTATGAGCCTAGCTCTGCTACCGCTGCCAAAGCCCGCCACAAACGCTCTCCCAAGCCCACGCCCCTGCCCTCAAACTTCCGCTTTAGCAGTGAGTGGCGCGACCGCTTTTTAGCCATTATTACTACAACTGATAGCTCGATGAGCGCGGCTGGGATTTGCGGGGTGTGTCTTTTGCAGTCTTTTCAAATTGTCGCAGAGATTTTAGAGAATCCTAGCAGCCCTAGGCGCAGTGGGGGCTACTTTTTTGACACACAATATGGCACAAATCCTTTTGTCTCCTTTGGGCTTAGGCACTCGCTTTTGTATGAGAGCTTGCACGATATTTTAGGGTGGTTTCGCCTGTATGTGCGGCGCGAGTTTGTTACCCCAGAGTTCATCTCCCTAAGTAGCAATAACACCGCCGTGGCAAGCGCGATTTCCCTGCTGCCCCAATATGATTGGAATATCCCAATCCTCGGGCTAAATCCCACGCAAAACAACCAAGTAGCCGAGCATATCCTGCGCTCACCGGGCGGGAGCGTGTTTATCTTGCTAATGGATCTAATCACGCCTGATGGACGCAGAGGCTCGCACGCTATGGTGGCGATCCGCACCAATGATGGCACGCGCATTATCCCTACAAATATTTTGATGAGTCAAGAAGAGTTTGCCGCCTATACGATCCCTGTTTATACAAGGCAGGATTTTTTGGCGCGTTTGGTTGAAGGGGGCTATACTTTAGAGCGGCTCGCTGCTCTGCAAGCAAGCGCGTATCACACACTGCCCTTTGCTAGCGTAGTGTCAGTGGGGGATTGCAGTGGCGATGGAGCAAATCGGCGCGGAAGTGGGGGTGCGTTTGGGGTGGAGGGGGTGAATCAGTGTGAAAGCGGGCGGTGCTTATGGTAACAATAAAGGATTCGGCTTTGCTTGGTTTTGGCGTTGGCTTTTTGCGAAAAAGCGGGGAGTTTGCGGCTTGGCTAGCGTCGATAGACCGCAAGTCTTATCTCCTTGCTCGCCACTGCACAACCCCGCTTTTTCATCAAAAATCCTGCCGCCTGCGAGTTGCTTAGACTTTGGGCGGTTTGAATGAAAATCCTAGAATCCAGCAGCGTGGCTTGGGAGTCCTTGTGGGTAAGCGAAACGATTGCGCTATTTTTCTAAAGAAACTGCGCTTCGCTTGTTTTAGGAGAACCGCAGACCTCTAGTCTAGCTCTCCCCTAAAATCCTTAAAAAGCCCCACCAGCAACACCGCAATGCTTAGAATCGTTTTACTACAAAACTAACTTCAATCCTAGAATCCACTTTTTTCAAAAGTGGATTCTAGGGACAACGCTCATTTTCTATCATTGCAAGCGGTGTTTGCGCCGCGTGGCAAAGTGTAACTTCTTTAGCAATCCATTTTCAAAAAGTGGATTCTAGTAAAGGTTATTTTGCTAGCGCAAAATTATGGATCGCCACGCTCGTTTCACTCGCTCGCGATGATAGAAAGGTAGCGTAGCGCAAGGCTCGCGAGTGAAAGGAATGGGTTGTCATTGCGAGAAATCCGCAAGGATTTCGTGGCAATCTATACAAATAACGCTCAAAAAACACAAACCCTAGAATCCACTTTTGAAAAAGTGGATTCTAGGGACAACGCTCATTTTCTATCATTGCAAGCGGTGCTTGCGCCTCGAGCAAAGTGTGGCTTTTAGTATCCTTAGTATCCTTTGGCACTTTGGCTACTGCTGCAAGCTCTCCACAAGCCCAAAAATGCTAGAATCCACCTTTACCCCTACACCACAAGGACTATAATGAAGCTAGATTCTAGGATACAAATCGCCCTAATCACCTACTTTCTCTGTGTCGCACTCACGCTTTGCATATTTGGGGGCTTACGGCTTGCTAGCACAGATAAGCTGCTACAAGCAGATATACGCGTAGTCGATACGCTAGAATCTAGCGATCAAGCCCACCACTACACTGCTAAGCTCATCTTTTCAAGCCCAATCTTTCGCGCACACAAAGACGCAGTGGCAATCACAATCCGCAGCATAGACTGGGACCTAGCCCAAGCCCCAAGCTTCACACATCCAAGCCCAGATAGCAACCGCCTAGAGCTTATCTCACAATCCCCCCTAGAGCTTGGAAGCCACATTGGCACGCTTTTTTATAGTGCTAAGATTCTAGCCACTCCCCTGCAGAGCACGCTACAATGCCTTACTTTCGCGCTTGTGGTGTGGCTTGTGCTTGTATTTGGCAAAAAGATGGCGCGCAAGTTTGACGCTGCCCACCCAAAGCGCGCGCCTATCGTTAGCCACAGCCTGCTAGATTCTACTAATAAATCTCTTTGGGGGGGGGGGCATACAAGTCTAGCTCCGCTTACTCGCAGAGATTGGGCGTTTTTGTGTGCTAGCTTTGGGCTTATTGTGGGGCTTTTCATCTTTCAATTTTGGCTAGGCTTCCCGGGCTTTCACATTATCGGCGATACTTATGGCTCCATTGCTTTGATCAAAGACAACTGGCACCCTGTGTTTATCCCCTATGTGCTAGAGCTGCTTTATGCAATTTTTGGCAAGCATCTTTACTATCTCTATCTATGGAATCTTATGCCTTTTTATGCGGGACTTTTGTTTTTGGTATGGGGATTTTACCTGCGCTTTCGCTCACTCTGGGCACTGCTACTGCTCTTTCCCATCTTTATCGGCAATATCTACTTCCAAAATTTCGTGCAATACCACAGCTTCGCGCTGCCTATGCTGCTATTTTGCGCATATAGTATGGTGCTTTTTGCCCTGCTCGTGCCTGTGCGGCATCCTAGGCTTTTGTGGGGGGCGATTTTTGTGGTGCTATTTTTCGCGCTGCTGTGGCGGCATAATGCGATATTTAGTGTCTTTCCCATAAGCTTTGTGCTAGCGTATGTGTGGCTACAAGATAGGGGGCTAGATTCTAGGAGCTTTGTGCGCAGCTTTGGCAAGGGCATTGCCCTAGCGGCGATCATCTGCCTTGGTATCGCTACCATAGTCCCAAAGCTGCTTACAAAAGGTGTAGCCTACCCCACAAACGCCACACTCCTGCACCAAATCGCCGGCGCGTGCGTGCCAGCTGATGACTCTAGCTGCTTCAAGCAAGAATGGTATCTCCCCAATAAAGGCTGGGAAGATGTCAAAGCTCTCTACACAAGCAATCTACTCAATGCCGATCCTCTCAATGTCCCTTGGGCGTATGATGAATTACGCCCAATCCCCTACGGCAAGATAGAGGGGCTAAAAAGGCAGTGGATTCTAGCTATTGTAAAGCACCCCATAAACTTCCTAGCCCACGAAATGCGCTTTTTAAAAGCGATGTGGTGGCAGAGCCCGGGGTGGATCTTTGATAGCACAAAGCTACAAGAAAAGCCCACGCACCCTTGGCACATTGAAGCGAGCAAAGACTTCCCCCAAAATGAGCAAAGTATCACCCTAAGCCCATTGCAAACTAAAATCTATGACTTTCTATACACGCACAAGCTCACGCTCAATCACATTTATGGCGTTTTGCTAAGCCTTTTTGTCCTGCTTACTTCCCTTGTGCTATGGAGATTTAAGCCCAAAATGCGTAGCTCTCTGCTGGTCTTTAGCTTTAGTGCTTCTTTTGCTGGGTTTTTTAGCGCGCTTTTTATCGTAGCTTTTACCCCTGTAACAGAGACGCGCTATATGTCGCCTGTGCTGCCGCTTGGGATTATTGCTTGTGTGGGGCTTATAGCGTCGTTGCTTTATACCAAAAGTATTTATCAAGCCCTTAGCTCCAAGTAGGCACAATTTGCGCATTTGTATTCTAAAATCCACTTTCAAGGAGGCATAATGTTGCAGCTACTTTTCCGCATTTTAGAGGGCAAGCGAGCAAGCTTTGAGCAGGCATTACATAATGGCGATTTAGCACGCGAGATCCCCATAGAGCCAGAGTCTAGCCTACTCATCTGTGGTAATGGCATTTTCCCCTACACTGATGATGAGAGCTTGCAAGGGCTTGTAAAATCGCAGTTAGGGGGGGGGATTAAGTAAGGATTCGGCTTGTAGTGATAAAGGCTTGATTGCTTCACGCTCGCTGCAGTTACATACGCCAAGTATGCGCCCTTGCGAGCGTTCGCAAAACAAGGGATACCGCTCGCCGCTAGGCGATGTTTCTTTAGAAAACAAGCCTTTCTCATCTACAATCCTAGAATCCAAAAGCAGTAATGAAAACCACAAACCCAACTGCGAGCAAATTTCCCTAGAATCCACTTTTTCACAAAGCCACAGCTCTAGCTCCACAATCTTAGAATCCCAAACGCCCAAGCCCTACAGCAACTTCCATTTCCAAGATATTTTTGGCAATTTTCATCGCTTTTTCCGCCCTTATACTTACCGCTTCCGCGCACTTTTTGTGCGAGTCTATCCACAAGGCTATTGCTATAGCGATGATAGCGAGATAGTCATCACCAAATCGCATAAAGCTATCATTTCACAAACTTCCTACCCCACCCACGCCTTTGCCCTGCCTAAAGGTGCATCACTTGCTCGCAAGATTCTAGAGTCCATAAAGCAGTGCAAGCTATGGGCTAGATTCTACTACCAAAGGCTCTTTAAGCTCCATAGGGTCAATGGCTCTCTAGCTCTGCTCCACCAAGCCACCAACTACTACCACTTCCTAAGCGAAAGCATAGCCGCCCTAGAGCAAATCCGCCGCAGCGGGCTAGAGCCAGACTACTATCTCCTAGCCCAAGATATGCCATATCAAAGACAGATGTGGCAGATTCTACAAATCCCAGAATCTAAAATCCTCCCCCTAAGTCCAAGCCGACTCATACAAGCTAAATCCCTAATCGTCCCAACGCTTATAGCAAACTTTGAGAGTGTGGAGTGGCGCGATGGGATTCTACTCTCCCGCACACTCGCACTGCCAATGCTCTTGCAGCAGTTTTACAAAAACTTCGCCAAGCTCCTGCCCCCACAAGAATCCCCTAAAAAGCGCAAAATCTTCCTAACTCGCCCAAGCGGCTCTAATCGCCACTTAGAAAACACCAAAGAAGTAGAATCTATCTTCACCGCCTTTGGCTATGAAATTATCCTGCCAGATGATTTAAGCCTAGTAGAGCAAGCTTGTATGGCTAGGGAGAGTAGCATTATCGCAAGTATGCATGGTGCAGGGCTTAGCAATGCCTTTTTTATGCAAGAAGGCGCGGTGGTGTTTGAAATCTTCCCGCAGTATTATCACTACTCTTGCCCGCAGTTTTGCGCACTGCTTATGGGGTGCAGGTATTTCTATATGGTAGCGCAAACCACAGATACCACCCCGCACCCCCAGCAAGAGAGCGCGTATGTCTGCCCCAAAGAGCTGCAAAAAGCGTTACAAAAGCTAGAATCCTATCTCTAAGCCACACATAAAGCCTGCAAAACACCCAAATTTTGCGCTAGAATAAAGTGCTTTACTACTTACTACAAAAAGGAGTGCAGATGAAAACAAGTTCAAAGCTCACAAATCTTATGAAATTATGCAGCGGTGCGGTTGTCGCAAGCGTGCTTAGTGTGGGGCTTCTAGGCTGTGGCGATACACCTAAAGAGCAAGAAGTCTATACGATCAAATTCTCCCATGTCGTTAGCTCTGGCACGCCTAAAGGCAAGGCGGCAGATCTCTTTGCCAAGCGTGTGGAAGAGCTAAGTAATGGCAAAATCAAGGTCGAAGTCTTCCCCTCTACGCAGCTTGTCGATGATGACAAAGTCTTCCAAGAGCTTAAGCGCAACAATGTCCAAATGGCAGCCCCAAGCTTCTCCAAATTCACGCCCATTGTGAAAGAATTTAATCTCTGGGATGTGCCATTTATCTTCCGCGATAATGAGCATTTACACAAGGTGATGGACGGCGAAGTGGGCGATATTTTGAAAGAAAAAATCGCACAAAAAGGCTTTATCGCTCTAGATTATTGGGACGCTGGATTTAAGCACTTTAGCTCTAATAAAAAGCCCATTGTCCTACCAGAAGATGCTAAAGGACAGAAGCTTAGAATCCAAACTTCAAAAGTGCTAGAAGAGCAGATGAAAGCCATCGGCGCAAATCCGCAGGTCATAAACTTTGGTGAAGTGTATTCCGCGCTGCAAACAGGCGTAGTCGATGGGACAGAAAACCCACTCTCAAACTTCTACAACTCCAAATTCTACGAAGTGCAAAAATCTCTCACACTCTCTAGCCACGGCTATTTAGGCTATCTTGTCGTGATGAGTGAAAAGTTTTGGAACGATCTGCCAAGCGATTTGCAAGATATAGTCAAGCAAGCGATCAAAGAAGCCACAGATTTTGAGCGAGAAGAGAGTGCCAAAGATGAAGCCCAGCTGCTAGCAAACTTGAACAACTATGCCAAGCAAAGTGGCAAGCTTGAAATCTACACACTTTCTAATGAGCAAAAAGCAAAGTGGGAGAGCGTGATGAAAGCTATTTATCCTAAGCTCTATGACATCGTGGGAGAAGAGCTAATCCAAAAAACCCTAGAGACAAACTAAAGAATCGCGCGTGAAAAGAGTGTTGCGATTTTTAGCTGCGCCTTTTATCTGGGCGCACCTAAACCCTAGCGTGCAAAAATTTTTCAAAGTCCTTGATACAATCATCGCACAAATCAACAAAAACATCGCCGTGCTTGGGCTTGTAGCTGGGGTGGTGATTGTAGCTATCAATGTCTGCTTGCGCTTTGTCTCAAGCTTTTATCCTAGTATCCATTCACTTCCTTGGGGTGAAGAAGTCTCAAGCTACTGCTTTATTTGGAGTGCGCTTTTTGGCTCGGCGTATGGCTTCCGCAAGGGCGTGCATATCTCTGTGATGGTGCTTGTAGAAAAATTCCCGCCACAATGGGCAAAAGCTAGCATAATTTTCTCCCATATTCTTAGTGCGTTGTTTTTGGCGTTTATGGCGTGGGCAGGGATTGTAACTTGTGAGCTTTACTATGATCTTGGGCGATATTCTGAAGCCTTGCACGAAGTGCCTTTGTGGATATTCCTGCTCTGCTTGCCTTTAGCATTTATCGGGGCGACTTATCGCGTATGTGAAAAGATCTATGAAGTCTCTTTCACACCAGCAGAGCTTGTCGCCAAAAAAACGCAAGATGAAATTATCCACGATACAGCGATCAAAGAATAGCTACTACAACTTTCTCAACTAGGAGTGATTATGAGCCTTGCGGTGCTGTTTATCCTACTTTTTGTGCTGCTGCTTTTGGGCGTGCCTGTGGCAATCGCGCTAGGCATTAGCTCTCTTATCTGCTTGCTGCTTTTCACAAGTCACGACATCACTGGAATCCCAGATATATTTATCGCGGCATTTAAGCCCACACTTATGGCGATACCTATGTTTATCCTAGCAGGCTCTTTGCTTAGTAAAGGCAGTGCGGCGGGGCGGATTGTGGATTTTGCCAAATCGCTTGTGGGGCATTTGCCCGGTGGGCTACCTATGAGCGCGATTCTAGCGTGTATTATCTTTGCCGCAGTGAGTGGCAGCTCTCCTGCCACGGTTGTCGCCATAGGCTCAGTGATGTTTGTCGCCCTCTCTCAAGCAGGCTATCCTAAATCCTACTCCGTGGGGGCGATCACTACTGCTGGGAGTCTTGGGATTTTGATCCCGCCTTCTGTGGTGATGATTGTCTATGGGGTTACAGCAAGTGGGCTAAGCGATCTACACGGCAGGGAAATCGCCGTCTCTATCGAAGCTCTTTTCAAAGCTGGCGTGCTACCGGGGCTACTCGTGGGGGGACTTATGATGCTCTATACATACTTTGGGGCGAAAAGGCTTGGCTTTGAACGAGGGAAAAAAGAGAGTCTAAAAGCACGCTTAAGAGCCTTTGGGAGGGCATTTTGGGCGTTGCTTATCATCGCTGTGGTCATTGGCGGGATCTATGGCGGGATCTTTACCGCCACAGAAGCCGCTGGGATAGCAGTGGTCTATGCCTTTATCATCTCTGTATTTGTCTATAAAGACTTGCGGCTTAAAGATCTCTATGCTGTGTGCCTTGATGCAGCAATTACTACGGCGATGATTTTTCTTATCATCGGCTGTGCGGTGGTATTTGCGCATTTTCTCACAAGCGAGCGGATACCACACGCCATAGCGGCATTTCTCATCGAGCAGAATATGAGCTGGTGGGTGTTTTTGATCGTGGTAAATATCGTGCTCTTTGTGATGGGGCAGTTTATGGAGCCTAGCTCTGTGGTGATGATTATGACCCCACTGTTGCTCCCCATAGCTGTTTCACTTGGGATTGACCCTATACACTTTGGGATCATTATGGTGCTGAATATGGAGCTTGGTATGATCACCCCGCCCGTGGGGCTTAATCTCTTTGTCGCAAGCTCGCTCACAGGGCTTGGACTTAAAGATGTCGTGCTATCTGTGCTGCCTTGGTTTGCCGTGATGCTTGTGGGGCTTTTGCTTGTTACTTATATCCCGCAAATCTCGCTCGCGCTTGTGTGAGATATACAAGGAGATCTATGCACATATCTACAAAGCTATCGCATTTAAAGAACAATCCTTATCAAGTATTTTTCTCCCTTGATCTTTGGCTTTTGGCTATTTGGGGCTTTTTGCTGCTTGGTGTGGTCTCTAGGCTCTTTGTCTATCTTGATTGCCAAAATTTATGGCTAGATGAAGCATTTTTGGCAAAAAGTATTTACCACACGCCTTGGGGGCAGATTCTAGGCAAGCCACTTGAGTGGGATCAAGCAACTCCGCTGGGATTTTTGCTTATCACCAAAGGGCTTGGCGAGATGTTTGGGCACGGAGAAATGGTGCTGCGGTTTTTGCCATTTTGCGCTTCTGTGGCGTTGCTTTTTGTATTTTGGGCGATTACAAAAGAGCTGCTTACACCTAAATGGCAGCTTGTGGCGATGATGATCTTTGTCGGTAGCAAAACGCTTGTATATTACGCCGCAGAGTTTAAGCAATACGAGATCGAAGCCCTGTGTAGTGCCATTTTGCTGCTGGCTTTTATAAGAGGGGCTAGCTTCCTTAGATTTTTGCTTCTAAGCGCGGTGGTTGTGTTGTTTTCTTATGGTGGGGTGTTTTTGATCTGTGGATTAGGTGCTGGCTATATCTACCGCCACAGACAGAATTTGCCGCATTTTATCAAGCACAATGTGCTTGCAGCCCTGTCGTTTAGCGTGTATTTCGCGCTGCTGTATTTCTACTATATCGCCCCTCAAGCCGTGCCGGGATTTAAGCAGTGGTGGGGTGCTCTGGCTGGATTCCCACCGATCAATCCCATAGAGCTTGTGCGGTGGCTTTCTGCGCAGTTTTTGCCAGCTATTAGGGATTTTGCCCTTGGTGGTAATATAAGAGCATTATGGCTTTTTGTGCTGCTCACACTTCTTGGGGTGTTGTATATCGCTAGAATCCAGCGTGCCCTTGTGGCTGGGCTTGTGTGCTTTGTAGCGATATATTGGCTGGCAGGGTTTATGAAGCTCTATGGCTTTGCCGTGCCTTATAATATCCTAGGTGCTAGGCTCGCACTTTTTTGGCAGCCATTATTTGTGCTTTGCGCAGCTTGCGGTATCGCGTGGCTCTATGAGAAGCTTGCTAAATCGCGGTTGGGGGGGGGGCGCAAATATCTATCTCTTTGCAGCGATATTACTCTACATCGCTAGCATATCTATAAAAAACAATCACCAAATCCTCACACACTCTTTCCCCAAGGGCGATATGAGCGCACTTATCCTCCATACACAAAACAACATCAAGCCAGATGATGTCCTGCTTATGCAGCACGCTACACAATCTGTCGCAGAGTATTATCAATATCGGCATAATTTCTACCCAGATCATACATATATCGCCACAAATGCGTGGGCAGGCTCGCTACTCCCACTCATACAAGAATCCAAGCACGATAGAGTGTTTGCCATCTTGCAAAACAACGATCGGCAATACATTCAAGAGATCAAAGATACTTATCCGCACGCTATCCATTTGGATTCTGGATTTAGCCTATTTATCATCGATAAACATCAATGAAATTGCTCTTGCGCGTGTAGCCCCTAGAATCCCAAAGCGGTGATGAAACAAGCCTAAACCCCCTAGAATCCACTTTTTATTGTCGTTTTAGGATTCTAAGATTGTGGTGCTAGAATTGTGGCTTTCAAGGCGAAGGGATTTATCTAGGCGATAATGAGCAAGCCTCCGCCGCAGGATCCACGATTCTAGCCCACAAGCTGAATCCCCCTAGAATCCACTTTGAGATCCAAACTCTGCTATAATGCAAACCCTTACTTCAACACAAGCGAGAATCTATGCAAACACAATGCAGTATGAAAAACTCTCTACATAACATAAGCGCAAATAGCGCGCTTTGGACATATCTAGCCATTATGGTGCTAGCTCTTGGCGTGCTAGCTAGAATCTACTGCTATATATGGCACAAGGATTTATGGCTTGATGAAGCAATGCTAGCTTTTAGTATGTATGGAATCTCTTTTAGGGAGCTGTTTTTCGCGCCACTTCCCTTCACGCAAGCCGCACCGCTTGGCTTCTTGCTTGTCTCTAAGACTTTGGGTGCTGTGTTTGGGTATAGCGAGTGGGTGCTTTACTTCCTGCCTTTTGTATGCGGGCTAGGCACGCTTATCTTGGCATATATGATTGGCAAAAGGCTCTTCTCTCCCTTTGGCTGCTTTGTCTTTATCCTGCTTGCTGTGGGGAATATGGGGCTTTTGCACTACACCACAGAATTTAAGCAGTATGGGATAGAGGCATTTTGTAGCTTTCTAATGATATATATATATATATTCGCGTTTGGAGCAAAGGAGCAAGCCGCTCTATCTTAGCCTAAGCATTATTGCTTGCTCGCTTTTTGCTTACACGGCGTTATTTCTTGGCGCGGCGATGTATTTGGCATTGCTAGTCCAGCATAGGCGCGAGACTCTAGGCTTTTTGCGATCGCATATTGTGCCTTTCTTGCTTTTGGGCGGATTTGTCGCGCTGTATTATCTGCTCTATATCCGCTATCAAAGGGTCGATGGATTCTACACTTACTGGCAGAGCTTCTTTCTCCCGCATTCACTTAGCGCGTATCCAGCCTTTATCAAAGACACCTTGCTTGGCGTGCTTGAAGGCTTCACGCCTTTTATCAAGTCTCAAGCCGTGCCTGTGTATATGTGTATGGGGCTGCTTGGATTGGTGGTCGCCTATAAGCAAGCGCGCTTTATTTTCACCCTGTGTATATGCGCGCTTTTGGTGTGGGTCGCTCTGTCTTTATGTAGAATCTACCCCTTTGGGCATAGTGGCGTGATAGGCGGGCGATTATCGCTGTATATGACACCTATTTTCAATCTGCTGTGCTGCTACTTTTTGGTCGCGCTTTTTGCTCGCTGGAAGCGGGCTGCGGTCGCGCTTGTGGTGGGGATCTTGGCAGCCACTCTGCTGCGCTATGGCAAAATCTACCCTCATTGGCACTATATCCAGCAAACCCACGCCCTTACCACCACCCTGCAAAATCAAGCAAATAGCGATGATTTGGTGGCTATTTATCGCGCTTCAAAGCCAGCGTTTATGTATTACAGCTTTTTAGATGGCTATGGCATAGCAGATACGCAGAGTCCAAAAGGCGCGCAAGCCCCCTACACCGGCGTGCGATTCACCACCTTTGACAAAGACTTGACACAGCTTGAGCAAACCTTGCGCCAAACAAAATCTAAGCGCGTATATCTGCTCATCTCCCACTATGAAGAAGAGTGGCTACAAGACTTGCGCGCGACTCTCTCGCGCCTAGATTCTAACGCGCAATATATACAAGGCAAAGGCGGCTGGGGAAGCTACCTCATAGTCATTAGCCTAGATTCTCTCCCCTAGATTCATTTTGACTTTGACAATCCAGCTGACTGATGATTCTAGGGTATTAGTGTAAGAGCGCGTATTGGCAAACTCTGCTATAATGCAAGCCTTTACTTTAATATAAGCGAGAATCTAATGAGAACACAATGGATACAAGAGCGTCAAAATGACCCTATAAAAACCCAGCTCCACTACGCCAAGCGCGGTATCATCACGCAAGAAATGCGCTATATCGCTAATATTGAGCATTTAGACCCAGAGCTTGTGCGCAAGGAAGTCGCCAAAGGGCGGCTGATAATCCCAGCAAATATCAATCACACAAACCTTGTCCCTATGGGCATAGGCGTGGCACTGCGCACCAAAATCAACTCCAACATCGGCTCAAGCCAGATCTGCAACTCCGCAGATGAAGAAGTAGAAAAGCTCAAAGTCTCTATCAAATACGGCGCGGATACGGTTATGGACCTAAGCACCGGCGGCGATCTTGATAAAATCCGCACCGCTATCATAGAGGCTTCTAGCGTGCCTATCGGCACAGTGCCGATGTATCAAATCCTGCACGATGTGCAAAATGATGTGCTAAAGCTAGATATTCCCACAATGCTCGCTACCTTAGAGAAGCAAGCGCGCCAAGGGGTGAGCTACTTCACTATCCATTGCGGATTTTTGCTCGCACATATGCCAGCAGTTTCTAGGCGCAAAATGGGCGTGGTATCGCGCGGTGGGAGCCTTATGGCAAGCTATATGCTGCATTATCATAGGGAAAATCCATTCTATGAAGCCTTTGATGAGATCCTAAAAATCTGTCAAAAATACGATGTCAGCCTAAGTCTAGGCGACTCTCTGCGCCCGGGCTGCTTGGCAGATGCCAGCGATGAGGCGCAGTTCGCCGAGCTAAAGGTGCTAGGCGAGCTGGCTAAACGCGCCTATGAAGCTGATGTGCAAGTGATGATAGAAGGACCCGGACATGTCCCGCTTAATCAAATCGAGCGCAATGTCAAGCTGCAAAAGGAGTATTGCAACGAAGCTCCCTTTTATGTGCTAGGACCGCTTGTAACAGACATCGCCGCGGGCTATGACCATATCGCCAGTGCGATCGGGGCTTGCGTAGCGGCGTGGAAAGGCGTGGCTATGCTCTGCTATGTAACGCCAAAGGAGCATTTAGGGCTGCCCAATGCCAAAGATGTGCGAGAGGGGATCCTAGCCTACAAAATCGCCGCCCACGCCGCAGACATCGCACGCGGCAGGATCAAAGCAAGGGAGCGAGATGACGCGATGAGCGATGCGCGCTATGCCTTTAACTGGAACAAGCAATTCGAGCTAGCCCTAGACCCAGATAGAGCTAGGGAATACCACGATGAAGCCCTGCCGCAAGAAGTGTTTAAAGAAGCGGAGTTTTGCTCGATGTGTGGTCCAAAGTTTTGCAGCTACAAAATCACGCAAGATATTTTCAAGCAGTATGGCGATAAAGTCAAAGAGCTAGAGCAAGCCTAGATCGGCTCTAAGCCATACGATTTTAACAATTTGTGTGGATTCAAAAAGTGGATTCTAGGCACTTTTGGGCGTTGTTGTTAGAATCCACTTTTTTCCCGTCATCGCGAGCGGCGTGAGCCGCGTGGCGATCCATAGAATCCACTTGATGAGATACTTCGCTGCTATGACAAGGGTCTAGGTTGGTATGACTAGAATCCACATTTGAAAAATGGATTCTAGGCTATGGATCGCCACGCGGCTCACGCCGCTCGCGATGACAGAAATTGGGCAGTGTCGGCTCGCGATGACAGGGAGTCGGCTTGTGGTTTGGATTTGCTAGAATCCACTTTTGCAAAAGTGGATTCTAAGGCTTGCGCGGTGTGGATTACTTAAAGAAGCTGCGGCTTTGGCTTGCTTTACCTTGTTTATGGAGTTTATGGATTGCCACGCCGCTACTACCACAGCGGCTCGCAATGACAGAAATGCCGAAGTTTCAAAAGTGGATCCTAGTGGATCTAGCTTGATTGCTAGAATCCACTTTTAAGAAATGTGTAGAAGCAGATCTAGCTCGCCCTACTTCACCGGTGCGCTGAAGTAGATCTCTACTTGCGTCCAGCTTCTGCCTTCATGCAGTGTCTCGCACGCTTTAGCAAGCTTGGCAAACGCCTCACTAAGCCCAAAATCCAGCACATCAATCACGCCCTTTGCTGTGAGCGTGCCATTTTGGATAGTGTATTGCATAGGGACTTTTTGGCTTTTGCCATTCATCGATACGCTTGCTAGCATTGTGCCTAGATTCTCGCCCGCTACGACCTCTCTAAAGACCACGCGGATAAGCTGCTTGCCCTTTTTGTCCTGCTTAAATTGGGAGAAGAAGTTTGCCTTTAGGCTTGCATCTTTGGCTGCATCGCCGAGATTTACGGCATTTGCCTCCATAGTGGCACTAGCACCCTCTAGCTGGGCAGCTATGCTATCGCCCTTTTTGAATTTAAAGACGATATTATTAAATGTCCCGCCAACGGCAAGCTTTTTGGGCGACTTATAGGCGGTGAATCCCGCCTTGGCATTGGCTGTGTCAATGCTCTTGGCAGAAAGCATTGAGAGAGAAGCTATGGCTAGAAGTGCTAGCACTTTGTGAAGTCCTAAAGATCGCATTGTAAGTCCTTTGAGATAAATTGGGTAGTGGATATTGTAGCGCAAAGCGCGTGGGATTCTGGCGCGTGGATTCTAGTGGTGCGCTGCATTGGGTCATTTTGCTACATTCTGCCAGCAAATGCTAGGGCTTGAGATTTAAGCTAGTTTGGCGATATTGCTCAAACCAGCTATAATCACGCGCGATTTTATAAAAGAGAGTAAGCAAGGGGAGTGATGTGAAGCTAGTGCGATGTATGATAACTATTCTCGCTCATAAGTCGCGTGGTAGTGGTATTTCTGTGGGGGGGGGGGGGGGGCGATATGCGTGCGCTGATACTCGCCCCACTTGTGCTGGCTCTATGGCTACCTGTATTTGCGCAAGCAAACAAGGATATTTCTAAAGATGTTTATTGTCTCTACACCATTCAAGGCTGGCTAAATTTTTGTGGGTCTAGTCAATACACTCCAAAACCAAATGACGATGAAGCAAAAATATTTTATGTAAAAGATACACGCACATATTCTCAAGGCGCGGTATGGGATACACAAGTTTTCACCGCTACTTATAGCAATGGCACGCTTGTGCTTGGCAATGATAAAAAAGAAAGCGGGACAGGCACTATCCGCTTTGGTCAAGGGGGCTGGCAAGGACATATAGAAGCAAACTTCAATGTCAAAGAAGCCTTTCTCACAGGCAATCTAATAGCGGGCAATGAAGTGCAGCCTTCAGCCACAGGCGGTGGAGCGACAATAAACATCAATGCTAGCAACTCCATAGAAGCAAAAGACTTTACTTTAACATTTGTGATGAACTCCACAAACTCTCACGCAAACTTCAAGGCAGATTCTATTTCTATGGAAAATGCGAAGTTTCATTTACAAGCTGGCGGACATACGCTGAAGTTTGAATCAAATAAAGACATAGATATAAAGGGCAGTGGCTCTTATATGAATCTCTATGCTGGGACAGCTGGATTTGGCGGAGCGGAAGCGCGATTTAAGGGGGAGAATCTAAACTTTGCAGGCACGATTGTGCTAGGTAGAGAGAGTGGAGATGATGCGTGGCTAGATTCTGCGCTAAATGGCGCGAAAATCTATGTAGAAGACATCAAGGGCAAAGCAAGCTTTGGCACAATCAAATCGCGCAAGGGGCATATCATCGCCAATAGCAATATGTCTATCGATACGCTAGAAATCCTCCAATCCGCACAAGGAGCAACAGGACACGATATAAGCCCAGAATCTAGGCTATTTCTAAAAGACAATGGCACCTATACGATCAAAAATCTCACCCTACACGATGATCAAGCAAGCTCTCGAGCGTGGCTCTATGTCTATGGTGGGACAGGCTCTAGCCTAACGAGCGAGAATATCACGCTAGGGGTTAATTCTGCTTTCCATAGTGGGGGCATAGCAAAGCTAACAAGCAAGAGCTTAACGCTAAAATCTGGGGCTGCTTTCCACGGCGGTGCTATCACACAGACCAAGGTCGATACTATCACGCTAGGCAGTAATTCTGTCGCGCACTTTCACAATCTCACCCTAACTCCCGGTGGGCAGATCATAATGGACGCTACCAACACCCAGCTTGTGCTAGATAATCAATTTATCAATGGTAAAAATGAAGCAGGCGTGCTAGAGCTAGGCGTATCGATCAAGGATTCTAATTTGCACAATGGCTATGGCAAGCCAATCCTAGCTATCACTAATGCTGGAGCAAATCTAGAGAATATCCACTTTAAAGCAGGCGAAGTAAAAAGGCTCATTGATGCAGGGGAGATTAAGTATAACTTTGTGGATTCTAGTGGGCAGGCTTCTCTAATCCATTGTGATGGCAGTGAGAAAGAAAAATGCGAGAGTATCAAAAACCTTATAGGAATCTATGCAGGCAATATGCCTACACAAGATCCTAATAACCCAGACTATACAAAAGATCGCTTTGATCTTAAAGCCATAGGGCTAAAGTATGAAAAAGTGCTCACTTATAACTACATAGGGCTAAAGATTAGCTCCGATAATGCAAACAACCCTTATCAAATAGGCGATATACGCTACTACCTCTATGAAAAATGTGGGCAAGAATGCATAGAGCAAATAGGCTCTATCTCTAATACCGCTACTATAACCCAAGGAGTGCAAACACAGCTTAGTGGTGATGGCAAGGAAATCTATGTGTATGAATACACAGATTCTAGTGGCAAGCTTAATAAAATCTTTTGTAATTCTAACGACACAGAGCAGTGTAAAAAAGACAATAAGATTGAAGACAACAATGGCAGCATTACCCTAACCCAATCCAATGCCACACAGGTAGAATCTGATGTGTATGATTGGCTAAACTTTCTCTCTATCTATGATAAAGGTATCACTTGGACAGGGGCAAATGTCTTAAACTATGATTTAGACTTTTTCTTGCAAACTGCCAACCAGCTTAATAACACCCTAGACCAACTTGCTTCTATTGATAGGAAGACTTCTACTTCATCTTCTACAAGACTTGCAGCAGATATTGCTAGATCAAATCGCCTAGTCAAGCTCTCAAACTTTAGTCCTAATTCTACAAACAATGCCTTTGCAGCTCTAAAAGCCAAAGCCCTAGCAAAGCTCCCCCACTATGCAGAGTCTAGCACCATAGCAAGCGATGCTACTCCTAGGAAGAATCCTGCCTTTTTGTATAAGTTTAGCAATCGCCACGACTTTATGAATAATATCTGGGCGACAGGGATTGGTAGCACCACCTTTGTCAAAAATGGGCACGGCACACTTTATGGGCTAAATGCTGGCTATGATAGATTTATCCCCCTAGGAGAGAGTGGGCTAATCCTTGGGGCTTCTACTTCTTATGGCTATGGGACTTATAATGCTGATTTACTTACAAATCACAGCCACAATGTCAATGCAGGATTCTACTCTAGGGCATTTATCGCTAATCACGAGATAGACTTCACTGCAAACTACACCCTAGGGATCAATACTGAAGATATTAAAACAAGAGAGAATCCATTTTTACGATCATTAGAGCAAGGCTATGCCTACAATACTCACGCTATCAATATCAATGCCAACTATGGCTATATCTTTGGCACGAATAACAAATCGCTTGTCTTTAAGCCTATGGGTGGGCTTAGCTACTACTATATCAGTGTAGGAGAGCTTAATGGTGGCAATAAATTTATCACTGCTAATCCAGAGTCAAATATCACACCAGATTCTAGCAATATCGCTATACAAAGCCCAGATACACAAAGACATCTCCTAGCCCTAAATCTAGCCCTAGAGACAAGGCAGTATTTCTCTCAATCAAGCTATTGGTTTATCAACATTGGAGCGCAAAAAGATCTCTATATCTCTAATGGCAATAGAGAGAATGTGCGATTTGTAGGGAATAACTCTCTAAGCTATCGTAGCAATGATGGACTAAACACACATTTACTAGGCACAGCAGGTGGAGAGGTGCTACTAGGCAAGCAAACTTTCATCAACTTTGCTCTAGGGTCAAAGATAGGACTAAGCTATAAAGACATTAACCTTACAGCAAACCTAGGAGTAAGGTATGTGTTTTAGGGGATTGGGACGGAAAAATTGCAATGGAAAATGGGACTAGAGTAGAATCTAGTAACTGCCTAGCATAAGTATCAACACACTAAGTCTCACAGCAAATGCCAAGCTACAGAATATCCACACATTGAGATTCTATTAGTGTTACAAATTGCTATGCTTATGGTGGTGATTTTGTTACTTTTTAGGTGTTTTGTTACTTTTGCGTGTAATTTTTAGTGAAAAATGCCAACTTTACAGCGCACTGCCTATTATAATGCCTAGAAATCTACTCAAAGGAGCAACGATGAACCAGATAATTAAAAATCTAGTTTGGCTACTTGTCGCCGTGGTAGGTGCATTTTACTTCGGTATGCTAGCACTTAACACCGGTGAAGAAGTGAGCGCGACTTGGCTTGTGATCGCATCTGTGTGTATTTATATGATTGGCTATCGCTTTTATAGTAAATATATCGCAGAAAAGGTCTTTGAGCTCGATGACAATCGCGCCACCCCTGCGGTCATCAATAATGATGGCAAGGACTTCGTCCCTACAAATAAAGTCGTGCTTTTTGGACATCATTTTGCCGCTATTGCTGGGGCTGGTCCGCTTGTAGGTCCTATCCTAGCGGCGCAAATGGGCTATCTGCCTAGTATGATTTGGCTGCTTGTCGGGGTGGTGCTAGCAGGTGCGGTGCATGACTTCACAGTGCTTTTTATCTCTATGCGCAGAAATGGTCGCTCACTAGGTGAAATCATCAAAGATGAAATGGGCAAGACAACCGGCTCTATCGCGATGATCGGGATATTTTTCATTATGCTTATTATCGTGGCGATTTTGGCAATGGTCGTTGTCAATGCGCTGGCTGATTCTCCTTGGGGGCTTTTCACAATTGCTATGACAATCCCTATCGCTATCTTTATGGGGATCTATATGCGCTATTTGCGCCCCGGTCGTGTAGGTGAGGCTAGCGTGATTGGCTTCATCTTGCTTCTTGCTGCACTTTACTATGGGCAAGCCCTAACAGATCCAGCCCACCCTTGGCACGATGTGTTTTTGCTAGAGAAAACTACTCTATCACTTATCATCATCGCCTATGGCTTTATCGCTTCAATCTTGCCTGTATGGCTACTACTTGCTCCTAGAGACTACTTAAGCACATTTTTGAAAATCGGTGTAATTGTAGCGATGGCTGTGGGGATATTGATTGTAAATCCTCCATTGCAAATGCCTAAGGTTACTGCCTTTATCGATGGCACAGGACCGGTATTTGCCGGATCGATTTTTCCGTTTTTGTTTATCACCATCGCGTGTGGGGCTATTAGTGGATTCCACGCGCTTATCTCTAGCGGCACTACGCCAAAAATGGTGGAGAAAGAGACCCACACACGCCCTATCGGCTATGGCTCTATGCTTATGGAATCTCTTGTAGGCGTTATGGCTCTTATTGCCGCTTGTATCTTGGAGCCGGGACTTTACTTTACGATAAACTCCCCACTTGCTCTGCTTGATCCAGCAGCAGCAACTGCCCTTAGCGCGGATATGGGGACAATCGAGCAAAGCGTGAAGACTATCTTGCAAAATGGTGGCTTTGTCTTGCAGCCTGAAATGCTTACAAATGGGCATTTTGTTACAATGATAGAAGAGACTACAAAGGCTGTAGGTGAGCCTACACTCGTGGCTAAAACAGGTGGTGCGCCGACATTTGCCGTAGGACTTACACAAATCTTACACGAAGTCGCTGGCGGTAAAGAATCTATCGCATTTTGGTATCACTTTGCGATTTTGTTTGAAGCACTCTTTATCCTAACAGCTGTTGATGCAGGGACTCGATCTGGACGCTTCCTTATCCAAGATGTGCTAGGCAATGTCTATAAGCCTATAGCAAATACACAATCAGCCCTATGGGGTGTGGTGGCTTCTGCTATTTGTGTGGCTGGCTGGGGCTATTTGCTCTATCAAGGTGCTATTGATCCACAAGGTGGGATATTTACACTATGGCCACTCTTTGGTGCGAGCAATCAAATGCTAGCAGGGATCGCACTGCTACTTGGCACGGTCGTGCTTTTCAAAATGGGGAAAGCTAAACATAGCTGGGTTACTATTATCCCAGCAGTATGGGTGCTTACAACAACACTTTATGCCGCGACACAAAAACTCCTCCCAGCAAATGGCGAGCGCGTGCATGATGCAGTAAGCCACATCGCCACCGCGCAAAATCAAACTGCTTTAAGAGAAAAAGCCTTAGGCTTCATCGCTAAGCTTCAAGAAATGGGGGCTGATGCAAGCACAATGCTTGAGGGCAAAACTCTTGAAGAGTGGCAAAAGGTCGTTAGCAAAGCTGATATTCTTATCCATAATCACACTTTAGATGCGATTCTTTGCGCGTTTTTCATTTTTGTAACGCTTGTGGTGATTGGCGCGACAATTAGAATCTGCTATCTTACAGCAATTGGCAAGGGAGAAAAATTCCCACTTAAAGAAGAGCCCTATCAAGAAAGCAAAAACTTTTCTATACAAGCACATTAGGCTTGTATAGGCACAAGGATCTTTCAATGCAAAAGACAGCTGCAAAATCTTCGCCCGCTCAAGCGGGCTTAAGCGAAGCTAGATTCTACCCGCCTGTGCTGGTGAAAAAGGAAAATACCTTTACTCGCGTGTGGAGCAAGGTGCGGATTTTGTATAAGAGAAGCGATAGGTTTTTCCACTTGCTTGTGGGAATGCCAAGCTATGATAAATATGTCGAGCATATGCGCACAAAGCACCCAGATAGAGAGATCAAATCGCAAAAGGAATTTTTCAAAGAAGCTCTTGAAGCTCGGTATAATGGCGGAGTAAATCGCTGCTGCTAGAATCTATACTTTTACAAAACTCATACGGCTACAAATAAAATCAAATAGTAGAATCTAAAGCGGTTATAGTAGATAAAAGCTAATCCCGACCCAAAAGGGCTAGCGGGATTATAGTCTTGACTCATAGCGTCTCAACATATAAAGTCGTTTAAGCATTTTTTTCTTAGCGTTTATCTTTTGTTTCTTGCGTTGTTCTGTTTTGCTTTCAAAAAACCTTCTAGCGCGACATTCTGTAACGACTAAATTCCGGTCTGTTTGCTTTTTAAACTTTCTATACGCTTCGTCAAAAGACTCGCCTTCTTTGACTTTTATGCCAGGCATTATGCATCACCTACTTTCGTTTGTTTTAGCCCTAAGGCGTGCGTATTCTATCACAATTTAAATTAGTTTTAAAAACACTTTTGCTAGAATCCGCTCCTTACTTCATTTGATATGTGCTCGTAGCTCAGCTGAATAGAGCAACAGGTTGCGGTCCTGTAGGTCGGGGGTTTGAATCCCTCCGAGCACACCACTTCACTGGATTTAGATTCTACTTCACTTAGGTTGTAAATGAGCTTTTATATAAATATATTTGCCCCCCCCCAAACGGATTCTACAAGCTTTAGCTTTTAGCGCACTCTTTGTTTATCAGCTTTTTGGATTAGATTCTACTAAGCCTGTTTTCACCACTTATGATAATAGTCTTGCTTTGGGCATTTATGCAGACTTTAGTGAAAAGAGCTTCGCTGATGTCTATGCGCTTGGATTCTACTATGCCCAGCCTAATACATTCTTTCGTATCAATGGCAGAATCAACCTTGAGCTAGAAGCATTTTTGCCCATTAAGCCACCATTAAAGCGGCAAATCATCTTTGGAGCAGCACAAGACATTATCCTACCGATTTATAAATCCCTATACGCAGGCATTGGCATAGGGATTTATATACGATCAAATGAAGGAGATGATGGGAGAATCGGCAGTGCCTTTACCTTTGGGGAGAGAGTTTTTGCAGGATTTTATCACCGGCTTACTCATAAAACTACTATATTTTATGAATGTATCATTAAGCATTATTCAAATGGAAATTTAGAGCGACCAAATATAGGATACAACTACCTTGGTTTAAACGCTGGCGTGGCGTTTTAATACCTAAGTATTACATAAGAGCTTGGTAGATTTTGCTATAATCGCGGCTATTTTATCTTTAAGGGTTAGTATGCAAGCTGGGATTATAGGGCTAGGACTTATTGGCGGTAGTATGGGTCTTGCGTTGCGAGAGAGCAAGATTTTCAAGCGGATTTTGGGATTTGATACAAATGCCTTGCATTCTAGGCAAGCTTTATCACTCGGGCTTGTCGATGAGTGTGTAGAATTTGAGCAAATACAAGAATGCGATGTGATCTTTATCGCTACACCGCTTGATGGGATTATCGCTACATTGCAAAAACTCAAGCCTTCTTCTCCCACGACTACGATTATCGATCTAGGCGGGGCAAAGAAAAAGATTTTAGATTCTATCCCCCAAAATATTAGAAAGAATTTTGTCGCTGCTCATCCTATGAGTGGGACAGAAAACTACGGACCAAACGCCGCTGAACAAGGACTTTTCCACAATAAAATCGTAATCCTAACAGATATTGAGCAAAGTGGGGAATACCAAGTCGCTTTGGCAAAGCAGATTTTCATCGCCATTGGTATGAGACTTATTTCTATGTCTGCCATTGACCACGATAGGCATGTCGCTTTCATCTCTCATTTGCCTCATATCATCTCCTTTGCATTAGCCAACGCTGTCCTAGCGCAAGAAGAGCCACAAAATATCCTAGCACTTATTGGAGGGGGATTTAAGGGTATGAGTCGTCTTGCTAAAAGCTCGCCGATAATGTGGCGCGATGTCTTTGCACATAATAAACAAAATCTTCTAGAAGCAATCGACCACTTTGGAAAAGAAATGCTCTATGCTGAAAAACTTGTCCAAGAAGACAAGTGGGACGACCTCATCGAGTGGATGAAAAAGGCAAATACCTTGCACACATTTTTGTAGTTTATGGGTATTTTGCTTGAGATTTTAGTGTGCGCGCGTGTGTTATAGCCACTGCTATAGCATCTGTGATGTCAAGAGGTTTGATCTCTTGCTTGATACCTAGAATCTGCTTTACCATAAAAGCAACTTGTGTTTTATCGGCTTTAGCTTTACCTGTGATGGTCTTTTTCACTTGTAGGGGCGTGTATTCTGCAAAATTCCCCAACTCTTGCAAAATTTTTAAACTAATCGCGCCGCGCATTTGTGCTAGCTTTAAAACACTTTGAGGATTATGAGCATAAAAGATTCCCTCCATAGCCACAGAATCTATTATATGCGCTTGCAAAATCAAATCTATCCCTTCAACAAATTCTAGGATTTGACTCTGCAAATCTCTACTTGTAATCTTTATAAACCCAGCTTCTGCGAGCTTTAAGGTAGAAGTGGATTCTACTATGGCATAGCCGCAATTTCTACTACCCGGATCAATACCTAAAATCTTCATCTTTTTCCATTTTATCTTTTTCACATATTGGATTTGTTAGAATCCGCTTCCATTTGTCATAGAAGTTTATCTAGTTTATTGCGCTGTGTATCGGCATTTTGGCATATTGTAAGAAAATGTGTAAAGATCGTATAAGAGTTTTTCACATATTTTTCACATAATATTTCACACTTGTGAAAAACTTTATCACGATAGTTTAAGGAGTAAAAATGATTTGGGATGAAGTGCTCGTAACATTGAAAAATGAAATTTCTCAATACGAGTTTAGCACCTACATATCATTGATGAAATACGATGAGAACGCATCTAAAAGCAATTTAGCAGTGTTTATGGTCCCAAATCCATATATAGAAAAATGGATTAAAAGTAAATACACTGATAAAATCAAACATATCTTTGAGATTCACACAAAAACCAAAACAGATATAAAAATTATTGTAGCTAAAGATAAGCAAAATGTGAAAAACTATAGACAAAAGATACAAAAATCCCAATCCCAAACTCTTCTTAATTCACAACAAACCTTTGACAACTTTGTCGAGGGCAATAGCAATAAATCCGCCCTAATCATCGCAAAATCTGTCGCCGAGCATCAAGCTAAATCCTATAATCCAGTGCTATTATACGGACACACGGGGCTTGGAAAGACTCATTTACTTTGCGCCATAGGAAATGCCGCTATTGAACGCGAAAAGAATGTCATTTATATGACTACAGAGGAGTTCTTAAACGAATGGCAAAAACACCTAAAACAACGCACAATGGATACCTTTAGAGATAAATACAGAGAATGTGATTATCTCCTTATCGATGATGTGCAGTTTCTCGGAGGTAAAGGTGGCTTACAAGAAGAATTTTTCAACACTTTTGAAGCTCTCCATAAAAACAACAAACAAATTGTAATGACTAGTGATAAGCTTCCCAAACAAATCCAAGGCTTAGAAGACCGCTTGCGATCGAGATTTGAAGGGGGTATGATGATGGAAATCCAACCTCCTGAGATCGAGACCAAAATCCGCATAATCGAGCAAAAATGTCGCGATAATAAAATCAATATGGAAAAAGACATTATCAACTTCCTTGCAGAAAATATCAATGAAAATGTCCGCCAGATTGAAAGCATCATATTAAAGCTAAGTTTTCATCATTCAATGACCAATCAGCCTTTCAGTATCCCTATGGCAAAAAATGTCATCAAAGAAATCCAAAAAGAATCAAATGAAGAAATCAGCTTAGAAAAAATCATAGAAACCATCGCCAAAGAATGCAATATCAAACCAAGTGAAATCATCTCCAAATCCCGTAAAACCCAAATCGTCCAAGCAAGACATCTAGTCATCTATCTAACAAGAACACTCTCTAATATAGATTCTATGAGTATGCTTGCTCAAAAACTCAATATGAAAGACCACAGCGCGATCTCAAAAGCTTTCACCCAAATCACCAAAAAAATCGAGCAAGACAAAGATCTAAAGCTACTTACACAAAACCTAAAAGCCAAGATCCAAAGCGAAAAAAGTCTCTAATTTAACTAGATTTTGCTAAAATACGGCAAAACAAGTGAATAATCCCTGACATTCTAAAATGCTCCAAAATACCGCATACAATGAATAAAGAATGGTTTTTCACTTTTTCACGACCCCTACTATTACTACTAAACACCTAAAGGAGATGCAATGAAAATCACTTTGAACAAAAACAACTTTGAAATCGTGCTAAACAATTTCCAATCTTTCCTTGACAAAAAAGACTCTTCACAAATCACTTCACACATATATCTTGAGACTTTAGACAATAAGCTTCTCCTAAAAGCCACAGATTATGAGATCTCTATCCAATCAAAGATAGACATTATCCAAAAAATCGAAGATGGTATAGCTACAATCGAGGGGAAAAAGATTCTATCCATTATCAAGCCACTAGATGATGGAGAAATCACCCTAGAAACAAAAGAAGGGCAAATACTTATCAAGCAAAAAAACAAATACAATAAAGAAGACAAGTTTGAATTACCAACATTCAATGCCACAGAGTTCAATAATGCTACAAAATTCCCAGAAATCAATGAATCAGACACACAAATCAATCTAAATCCTGTAGATTTTATAGAATCTATCAAGAAAGTCGCCATAGCAACAGATGCTACAAGAGCTGATACTCTGCGGGTAGAATTAACCGGAATCCTACTTGATGTTAAAGATTATCATTGCAATTTTGTCGGCACAGACACAAGAAGACTTGCAATCATCCGCCAAAACACTCAATCCATTGGATCACAATTTTCTATCATAATACCTAGACGCGCTATTATGGAGATTTCCAAGCTCTTTTATGATGAATTTGAGATTTATATCAATAAAAGATTAGAATCTGATCCTACGATGCTTTTCATCAAATCACAAAACTATACTTTCTCCACGAAGCTCATAAGTGGAAAATATCCAGACTATGAAAAAATCATCCCCAAAGAGTTTAAAATCCAATCTAAACTCCCAAAAGATGATGTCATAAAAGCCATAAAAAAGGTAAATTCTCTCTCTACAAATATTAAAGGCACATTAGATTCTAGTGGCTTAATCTTTGAAACGATAAATTCCGAAAGCTCAGAATCTGCTACAACTCCTATTGATATTGCTCTTAACATTGCAGAGCCAATTACACTTGGTATGAATTCTCGTTATGTGCTTGATTTCTTAGGATTTGTAGGAAGTAATGAATTTGAAATTTTGATCAACGATAGTAATATGCCATTTATGCTAAAAGATGATAAATACTCCACAATTATAATGCCTGTGTTATGCTAGTAAAGGAATAAAATGCAAGAAGATCATAAAACACCATCATACACTGGACAAAATATCAAAGTCCTAAAAGGACTTGAGGCAGTTAGAAAACGCCCGGGTATGTATATCGGTAGCACAAATATCAATGGTCTGCACCATATGGTATATGAAGTGGTGGATAACTCTGTCGATGAAGCTATGGCTGGATTTTGTAATAAAATTAGCATTAGGCTTACACACGAAGGCAGTGCTATCATTGAAGACAATGGTAGAGGGATACCCGTAGATATTCACCCTACTGAAAATATCCCTACTGCCACGGTCGTGCTTACTGTGCTACACGCTGGTGGGAAATTTGATAGTGAAGTATATAAAGCATCTGGTGGTTTGCACGGAGTTGGGGTTTCTGTTGTTAATGCTTTATCAAAAAAGCTCATTATGACTATCCACAAAAACGGCAATATCTATCACCAAGAATTTGCTGCTGGAATCCCTACTTCTGAATTAGAAATCATCGGTGAAACCAAGAAAAATGGCACGATTATTGAATTTTTCCCTGATGATAGCATTATGGAAGTGGTTGAATTTGACAAAGATGTTTTAACCCGCAGATTTAAAGAAATGGCATATCTAAACCAGAATCTAACTATTGATTTCATCGATGAACGCAGTGGTTTTAGAGAGTCTTATCACTTTGAAAATGGACTTATGCAATTTATTCAAGATGTCAATAAACGCCCTGCTATTGCTTCAACAATTTACTTTAAAGGTGCGGATCAAGAGACGGAAATGGAAATAGCACTTGTCTATAATGAAGGCTTTGATGAAAATGTCCTAAGCTTTGTAAATAATATCCGCACTCCAGATGGTGGGACACACGAAGCTGGCTTTAGAGCAGGACTTAGCCGTGTAATTATGAACTACATAGAAGCAAACGCAAATGCTCGTGAAAAGGACATAAAAGTAACAGGTGATGATGTGCGTGAAGGGCTTGTGGCGATTATTTCTACGCGCATTATCGATCCGCAGTTTGAAGGACAAACAAAAGGCAAGCTAGGAAGCTCTTTCATTAAACCAATCATACAAAAGCTTACAACGGAGCGATTAAGCAAATATTTTGAAGAAAATCCAAATGATGCAAAAGCTATTATGCAAAAGGCATTGCTTGCAGCAAGAGGGCGAGAAGCAGCGAAAAAAGCGCGCGAACTCACACGAAAAAAGGAGAATTTTTCCGTAGGGACATTGCCCGGGAAGCTTGCTGACTGCCAAAGTAAAGACCCAACAGAATCCGAAATCTATCTTGTAGAGGGGGATTCTGCGGGTGGCTCTGCCAAGCAAGCTAGAGATAGACTCTATCAAGCTATTTTGCCTTTGCGAGGTAAGATTCTTAATGTCGAAAAATCACGCCTTGATAAGATTTTGAAAAGCGGAGAGATTAAAAATATGATTACTGCTTTTGGCTGTGGCATTGGAGAAGATTTTAATCTTGAGCGGCTGCGTTATCATAAAATCATCATTATGACTGATGCTGATGTTGATGGAAGTCATATTCAAACACTACTTATGACATTTTTCTATCGTTATTTAAAGCCACTTATTCAAAATGGACATATTTATATCGCGCAGCCACCACTTTACTGCTTGCAATTAAAAAAGAATAAAAATAAAGAGCTATACCTAAAAGATGATAAAGCCTTGAGTGAATTTCTTATTGAAAATGGTATTGAGAATTTCACATTTGAAGGTATCGGTGAAAAAGAGTTGATCGAAATCTTGAAAAAGATCTCGCAATATCGCTTGATACTAAAAGAGCTAGAGAAACGCTATGCGATGATTGATATTGTGCGGTTTTTAATAGAAAAGCCTGCGGTAAGAGATGTGGATTTTACGCAGATGTTTGCAGAGATTGAGAAATTTCTACCGACAATTGAATGCAATATTTTAAATAAAACAATTGCACAAGAGTTTCTCACGCTTTATGTCCAAACGCCCACAGGACTTGTGGAGACGACTATTGATCAAAGCCTTTTTGTCAATAATTTTTTCAAAGAAGCGTGTGATATTTATGCAAAGATTCAAGAAAGAGATCTTGTGTTTTTAGAAGGAAAAAATATCATCAAAGTCTTAGAAGAAATAGAAGAATCCACTAAAAAAAGCTACGATATGCAGCGTTACAAAGGTCTAGGTGAAATGGACCCAGATCAATTACAAGAAACTACTATGATCCCAAGTAATAGGACACTTTTACGCGTAACTTTGCCAAATGAAGAAGAGGCTGATAGGATTTTCACGCTTTTTATGGGTGATGAAGTAGAACCTAGGAGAGAGTATATCCAGCTCCACGCAAAAGATGTAAAAAACCTTGATGTATGATAAGTTAAAATGTTTGAAACAGAGCAGCTAATCATCATCGATGGTGTAGAGATTCTCACGCGTGGGGTTGATTATTGGTCTTTGGGAGTTTTTATCCTTATTTTTGTTGCTAGTATAGCGGTGTATTTTCTGCCAAGTCTTATCGCTATACTTCGACATCACCGAGATAGATTTCTAATCCTTATTATCAATGTGTTTTTTGGTTGGAGCGTGCTTGGCTGGTTTATGGCTCTTATTTGGAGCTTTATGCGTAGATAGCTATAAAATCTCCAACCCCACAGGACAATGATCACTTCCTAAAATCTCAGGGTAAATGCTAGCACTCTTTAACCTAGAATCCAAAATTTTAGAGCAGAGAAAGTAATCAATACGCCACCCCGTGTTGTTTGCCCTAGCCTTTCCCATATAGCTCCACCAAGTGTAAGCCCCCTCTTTGTCAGGGTAAAAGTGGCGATAAGTATCTGTGAAGCCAGAATCTAGTAGCGCACTCATTTTCTCTCTTTCTTCATCAGTGAAGCCAGCGTTTCTGCGGTTTGTTTTAGGGTTTTTTAAATCAATCTCTTTATGTGCGACATTGAGATCTCCGCAGACAATTACGGGCTTTTTAGATTCTAAGGCTTTTAAAAATGCGCGAAAGTCATCTTCCCACTCCATTCTGTATGCTAGGCGTTCTAACTCTCTTTTAGAGTTTGGAGTATAGACATTCACAAGATAAAAATCGCTAAATTCTGCTGTGATAATGCGCCCCTCTTTGTCGTGGTGGGCGATCCCCATATCATAGCCCACGCTTAAAGGCTCTTGCTTACTAAAGATTGCCACGCCAGAGTAGCCCTTTTTCTCCGCGCTATTCCAGTATTCATAATATCCGCTGAAGTCAAATTCTGCTTGCTCTTTGTACATTTTGGATTCTTGGATACAAAACACATCTGCATTAACTGCTTTAAAAAACTCCATAAAGCCCTTATTCATACACGCTCTTAGTCCATTAACATTCCAAGAAATTAGTTTCAATGTAAATCCTTTAGTCAAATGTGCGGATTATAGGATAAAAGTCCTTATGGTTTTTATAATTTAAGCGTATTTTTAATCAAAACAAGGCAGAATCCAAATTTACTTTGATTTCGTCTAGTGGCTCGATAGCTCAGTCGGTAGAGCAGGAGACTGAAAATCTCCGTGTCGGTGGTTCGATTCCGCCTCGAGCCACCACTCTTCTTCTTAATCATTTTTCATTCCTTTTATGATAAGTATTTTTATCTTTTACATACATTGTGCTATATTAACTCATTTGCCTTTGCAAAGGATTTGATAATGGTGCGGATACTTTTACTTATTTTCTTACTTTGTAATTTTACTTTGGCTTACAAATGTCATTATGGGGTTCGCTGCCAAGATTCTCGTATAGGACTTGGTGGTTATTATACACATTTACACTCGCCGCGTGTCAGCACGCACAATGGTGGTGGGTTTCTCACTTTGCAAGAAGATTCGTATTGGAAATGGTTTTATCTAGGTGGAGAGTTATCTGCTGGTGTTGGTGGCTCATCAATGAGTGGCATAGCAAGTGCAAGTGGTAATTATGAGAGTATCAGCGATAGAAATTGGTTTGCTCTTGTTACGCTTAATGCTGGGACTAATCTTGGCTCACTAGAGAAGCCTACATTTTTGTATATGTCATTTTCTACGGATTTATATGATGTAGGCTTTGAGAAAAATCGCGGGAGATTTATGGATTTTGGGCTTTTCCTAGGTGTGGGGGCGTTTCATAGGATAATGCTTACAGATAAGCTTGCATTAGAGCCTAGAGTCAATATCGCTTGGAATGCGACCCGCCGACTTGCTGGCTATGGCTATAATGTGAGATCTGATAAATTAGCTGGTGCATTTGATGGCAGCTACAAAGCAGAGCTATCTCTAGGGATACTCTATCGTGGCAATGCCTATGATAGTGTAGAAGACATAGGCGAAGCACTTGCACAAAGATCACGCTTTGAGATACCAGATTTCTACGCCAGAATCAAGGGAGTGTATTATCATATGAATGCCCTTACTATGCCTTATTTAGATACGCAAACACTCCACCACCCTGAAGCAAATAACTTTGCGCTTATGCTTGAGTTTGGTATAGGACTTAATGCGCCGTTTAATTGATAAATAAAGCCTAGTAGGTGTAGTTTTGGCTTCTGTGTAGAAAGGATTAAAACACTAGCATTTCGCGCTTGATTTTATTAAGCTTATCAATTTGCTCCTTTAGTGCATCAACTTGCTCGTTGATCTGCTCTAGCACCGCCATTTTTAGCTCTTCTGGCATATCCATAGAGCCGCGTTTGATCATTATGTAATCCACAAAGCTAATCTTCCCCATACCAAGTAGGATTTGGATTTCATCGCGGATTTCTTCGATTTTAATGATTATTTCATTGATTTTTTCAAACATTTTTGCTCCTTATGATGTGATACCCTCGCTAAGAAGAGTGTGGATATGCAAAACCCCTAGAATCCACTTTTTATCATCTGTGATGACAAGCAGCTGGATTTTGTTTGCTTCTATGATTTTTAGGGCTTCTTTGGCTAGGAGATTGGGATTCTGGCAGGTTTTTGGATTTGGCGTGGCATAGGTGATCGCTCTAGCGTTGATGTCAAAATCATCTCTCATCATAGCCCGTCGCAAATCTCCATCACTTAGCACTGCTATAAGCGTGTTGTCTTCGGCGATGAGTGCGCTTCCAAGCCGTTTTTGTGTCATTGTGATGATGGCATCTTTTAGCGGTGTTTGTGGGGAGATTATGGGGAGATTGTCTCTCTGCATAAGATCGGCGATTTTGACAAAGAGTTCTTTCCCCAAGCTTCCGCCCGGATGTAACGCGCCGAAGTCGTATTTGCTAAAATTCCTTGCTTGTATGAGACAGGCTGCTAGCGCATCGCCCATAGCTAGGGTAAGAGTGGTGGAGCTCATCGGGGCAGCTTGTATGGGGCAGGCTTCTTGCTCTATGGCAATGGGTAAGAAATAATCCCCAAGCCTGCTTAGTGCAGAATCTGGGGCTTTACTCATTGTGATAATACCGCTTGCAAGGCGTTTGAAATGCGGCATAATCGCTAAAATCTCACTACTCTCTCCGCTATAACTTATCGCTAGGATTATGTCATTTGCTCCTATCATTCCAAGATCGCCGTGCAGAGCTTCGGTGGGGTGGAGAAAGAAGCTTGGCGTGCCTGTGCTAGCAAGTGTAGCGGCGATTTTGCTGCCGATATGCCCACTCTTCCCCACGCCGCAGACGATGAGCTTGCCGCCTTTATCCGTGGCTTTGATGATGGATTCTATAATTGAGTCCCAAGCAATTTGCGCACATCGCTCGGCTGTGTTTTGCAGCTCTTTTGCTTCTAGGAGTAGGACTTCGCGTGCGATTTGTGTGTATTTTGTAGAATCCAGTTTTGATCCTGCTTGCTTTTGTGCGTGGCTCATCGCGTGGCTCTTATGCGGTAAAGATATGGAGCATAATCGCAGGGTATTTTTTGAGCTTTTTAAAGAGCAGCTTTCTTGTGAGATTTCGTATCTCCCCTTCTAACAGCTTTTTGTTATTAAGCACTTCTGGCTTTATTGTGCGGATAGACATTTCAAGTGCGCCTTGCAGCTCTTTTTGCAGCTCTTTTTGCTCTTTTTCATTGGCTATGCCTATCATCTCTATTTCTAGGGAGCGGATTTTCTGCTCGCTTTGTGTGATGAAAGCGACCATACTCACAAGCCCAGCGTCTGCTAGATCTTGGCGATCTTTAATCGTGCTAGAATCCACTTCTTTGCACGCTTGATTATCGATGAAAACTTTGCCTGATTTGACATTGCCGACTTTGCGCATATAGCTTGGATTGACTTCGATTTGATCGCCATCTTCCATAAGCAAGATATTTTTCTCTAGCACACCGCATTTAATGGCAGTATCTTTGTGCTTGGCGACATGGTTATACTCTCCGTGAACCGGGAGAAAAAATTTGGGCTTGATGAGTCGCAGCATAAGCTTTTGCTCCTCTTGGGCGGCGTGTCCGCTTACATGGATTTCGCTAAAGTCTTGGTAGGCTACACTTGCCCCTGCTTTCATCAAGAAATTTAGCACGGCTGATACAGAGCCTTCATTGCCCGGGATTGCTTTGGCAGAGAGTATGATGAGATCGCTAGATTTGATTTTGACATGTCTGTGCTCATCTGTCGCCATACGATAGAGCGCGCTCATTGTCTCTCCTTGTGAGCCTGTGGTAACGATTAAGATCTCATTTTCAGGGTATTTTTCTACTTCGTGTGCTTCGATGAAAATGGAGTTTGGTAAATCGATATAGCCAAGCTCTCGTGCTATGTCGATGTTTTTTTCCATCGAGCGACCGATCACACAGACTTTGCGCCCATATTTGATCCCATAGGTGATCGCTTGATACACGCGGTGGATATTGGAGCTAAAAGTGCTCATTATCACGCGTCCTTGCGCACTTTTGAAAAGTGAGTCAAATGTCGGTCCAACGACTGCTTCACTCTGCGTGCAGCCGCTTTTGTGCGAGTTTGTAGAATCACTAAGCAGCAGCATAACGCCCTGCTCTCCATAATGCGCTAGGCGGTGCAAATCGGTGGGGAGATTGTCAATGGGAGTGTGATCGATTTTGAAATCGCCCGTGTGGAAGATAATGCCTGCTTCTGTTTTAATTGCAAGCGCGGAAGAGTCGATGATAGAGTGTGTGATATGTATCCACTCTATTTCAAATTCCCCGATTTGCACAGGCTCACGCTTTTGAATGACCTTTAGCATAGGGCGGAATTTCTTTAGTCCGTGTTCGTCAAATTTCGCCCCTATCATTCCAAGTGCTAGAGGGGTGCCATAGAGAGGGAACTGCAACTCTTTGAAAAGATATGGCACTGCGCCGATGTGATCTTCGTGTGCGTGGGTGATGATAATACCTGCGATTTTGTCCTTTATGGTGTGGAGATAAGTAAAATCTGGGATCAAAATATCCACGCCGTGCATATTTTCTTCTGGGAAGCTCATACCTACATCGATAATGATGGCAGATTTTTCTGTCTCCATTACCATCATATTGCCGCCGATTTCTCCTAGCCCACCAAGCGGCGTGATACGCACGCTGGCTTTTGTGTTGAGATTGAGCTTGTTGTGAGGGTTTAGGCTGTTTTTTTGGATTCTAGTGTTTGTCTCTACACCTTTTTTCAAATCCTTGTGGAATGCCAGATTCCCCCGCTCGCTCGCTCCTTGCACTTCTCTTGCTCCGCCTTGGTTCTCTTGGCGGTTGCGATTGGGCCACTGGCGTCTTTGCGGCTCGCCTTGGTTTTTTTGGTGAGATTGCGGCTCGCGATTGTGCGGCTCTCTGTTTTGATCCCTTTTAAAGCGATTGTTGAAAAACCGCCTTTTTGGCTGGGTGCTATCTTGTGTGTTGTGTGGATTTGGTTTGTTGTTTGGCTCATTCATAGGTGGTCCTTTAGTGTGTTGTAGATGTGGTGATACTTTTGTGTGCTGATTTGATGAGGTCTTGCGCTTTGCTCAATGGATTCTTGTGCGAAGATTTTATCTAGTAGATTCTCCTGCTCATATTGTTTAAAAAATGGCAAGAGATTATTAAATAGCTTTTTTCTCGGGGAGCTAAATGCCATTTTTAACATAGATTCAAAGCCGCTTTCAATGTGGGTAAAGTTTGTAGATTTTTTATGTCTAAATACTGATGAAGTTACTTTAGGCATAGGATCAAAGCTCTCTTTACTCACATCAAAAAGCAGTGCCATTTCTCCTGCGCTTTGTGCAATCACACTTAGCGCACAAAAATCACTTGATAAGGTATCTGCGCAGAATTTCAAGGCGACCTCTTTTTGTGTCATCACTACAAAGCCCTCACACAATGGATCGTGCAAGAGATTTAGCACGATGCGAGTGGCGATATTATAAGGGAGATTAGAGACAAGGATATAAGGCTCATTAGCAAGCCATCCTTTTTTGGATTCTACTCTACTATTGCTATCATCACTCATTGTGTGTAAAGCTTGTTTCGCATCTGTTTTCTTCGGTAGATTGAGATTAGAATCTATACCAAGAGATATAGATAGCACATCACAATTCACTAGAGAAAAAGTGTTAGCAAAACTGCGTGATGAAAATTTCTGCAAAACAAAAGAACACAGATCGGCATCAATCTCATAAGTCGTAAGACTTGCAATAGATAAAAGCCGCTCTGATAAATCACCCAAGCCAACACCGATTTCTATAAGTTTTTGATCTTGTAGTAGCTCGGCACTCACTTGGACAATTTGATCAAGGATAAAAGGATCTTTTAAAAAATTTTGCCCAAAACGCTTTTTCGCTCGCATACCCCGCTCGCAATAAACATACAATCAATGCAGCCCATTGTATCGAGTTTTTATTAACTTATGTAAGAACTTATGTGGATTTATGAAAATTTTTATATCTCTTTTATATACTTGCCATTTTATTATCGCCTTGTTGCAAAGGAGTGTGAGATGGCAAATCATCTTGCAAAGAGAATTATTCCCTGTCTGGATATAAAAGATGGGCAAGTGGTGAAAGGGGTGAATTTCATCGGCTTACAAAATATCGGCGACCCTGTTTCACTAGCAAGATTCTACAATGACTCTTTAGCCGATGAGCTTGTGATCTTAGACATTACAGCATCATTTGAGCATCGTCAAATTATCGTTGAGCTTATTCGTGAAATTGCTAAAGAAGTGTATATACCTTTGACAATAGGGGGTGGGGTTAAAACTTTGAATGATATGTATATGCTTTTGGATTCTGGAGCGGATAAAATTAGTATCAATTCTGCTGCAATTGCTGATCCAAGCTTGATTGAACAAGCGGCGAAAAGATTTGGCTCACAATGTGTAGTTGTGGCGATTGATGTGCGTTTGAGTGATTTGGGATATGAAGTGTATGTCAAGGGAGGGAGAGAGCGCACGGGGATATTGCTTGATGAGTGGGTAAAGGTTTGTGAAGAAAAAGGTGCTGGAGAATTTCTACTAACAAGTATGGATACGGATGGCACGAAAAATGGCTATGATATAGGTGCGTTGCAGATGATGAGAAGATCTACAAGCTTGCCTATAATCGCTTCTGGTGGGGCAGGTAAAGTGGAGCATTTGGAAGAGATTTTTTCTCTTGATGTGGCAGATGCGGCATTGGCAGCGAGTATTTTTCATAATAATGAAATCAGTATCATAGATGTCAAACACTATCTTGATGATCGTGGTATATCGGTGCGCTTGTAGGCAACATTGTAGGAAAGCTCGATGATAGTGTGTGCTGGTAGGAATGAAATCATTGCTTATGCTACGCCTATTGGTGTGGGATTGGTGGAGGCAAGTATGGGGCTTATGAGAATCTGCTTGCAAGAGTATATAGAGAGTTTAGTATTTGTCGGCTCTGCGGGGTCGTATTCTTATGAGCTACCATTGTTGTCTTTATGTATAAGCACTCGTGCCACACAGATAGAATCCAGTTTTGTCTCTGGGGATAGTTATACGCCGCTAGATAATTGTATAGAAAACAATGTTTCACAAGAAACATTTAGGGCAAAATATCGCTACTTGCGCGATGTCGTGGTAAATTCTTCTAACTATATTACGACAGATTCTAGGATTTGTGCTGCGATGTGTGGAGCTGGCATTATGCTAGAAAATATGGAATTTTTCGCGATTTTGCGTGTGGCACAGGAGTTTAATATCCCCGCTTATGGGGTATTTTGTATCACAAACTATTGCGATGCAAATGCACAAAAGGATTTTATGGCTAATCACACCTTGGCTAAAAAAGCGTTAGAAAACTTCTTACAAGTGCAAAAATTATGAATATAGCAGGAGTATAAAAGTGGATTCTAGTGTGTTGAAGCTCGATACATCAAAACAAAATATTTACAGCCTTTCACTTACGGAGCTGCAAGAAGTTTGCAAGAAACCTTATCAGGCAAAGCAAATATATCATTGGCTTTATGTTCGTTATGAAAAGGACTTTGCTAAGATGAGTAATCTTCCCAAAGATTTTAGAGAGAGATTGCAGCTAGAATATAGTGCGCAAAATTTAGAGCTACTTACGCAAGAAGTGAGCCAAGATGGCACGAGAAAATATCTTTTCCAAACTCGAGATAACCATACCTTTGAGAGTGTGTGCATAAAAATGCGCGATAAAAAGCTCGATGAAAATAGCAAGATTATCGAGGGGGAGAAATACACATTTTGTATCTCTAGTCAAATCGGCTGTAAGGTGGGCTGTGCTTTTTGCTCCACAGCAAAGGGCGGATTTGTGCGAGATTTGACAAGTGGGGAGATAGTCGAGCAGGTGCTAAATCTTAAAAAGTATAATAATCTCGCCCCAGAAAAGCGTGTGAATATCGTCTATATGGGTATGGGCGAGCCACTAAATAATTTTGATAATCTCATACACGCGATCAAAATTCTCTCTACACTTGATGGTCTCTCTATCTCGCCAAAGCGACAGACAATCTCTACGAGCGGCATTAGCCCTAGAATCCACGATCTAGGCAAGCAGAATCTAGGCGTCCAGCTTGCCATATCGCTCCACGCCGTAGATGATACTCTGCGCTCAAAGCTTATTCCTATGAATAAAACTTACAATATCCAAAGTGTCATTGATGCGGTGCGTGCCTTTCCTATCGATACACGCAAGCGTGTGATGTTTGAATATCTCGTGATAAAAGATGTGAATGATGACATCGCAAGCGCGAAAAAGCTATTAAAACTTCTTAATGGGATAAAGGCTAAGGTGAATTTGATTTTGTTTAATCCACATAGTGGGACGAAATTCCAGCGACCAGAAGAGAGCAAGGTTAGAGTCTTTGCCGATTTTCTTACAAACAAGGGATTGCTCACTACGATACGAGAATCCAAAGGCATTGATATTTCTGCTGCGTGCGGACAGCTACGAGAAAAGACAAGGTCAAGGCAGGGACAAGGGCAGAATGTTTCATATGAAACATAAATCATATAAGGAGATACAATGGATTCACTAGAATGGATATTGTTGGTATTTTTGGCGATATTTGCTATCGGCAGTATTGTTGGATATATACTATTTATCAAGAATGAAAAGAACAATAAAGAATAGGAGATAGAAATGCTAGTGCATATTTGTTGCTCTGTGGATAGTCATTATTTTTTGAGTGAGTTGAAAAAGGCTTATCCGCAAGAGAGCTTTGTCGGGTTTTTTTACAATCCAAACATCCACCCAAAAGCCGAACACGATCTTCGCTTAAGTGATGTGCGCAGAAGCTGCGATATGTTAAAAATCCCGCTTATTGAAGGTGATTATGAGCTAGAAAAATGGCTCTCATCAGTAAAGGGGCAAGAAGATGAGCCAGAAAAAGGGGCTAGATGTAGCACCTGCTTTGATGTGCGTTTAGAGAAAAGTGCGCAGATTGCTAAGGATCTTGGAGAGCGAGCCTTTACCACTACGCTGCTATCAAGCCCTATGAAAGAGCAGGAGATTCTCTATCAGCAGGGCGATATAATTGCTCAAGGCTATGGCTTAGATTTTGTCAAAATCAATGTCCGTAAAGATGGTGGTGTGCAGAAGCAAAATGAGCTTGCCAAGCGAGATAATCTCTATCGCCAAAATTATTGCGGCTGTCAATTTGCATTATCCAAGCAGCGTGTCAAGCAAGATCGATTGAGCTTAGAGATGATGAGCGAGATCGGTGGCAGAGCATTGCCCGGAAGCATAGAAGATCGACAAAAGTCTTTTGCTTTAAGAAACACACTAGAATCTAATGATAAAAATTACCTACTCATACAAAGAAAGCAACGCGTGTGGCGACTTCTACAAGGAAGAGTATTTTATAATGATTGTGTGCCGTATAGTTATATCCTAGTGCATTCAGAATCTAGACATATTAAAAACACCATCATCAATTGGGTAAATGTATCGCTAGAATTTTTACTAGAGCAAATTACACCAAACCACCATCAATATCTAGCCAATACACTGCAGATCCCAGCACAAAGCGTGCGATTGGGATTTTCTAAAAAAGACGATAGCGTGTTTTTGTGTTTGAAAGATTTTGTGATGATGTGTGGTGAGCAGTATCGCAGTGTCCTTGAGCTAGTGTATAATCCTATCGCATACGATGCAGAGCTTATGATCCGCGCACTACTTTGTGGTAGTGAAAGTGTCAATCCCATTATCATTGTCGATGAAGAAATCCAAAATACAAACATAGATATTAAAGCAGTTTTTCAAGAAGAGAAGCTCTTTACACCGATACCTTTATCATAAAATCTTAATTTACTCTTGAGAGTATAATAGGCATTATTTTATCAGCTCGGGACTTTGGCTTGAGGGCTATTTATGTGTCAAGTCGTTTGGTAGCTTAGTCAAAATCCACTTCTTTAGCGGCGGCTAATCGTGTTGAACACAGAGAAAAATGAGCGAGAAAATACTTGCTAGATTCTAGGGTGTGTGGGGTATTTGCTTGAATCTGTTAGCAAGTGTTTAGGCGCGTATCGGTATCAAAAATTAAAGAAAATTTTTGAAAATATTGTGTATAATCGGCGCGATTTTTGTTGATTTTGCAAGGTTTGCCAAGATCTTATTTCAAGTTTAGTTTTACTTTTATGAGGTTTGCTTATGATGGATGTCAATCAAATCAAAAAGATTCTACCACATCGTTATCCCTTGTTGCTCGTAGATAGGATTACAGAGCTTGTCTGTAATACCGATGATGTTGCGCCTAATGGCTACATCAAGGCACACAAAAATGTTACGATCAATGAAGAAATATTTTTAGGGCATTTTCCTAGCAAGCCTGTGTATCCCGGTGTTATGATTATTGAGGGTATGGCACAAGCTGGCGGTGTGCTGGCATTTGTGAGTATGTTTGGCGATGATCTCAAGGCTGCGGAGAATAAAATCGTATATTTTATGACAATTGATAAGGTGAAATTCCGCGTGCCTGTTACACCGGGCGATCGCTTAGAATATCACCTAAGCGTTTTGAAGCACAAAGGCGCGGTGTGGTCGCTTGATGGTAAGGCATTTGTCGATGGTAAGCTTGTGTGTGAAGCGGAGCTAAAGGCAATGGTCGCAGATAATCAAGAGCAAGGCTAGGAATGGCACATATCGCAAAAACCGCCATTATTCATAAAGGTGCGCAAATTGCCGATGATGTGGAAATCGGTGATTTTTGTGTCATTGGAGAATCTGTAAAAATCGCTGCTGGTTGCAAGCTCTATAATGGCGTAACTATCCTTGGGGATACTACCATTGGCGCACGCACGACAATTTTCCCTTATGCGGTGCTTGGCACGATACCACAAGATTTAAAATATGCTGGGGAAAAAGTGGAGCTTATCATCGGTGAAGATAATCTTATCCGCGAACATTGTATGTTTAACCCCGGCACAGAAGGTGGCATAGGCAAGACAATCATAGGAAACAATAATCTCTTTATGGCGTATGTGCATATCGCTCACGATTGTGTGATTGGCGATCATTGTATCCTTGCCAATAACGCTACTCTTGGTGGGCATATCGTGATTGGGGATTATGTCAATATCGGTGGTATGACACCTGTGCATCAGTTTGTCAAGATTGGCGATGGGGCGATGGTCGCTGGGGCAAGTGCGCTTTCACAAGATATCCCACCATTTTGTATGGCAGAGGGCAATCGAGCTGTGATCCGCGGACTCAATAAACATAGAATGCGCAAATTATTCACAAGTGAAGAAATTGATGCTATTAGTGCATTTTATAAAGAGCTTTTTGCTGCGACTTCTATGCGTGATTATGCTAAGCAGATTTTGGATTCTGGTGTGGAGCTAGAATCTATTGCAAATATTTGCCAATTTGTGCTTGATTCATCAAGGGGTATTCCTATCCGGAAAGGCAAAGAATGAAAAAATATTGTGATTTTTGTGGCAAAGAAATACATAATACATACTTTGAAGGAAGTAGATCTGGGAGAATTTGTCCATCGTGCATTGGTGGGTTATATAAAACGCTACGACAATCAGGGATAGATATGGTAGATACCACAGGTATGCCAAGCACTTCTAGAGAATCTTTGATTGATAATGCACAAGCTTTTATTGATATTCCTACGCCTAGGGAGATGAAAGCTAAGCTTGATGAATATGTCGTAGGGCAAGAAGAAGCTAAAAAGGTGTTTTCTGTGGCGGTGTATAATCACTACAAACGCATAGCGAGCAATATGACAAACACAAGTGATGTGGAAATCACAAAATCAAATATTTTGCTCGTGGGACCTACTGGTAGTGGCAAAACACTTATGGCACAGACTTTAGCACGATTTTTAGATGTGCCAATCGCTATATCTGATGCAACAAGTCTTACAGAAGCTGGCTATGTGGGCGAAGATGTAGAAAATATCCTTACAAGGCTCTACCAAGCCGCTGGAAATGATGAAAAAAAGGCACAGATGGGGATTGTCTTTATCGATGAGATTGATAAGATTTCTAGGCTTTCAGAAAATCGCTCCATCACGCGCGATGTATCTGGCGAGGGTGTGCAGCAGGCGTTGCTAAAAATTATTGAAGGTAGTGTGGTTAATATCCCCCCAAAAGGTGGCAGAAAGCACCCAAATCAAGAGTTCATACAGCTTGATACGACAAATATTTTATTTATTTGTGGTGGGGCATTTGATGGATTAGGCGAGATTATCAAGCGTAGAATGGGCAGCAATGTGCTGGGCTTTGGACAAGTGCAAAAGACTAAGAGCGAGCAAGATGATATTTTGCATCTTGTAGAGCCTGATGACTTGGTGAGTTATGGGCTTATACCAGAGCTTATAGGGCGTTTGCACATTATCGCGACATTACAGCCCATCACCAAAGAAGCTATGGTAGATATTCTCACCAAGCCCAAAAATTCGCTAGTGAAGCAATACACCAAATTATTTGAGCTAGATGATGTGCAGCTAGAATTTGAGCAAGATGCGATCGAAAAAATTGCCGAGCTTGCTATCGCTAGGAAAACAGGCGCACGAGGCTTGCGTGCGATTATTGAGAGCTTTGCTACGGATATTATGTTTGATTTGCCTACAATGCGCCATTGCAAGGTTACAATTACCAAAGATTGCGTAGAGCATAAGCAAAAACCCATTATCACTAAGCCGAAAAAATCAAAAGAATCACCTAAAACACAAGGAGCGTAAAGTGTTATTAAATAAGCTTATCGGTATGTTTTCGCACGATATTGCGATTGACTTAGGGACAGCAAACACAATTGTTTTGCTAAAAGGGCAGGGGATTATCATCAATGAGCCTTCCATTGTCGCGGTGCGCGTGGATCGATATGATAGAGATGGAGAGATTCTAGCTGTTGGACACGAAGCAAAGGAAATGGTCGGCAAAACCCCAAGCGGTATCCAAGCTATCCGCCCGATGAAAGATGGCGTAATCGCAGATTTTGATGTAACGGAAAAAATGATCCGCTATTTCATTGAAAAAGCCCATAACCGCAAATCCCTTATCCGCCCGCGCATTATGGTGTGTGTGCCTTATGGACTCACAGGTGTGGAGCGCAAAGCTGTGAAAGAGTCCGCTATGAGTGCTGGGGCTAGAGAAGTGTATCTTATAGAAGAGCCTATGGCAGCAGCTATTGGTGCGGGACTGCCTATCAAAGAGCCACAAGGAAGTCTTATTGTGGATATTGGTGGAGGGACAACAGAAATAGGTGTCATCTCGCTTGGTGGGCTTGTCATCTCAAAGTCTATCCGCGTGGCAGGCGATAAGCTTGATATGGCGATTGTCAATCATGTGCGCAAGCATTATAATCTTTTAATTGGTGAGCGTGCTGGCGAAGAAATAAAAATCAAAATCGGTGCAGCAGCTCCTCTTGATACACCACTTTCTATGCAGATTAAAGGACGCGATCAAGTGAGTGGGCTGCTTAATACTATCGAGCTAACAAACGAAGACATACGGGAAGCGATTAAAGACCAGTTGCGTGAGATCAGCAGTGCGGTGAAAAGTGTTATTGAAGAAGTTCCGGCGGATTTAGCAGGGGATTTGGTAGAAAATGGCTTGACGCTTACGGGTGGTGGTGCGCTTATACGGGGGCTTGATAGGTATTTGTCTGATACTGTGAAACTTCCTGTATTTATAGGTGATGAGCCACTTTTGGCTGTGGCAAAAGGCACGGGAAAAGCTATAGAAGAGCTTGATACATTGCACAATACTAGTCGTTACGAATAATGCGCTATCAATCCCTAAGCATTGTCGTTGTGATAATGGCGATAGTGTTTATCGCCATAGATTCTAGCAGTTTTTTGCAAAGACATATCAGCTTTGTTGGGGATGGTATCAAGATTTTTATCCTTGATGTAAAAGACAGCATAGCACTTTCTTATAATAAATACATTACCCAAGCAAAAACTATCCACTTATATGAAGAAAAGTTGAAAAACTACGAGAAGTTAGAGCTAGAGCTAATGCATACGCGCAATGAGCTTGATGCGCTCTCTGTTTTTGATACGCAGCAAGCCTTTGTCAATGATGCGAGATTTTTCCCAGCTCGCGCATATTCGTATGTGAGTATGGGGGATTCTAATCGTGTGTGGATAGATTTTGATGTGAGCAATTATGCTAAAGACCATATTTTGGGGATTGTGCAAGATAATAAAGCTTTGGGTATCGCAGTTATTTATGATGGTAAGTTAATGGGGCTTTTAAATGGCGAGCGAAAGAGTAGCTATAGTGTCCTAATTGGTGATGAGAAGATCCCTGCTATTGTGCATTCTAGCGCAGTGGATTCTCGATATATTACCGCGGATTTTATCCCTTCGTGGCGGAAGGTTGATATTGGTGATCAGGTTGTTACAAGTGGGCTTGATGGGATTTTCATTGAAGGGATTTCTGTGGGTGAAGTAGTAAGCGTGAATCACGACTTTGGCTATATTTCTGCAGAGATAAAGCCCTATGCGCAGCGTTCTAGGCTGGGGTATTTGTGGCTGATTGATACGACATTTTCTATGCAGGCAAGCGCACCACCGCAGTCGTTGCTAACGCCTTAGGGGTCAATGATGGTAGAGCATTCTAGATTTCTAGGCTTGATGGAAAATGCTCACACAAAGCAAGACTTGCGTATGCTTTTACTAAGTATTGTTGCGCATTTGCTAAAGTCCTATTCCGCGCAAGACATAAGCACAAACTTAAGTGCCAATCTCGCTATTTATGAAAAAATATTTGAGAGCTTCCGCACGAAGATTTTGCAGATTTTTACGCAGGGTGATATTCTTGATTGTGGGTTTTTGTATCTCGCATTTATCGCGCCAAAGTCTCTTGGGGCAGATGAGCGGTTTAAGCCCTTTATAGAATCTGTGCAAAAGCTTTTAGCAACACAACCTAGCCAAGAAGAGTATATTATGCTTATAGAGCTGGGTGCAATTGCGAGAGTTCTAGCAAACCCCTCGCAGCAAAATCTAAGTTTTTTTAATACAAATACCGATAAATACGACAACTTATGTGAAAAAAGTCTAGATAATTTAGACAATGATGGGGTGATGTTTTTTCTCTCGCGCATTATGTGCGCTTCTATTGATGGTATATCAGCTGGGCGTTGTGGGGAGTTTTTGCTCGAGCTTTTTTCTATACAAGAGATTGGGGTGTCCTGTGTTAGACCAGCGATTATACAAGCCTATACGCAAGCCCATTTAAGCTCACAAGCACCACTGTTAGTCCGCAATATTTGTAATTGGCAGCTACATATTCTCTGGAATGCAAAAAATCTCTTTAACAACCGCGAGTGGCTTAGTCTATATCCTGTGTGGAAGCAAGAATTTTATGCCGCCTTGAGGCAGGTATCACAAGCATTGCGTGATGATACAAGCTCATCAAGCGTGCCGCCACTCATCGCGCAGTGGCTGGATCTAGCCCTATATTTGCAGTTTTTTATCTATCATATTTGTGGCAATAGTTTTAGCAAGCAGGAGCAGTGGCAGGAGTTTAATACCGAGATTTCTCAATATGCTGTGCCTATTTATAGGGAGTTTGCCGCAAAGTTTTTGCCATATTTGCCTAAGTCTAGCCCAAGCACCAACAAGCGCAAAATCATCGGCATATTGCGTGATAGGATTGTAGAAAACTCGCCTTTCAAAGTCGAATACAGCTTGATAAAAAATCTCCTTGCAAGCCCAGAATTTACACAGCATTACGAAATCAAAATCTATTGTATGAGCCTTATAGAAAAGTCCGAAAACAACCCACAAGCCATCGCTAAACTAGCGAAACTTGGTATAGAAACCATCGATATAGGGCTTGGCTTTAATAAAGCTGGATTCTACAATTCCCACTTGCAAAAAGCCCTAGCACTGCGTGAGATTATGCTTAGAGATGAGGTGGCTATGCTCATTAGTCCCAATAATGGCTATGGGATTAGTGATTTTCTGCTTGCAAGTCGGTGTGCTAGGGTGCAGGTATTTTGGACACACGGGAATTTTGTCTATGATATTAGCGGGATTGATACACGCCTAACGCATATTTGTAATAATCAAAAGTCTATCGCGCACAATGGCTTTAGCTTCTATGGGATCCCGGTGCAAATGGATAGAAGCTTTTATAATCCAAAAGTCCCACAAGAGCTCATTGCTGATACGCGCGCTTGCTATGTGGATTCTAGTGTGAAGCAGCCCTTGCGCCTTTTTGGCGTGATTGGGCGATTGGTGAAGATCGACTCGCTCGCATATTTGCGCAGTATTTGCGCGATTTTGGAGCAGAATCCACATTGGAGGTTTTTAGCTTGTGGGCTTGGTAATGAAGGTGAGATCAAGCAAAAAATCTCACAAATCAATCCACAGCTTCTTCCGCGCTTTTTCTTTGGTGGCTATGTGGATAGCGCGGTGTATGGGCATATTTTGAACTTTTGGGCAGATAGCTTTCCTATGGAGCAAGGCGAGAGCAGGATCGAGTATGTGGCAAAGGGGCGTGGGCTTAGTCTGCGCTACTATGAGTCAGCCAAGCAGCTAGAATCCACTTTTGTATCTCAGCTTGATGAGACAAGGGGGATCATAGAAGCGATTATCGATGATTGCAGGCGTGTAGATCCAGCAGGTGAAAAAGTGGATTCTAGGGGTGAAAATTCTATGCTATTACACAATGCGCTAGAATCCACTTTTTTTAGCGACTTTGCTAGCTACAAGGAATGTGTCTTAGAATTTGCTAGAGAGACTAGCGCGTTTAGCGAGGCAGAGTATGTGGAGAAAGCCACGCGCATTATGCGCTTATGCGAGCTAGATCCTAGTGAGTATGCAAAAAAAGTGGCGATACAATCCGCCATCCACGCGATGAATAGCGAGATAAAGGCGCGGCTAGGCGTGCGGTATTTTTTGGCATTTGTTAGGGAGTATTTGGCATAAGCTTGGCACAGGGGGTATGAGAGGGCGTTGATAAGTAGGGGTGGCTCTTACTTGGGGCTGCTTGTGGTATGAGCTAAAAGTGGATTCTAGGTGTGTTATCCCTATTGGTCGCGTTTTGTTTTCATATCGTGTTGTTTGACATATTCTTCCCTATCTTCATCACTCAAGTATTTATCATAATCCTGTGGCACAGGCTCTTCACGCTTGCCTTTTGTATCTTTTATAATATCATCTAGTAGCTTTTTAAAATCATCATTTATCCTGCCTAGCTCATCAAGCATTGAAATATCAATATCTTCCCGCCTTTTAGCCTGAAAAATAATCTCCCAATCTTCATTGTCTGTGCCAAAGTTAATAACGCCAATGCCAAATCGTGCATTAAGCTTCCTTAGTTCATCTTTTATGCTAGGCTCTATGGGTCTAAATACCGCTAAATAGCCATAGTTCGCCCAGCTAGAGTTTGACACCGCTTGGAAATATATCTTTTTCAAATCAGTGGATTTTATCTCTACTTTTAGCTCAAATGAGTAAAGCTCTATTTTTGGGTAATTGAATGTATGGATAAACTCTAATATCTCCCTTTGGCATTTGCTTTCTTTAAAATCTTGGATATTAAATTTCACTCCTACAATATCAGGGTGAATCCACTCATTTATGCCCTTTTCACGCTTTTGACTTTTCTCGTGGAAAATTGTTTTACAAAAGAGACCAAGCTCATCTCTAGCAAATTTCACAAATAGCGGGTGGAGAGAGCGTTCAAGCTGCTCTTTGCTTGTTTTGTCATTCTCATTTTCTTGTGAGTCGTTTGCAGCTTCTGGGATTATAGCTTCGTGTTTGCCTATGATACCAAAGAGTGTGGGAGACTTTGAAAATGCAAAAATATTGTAGGCTTCACGCCTTGTTGGTGAGTGCAAGGCAGTCGCCAAGACTGATTTTCTAGGATTTTCACTCTCTAGCTTTTTGTCTAAGCCTTTTTGCTTGGCTAGATTCCATATTTGCCCAAGCTGCAAAGGTGTAGCAGAATCTAGTAGCACTTCTTGTGCTAGATGAAGATAAGTGTAAGACATAGGGATTCCTTTAGTTGTTTTTGTTATTTTGATATATGGTCTAGTCCATCCATAATATATCCAATAATTTTCGTAGTCTCTTCTTGACCGAACTTGATACCTTCGTCAACGATGGCATCAGCAGCTCGCAGCAGTTCTTTTTTGTTTTTATAAGATTTTTTCGTTGGTTGCAATGGGGATATTGCTTCGCCGCATACTTTGATAGCTTTTGCTGAAAGCTCTGCAGCTATTTTTGCATCCATACCATTGTTTATGCGCATATTCGCTATTGCTTGCTCTCTTGCCAGACACACACCAAGCATCATTCCATTTGAGAACTCCACTATCATTTTTTCTTTTCCAAGCCCAAAAGCACACACTATAGAAAACGCTAAGCCAAAGATTACTTTTTTCATTTTTCTATCCTTTGTTAAAAATTAGTTTTCACTATCGTTTGATTGAGTAAAATGCTCTTTTTCATCTCGCTAAAGCTTCTTTGCACGCCTATGCTACCCGCTGCCACGGTATCAATCATTTGTGAGTGTCGTTCTTTATTGACTTTTTGGGCGATAGAAATCCAAGCCCAAATAATGGCAAATCCAGTGCCCGCGCCAAAGGTTACAAATCCACATAGCCAAACAATAAGATTAAAAAACGCTTGAATCCATAGACCTTTTACAAACATACAAACAAATGGCAGAAAGAATGCTATTACATAAATCATTTTTCAACCCCTTTCTCTAAAAATTTATCCCATAGGATATATAAAAGCGGATTGTATCTTTGTAAATTTTAGTTTCTACTTAATCCTATAGGATAAATATTAGCCACGGCTATCAAGGGACTTTGAGTGATACAAAAGCTTTATGGCAACGCCACGCAAGAGGAGATTAGCGAGTTTTACAAACGCGTATCTGCTAATATTAGAATCTTGCGTGAGAAGCGCGGAGTCTCCCAGCTTGATCTAGCCCTTGAAATTGGCATTAAGTCAGTGGCGTTCTACTCCAATTGTGAGAGCTGCCGCTATGGCAAGCACTTCAACCTAGAGCATTGCTACAAAATCGCCAAAGCCTTTGAGATTGATATTACAGATATTTTTGCTCTATCGTAAGTTTTGGAGTCCAGTGGTGATAAAGTGGATTCTAGGGTGTGAAAGTTTGGATTGTGTAGCGCGTTTGGGGGCGTCTAGCTCCTAAGAGCTATGAGCGATAATCGGCGTTAATTTTTACATAGTCATAGCTCAAATCACAGCCATACGCGCACGCGCTTTTTTTGCCGCGTTTGCAGTCGATAAATATATGTATCTCATCTTTTTGTAAGAGCTTTTTGGCAAATTTCTCATCGATAGGCTGCGCATTGCCATTGCGCATAATCGCTATCTCCCCAGCACTGCTTGCTAGCTTTACATCAACGACTTTTGGATCAAAATTGCCCCCACTATACCCCATAGCGCATAAAATCCGCCCCCAATTTGCGTCATTCCCAAACATCGCTGCTTTTACAAGGCTTGATGCGATCACAGATTTTGCGATTTTGCGTGCGTCTTTTTTGCTTGCAGCATTTAGGCAGTGGGAGACAAGCAGCTTTGTCGCACCCTCGCCATCGCGCGCGATTTTTCTCGCAAGGGTTGTGGTAAGCAGGGAGAGAGCTTTGACAAAAAGCGCGTAATCGCTATCATCTTGGGTGATAATAGGCGTGTTGTGCGCTCTTGCATTAGCAAGCACTAGGGTCATATCATTGGTAGAAGTATCACCATCGACACTAATCATATTAAAAGAGTCTTTGACATCTTTTTGCAAAGCTTTTTGCAAGAGCTTTTGGCTGATAGCGCAATCTGTGATGATAAAACATAGCATTGTCGCCATATTTGGATGGATCATACCGCTACCTTTGGCGATCCCCGCTAGCCGCACGCGCCTGCCATTAGAGGCGATAAACTCTACTGCGGCTTCTTTTTCAAACAAGTCTGTTGTCATAATCCCTTGTGCTGCGGTTTTGGCACTTGCTCTGCTGCTGGACTTGCTTTGAGCTAGGAGATTTATGCCCTTTTTGATCCTATCAAGTGGGAGCTGCACGCCTATAACGCCCGTAGAAGCCAGCAGCACGCTAGTGGATTCTACCCCTAGCACCGCTCCAGCAGTGATCGCACTCTCTTTACACGCCTTTTCACCTTGTGCGCCTGTGCAGGCATTGGCATTGCCGGCATTGGCGATGATAGCGTGTAGGGGCTGCTTGAGCTTTAGTATCGCTTCATTATGCCCTATACACGCCGCGCGGACTTTATTGGTCGTGAAAACGCCTGCTCCCACGCACGGATAGGGGCTAAAAATCAGGCTCATATCGGTGCGCTTTTTGTATTTGATTCCAGCTTGTGTGCCGCTATATTGGAAGCTAGGCAGTGCATTTAGCCCGCTTTTTAGTAGCTTTATGGATTCTAGCTTGGCTCTTGGGGCTTTGCTGCTTGGCTCTTGTGGCTTTGATGAGGGGTTAGCTGGTGTGCTTGAAGCTTTGGCTAAGGTGGCTTTGGCAGTGGCTTTTAGTAGCTTTTGTGTGGGGGTTTTGGTGGATTTTGACATAGAGACTCCTTAGTTTTTGGGGTTTGGGCTATCGATTTTATGGGAGATGTTGGCAGGATTTAGGCTAAATTCATAGCGATTGGCATTTGGCTTGCTAGCCCAGCCTTGCTTCTTCCAAAAGGTATTGCCGATGATATTTTCGCTAAAGGCGATGAGAGAAATGCTAGAGATCTGCTCTTTTTTGAGCGCGTTTAGGGCGGCTTCTACCATACGCGAGCCTATGCCCATTTGGCGGAAATCTTTATGCACGCATACATGGTAGAGACTACCATATCGCCCATCGTGTCCGCATAAAATACTGCCGATTATCCACTCTTTTTGATCTTCATCTTTTAGCACGGCGACTACGCTGGTGTTGGGATTGCGTGCAAGAAAGCGTGCTACACCCTCTTTAGAATCATCAATGCTGCGGATATAGAATCCTTCAATTTGCTGCCATAGCATAGCGACTTGCTCATAGTCATCTAGGCGCATAGGGCGGATATGGAGATTTGCTAGAATCTTTGCTTTTTGGTTTGTCTTCATCTAATGCCTTTATGGGATTATGGAAACATCGGTGCGGCTTCAAGTCCGCTAGATTCTCTAAATCCGCACATAATATTCATATTCTGCACCGCTTGACCGCTCGCGCCTTTGATGAGATTATCAATACTTGCGGTGATGATTATGCGATTGGTGCGTGTATCGACATAAGGAGCTATGTCGATGAAATTGCTTCCTTTCACCCAGCGCGTTTGCGCGCTAAGTCCGTGGTCTAGCACACGCACGAAATACTCTCCTTTATAGAAGTCTTTATAGATATGGCGCAGAGCAGTAGAATCCACTTTTGGATCGCGCAATCGCGCATAGCTTGTAGCTAAAATCCCGCGATTCATCGGCACAAGATGGGGCGTGAAGCTTAGGGTAATCGGCTCTTTGGCGATCTCGCTTAGGGCTTGCTCGATCTCTGGTGTGTGGCGATGAGAGGTGATGCTATATGCCTTGAAGCTTTCATTCACCTCGCAAAACAAGCTATCCAAAGCCGCCTTGCGCCCTGCACCTGAGGTGCCGGACTTAGCATCGATGATGATAGAATCTAGGTCGATGAGATTATTGGCAAGTAGGGGAGCTAGGGAGAGAATACTACAAGTAGGGTAGCAGCCCGGATTTGCCACAAGGCGTGCGGGCTTGATCTGTGCTCGATTTAGCTCGCAAAGCCCATAGACACTTTGGGCTAGTAGGGTTGGATTGGCGTGTGTGGTGTGGTAATGCGCGGCGAAAGTCTCTATATCGCGCAGGCGAAAATCCGCGCTTAGATCGATGACTTTTGTGGATTCTAGGACTTTTGGTGTGAGAATCGTGGCGCAGAAATTATGCGGCGTAGCGCAAAATAGCACATCAATGTGCTTACATAAGGATTCTAGCTCGCTTGCATCGATACAAGAGAGCGGTAGGATTTGGAAGAAGTTTTGATAGCTGTGGTGGTAGGGCTTATCGATCTGGCTTTGTGAGCCTAGCCAAGCAATTTCTACTTCTTTGTGTCCTAATAGTATGCGCACAAGCTCATTTGCCGTGTAGCCACTTGCCCCTAGAATCCCGACTTTTATCATTATGTCCCTTTGTGTGTTGTGGTTTAGTTATAGCAAATTTTTCTACAACGACCGCTTAAGTAGGCTTGGCTGCTGCGGCTTTGGCAGTGGAGGGCTCTAGGGCTGCTAGGATTTGGGTGATGATAGATTGCGCGCCATTTTCTGTGATAGTTTTGCTAAGATTGGTAGAAATCGCTTCAAGATTGCTTTCTAGCTGGGAAAGTAGTGTGAAAAACTTCTCTAAATCCATAGCTCGTATATCCGCGCAAGTTTTACTAGAATCCACTTTTGTATCCGCTGTATCCGCGCCTTTTTGTGCTGCTTGCGTGGGGGTAGATAAATCCTGCTCGGTGATCATTAGCCCAAGCCCTTGGCGCGTGAAGTAGCTAGCGTTGTGGTGCTGGTGGTTATTTGCAGCGTAGGGATAGGGGATATAGATGGTGGGCAGAGATAGGGCGGCATTCTCCCAGATACTTGACGCCCCAGCGCGCGCCACACATATATCCGCTTTGTCTAAATGCTTGATTAGGTCTTTGTCAAAGCCAAAAAGTGTGAGCCTAGGTGCAGGGCTGTCAAACGAGGATTCTAGGGCTTTTGGGTCGCTAGATTCTACAAGCCTAGAATCCACTTTTTTATACGCTTCTCTCACGCGATCTAAATCTCTCTCTCCGCATTGGTGGATAATGCGTATCCCCCTTGCTAGCAGCTTTGGCGCGGCTTGCAGAGCTAGGTCGTTGATCGCCTTTGCGCCTTGCGAGCCACCGATAAAGATAATGCTTTGAAACTCCGTGCGGATTCTGCGACTTTGCAGGGCTTCTTGCTTGATAGGATAGGGTGGGAATGGCGGGCGGAATGAATTAAACACCGCCTTAGCAAAGGGAGCTAGCAAGGAGTTTAGCTTGCCTTGGATAGCATTTTGCTCGTGGATAAAGAGAGGTTTTCTAAGCAGGATTGCCGCTAGGCTCGCAGGTCCCGCGCTAAATCCTCCCACGCTAATGACTGCTCGCACCTTATGCTTGGCAAAGATTTTACGCACACGCAATGCCGCTCGCAGCTGGGCATAAATGCTTGCTAGCTTTTTAATGCCCTTTTTATTGACTACGCCGGAGGTGTTTAGGAAGTAGCATTGCTGGAAAAGTGGATTCTGGGGCTTGGAGCTAGAATCCACTTTCGTGGATTCTGGGGCAGTCTGCTCGCGGCAGGATTTTGGAGCTAAAAATGGGGCTTTGCAAGGCGAGGCAAGGGAGCTACCTTGAGCGGTAGTGACCGCAGACTCGCCGCCGCAATCGCCATTTTTAGCCCAAAAGCCAACGCGATTCTCAAAAGCCCAATCCTCCTCAGACTCCCCAGCGAACCACATTTGATCCTGCCCATAGAGCGAGCCTATATAAATCGCTGGAATCTCGCGGTTTTGCAGCTCCTGTGCTAATGCCCTAGCTATGGCGAGATGCCCGCCTGTGCCACCTCCTGTGATAACAATCATCGCCGCTCCTGTTGCTTAAATATTATGCGCCCTTTTGGAGAAAGGATTTTAGCGTATCTTTGAAGCCAAAGTCCGGATAATCCATCATCGATAGCGCGACTTGCCCAGCGACTTTGTCTTTGGTGTTGAAAATGAGCGGCGCTAGGAAATTCACCATTGATTCTTCTACATCTCTTTGCAAGATGACAATGCAATACACAAGCACGCTAGAGTCCCTATCAAGCCCTAGGAGCATTTCTATATAGCGCGGGATTGTGAAGCTATACTCGCGCAAGGAGTAGGGATTGACTAGCATCATCTCAAGGCTTTTGTCTTGACTTGTGATCTTGGCGAAATGCTCATCTAGCCTAGTAAGCTCGATACTTGTAATATGCTCAAATCCCAAAATAGGGGCTTTTATTTGATATATCATAAAGACTCCTTAAGTGTGATAGTGGGCAAATATTAAGCAAAAGCTATGCCAAAAGCACCTATAATAATCGCTGTAAAGTGATTGATTTGAGGGCAACTAACGCTTTAAGCTGGGTAGCAACTTGGTGAGATTGGAATGGGACTAGAAAACATAAAATTATGAAAAAAAGCAAAATGGATTTATTTTTAGAACTTGCTAAGCCTGATGAAAAAGGCTTTTCAAGGTGGGTTGGCGTGGGTGAGTTTGTAGGAGATTATAAGGATTTACAGCTCGGCAATGGTGGAAGCTGGTGTAGAGCTAGTAGTAATTTAGCCAAAACATATATCCTAGAGTTTGACAAAACTCGCACGAGCGGAAACTCCATTGACGCCATAAGATTGCAAGGGTTTAATCCGCTTAAAACTTTTAACCAAAACATACGAAAAGATATTAAAGATTTTTATAAATCCCAAAAATGCGTAATGCTAGGCGTTTGTGGCAAAAGTGAAAATACGACAATTGAGATTGACCACAAAGATGGACGCAAAGACTCTATGCGTGTGAGTGAGCTAGCAATGCAAGAATTTGAAGACTTTCAGCCTTTATGCAAAGCGGCAAATGACATCAAACGCCAAATTTGCAAAACTTGCAAAGAGACAAACACACGCTGGAGTGCGAAAAATATCAAGGGTAACCCTTATGACTTTTATGCTGGTGATGAGCGTTACATCGCCCAAAGTGAAGGTGGGCTAGGCTGTGTGGGCTGCTATCAGTATGATCCCGTGGCATATCGCAAAGAAAGTGCGAGAAAAATCGCAAAAGAAGCAGCGGACTTTATCAGTGCAAAACTTTATGGAGATGTATGAATTACATAGGCTCAAAGCTTAAGCTACTGCCATTTTTGCAGCAAAGCATAGAATCCACACTCAAAAAGCATAATGCCAAGCCTTTGCAAGATTCCATTTTTTGCGATTTATTTGCTGGAAGTGGGGCTGTGGGCAAGGCTTTTAAACCAAAAGTCAAGCAAGTCATAAGTAATGACAAAGAATATTATAGCTTCGTGCTAAATCAAAATTATATTGCTAATCACACTCCCATTATTCGTGCAGATGAGCTAATAGAAACACTCAATAACACGCCTTTAAAAAAGGGAAAGATTTTCACGCATTACGCCCTTGGTGGGGGGAGTGGAAGGCAATATTTCAGCGATGAAAATGCGATGAAAATCGATAGTATAAGGCAGAAAATCACACAATGGCACAATGAAAATTTCATCACGCAAAATGAATTTTACTTCCTCCTTACTTCACTTTTAGAATCTAGCGATAGCGTGGCAAACACAGCTTGTGTGTATGGGGCATTTTTAAAAAGGCTTAAAAAAAGCGCGACAAAAGAGCTTGTTTTAAGCCCGGCAACATTTAAGCTCACGCAAAATTCTCATCAAGTTTTTAATGAAAATGCCAATGATTTGATTACTACAATAAGTGGCGATATACTCTACCTTGATCCGCCTTATAATGCTAGAGAATATGGGGCAAATTATCATCTATTAAATACCATTGCTTTGTATGATGACTTTACCCCGCGGGGCAAAACGGGTTTAAGGGCGTATGAAAAATCAGCGTGGTGCAAAAAGGGTGATGTGGAAAACGCCCTTGAATCTTTGCTGCAAAAAGCACAATTTCAATGGATATTTTTAAGCTACAATGATGAAGGGCTTTTGGATTTAGAGAGGATAGAAAATCTTATGAGAAAATATGGGCAATATGCTTGTGCGAAGCAGGAGTATCAGCGGTTTAAAGCAGACTCTAATCGCCCACAAAAGCAGAGTAAAACTACCGAGTATTTGCATATTTTGCACAAAAAGTAGAAAACAAAATAGCAAATTGGTAAAGATATAATACAAGTATCAATGAAGGTTAGTTCAAATATAACTTACAGATTAAGGAGCTGCTATGGTCGTGGTAATCACTGGGGCATCATCTGGATTTGGTAGGGCGTGTGCGGTCGCATTTGTGGCTAGGGGGGCGAAGGTCATCGCCACAGCGCGCAGAGAGCAGGAGCTATTAGACTTGCAGCGAGAGCTTGGGGCAGAGTCTTGTGCGATTGTGGCGTGTGATGTGGTGGATACTTGTGCTTTGAGTAAGGGGATTTCTAGCGCGCTTAAGGGCTTTGGGCTTGGGGGTGATGGCGAGAGCGAGCTTAGTGGGATTGATGTGCTTGTCAATAATGCTGGGCTAGCTCTTGGACTAGAGCCTGCAAATGCGTGCAAGATAGAAGATTGGGAGCAGATGATTAGTGTCAATATCCTAGCGTTAGTGCGGCTTACACATAGAGTTTTGCCTGCTATGGTGGCGCGCAAAAAGGGGCATATCATCAATATGGGATCAATCGCCGGAAGCTATCCATATCCGGGCAGCAGTGTCTATGGCGCGAGCAAGGCATTTGTGAAGCAATTTAGTCTAAATCTGCGCGCGGATTTGTATGATAAAAATATCCGTGTAAGCGATATTGAGCCGGGCTTAGCCGGTGGGAGTGAATTTTCTCTCGTGCGCTTTAAGGGCGATAAGGAACGAGCGGATTCTGTCTATGCTGGCACGACACCCCTTAGCCCAGAAGATGTGGCACAAGCGGTGTGCTTTGTGGCGTATTTGCCAAAGCATATCAATATCAATCGCCTAGAAATGATGCCAACCACCCAAGCCCCCGCCGCGCTTAATGTCTATAAAGGAGATAAATAATGAGTGCGCAGCTAGAATATAAGAAGTTTTCGTTTATAGAAGCCTATATTATCCGCTGGAAGACGCACTCGCTTGGGGCGGATATTGATGCGCTTATTTTGATTGTGAGCGTGCTAGCATATATGGGGCGCAATGATTTGGGACAGCAGCTTGAAAGGGCGCGTGAGATTATAGAAGAGCGTGTGCGCCTTAATACTATGAGGCATATTATCTTTGATCGAGTGCAAGTGGAGCTAGCGCGCTATATGGCTGATGAAGAAATGTATATAAAAGCACGCAATAAGATGTTTGAAGAAATCACGCATAATATCCAGCTATATGGGATCGTGCTTGATATGCTGCCCGGACAAGCCAATGCATCAAAGCTCCAAATTGTGCGCTCCGTGATCCAAAAAGCCTATGATGAAGAGTTTATGCTAAATGGCGAAGCCAAGCGACTCCTAGAGGCGCAAGAAAAAACAAATGCAAGTCTAAAGGAAGCTACTAAATAAGCCTTGTTTCTGTGGTCAGTGTGCTGTGGCTTGATGGGGGATTATTGTTAAGGTTTCACGACAATGGTCTAAAAGTATAGGATCTACTATGTCTTGCGCATATACTTTGATACTATGTGTGCGATAGGCAGCATAAATGCGCGCGACTTCTTGCGTGAAGTCGCTCTGCTTTGGGGAGTTGTGTGTGAAAAGTGGCGGCTCTATGTGCATCTGCGCCCTAGAATCTAGCCTTGCGTAAAAAAGCGCGATTTTCGCTCGTTTAGATGGCAGGGGATAGACAAAGCGCAAGATCTCACAAGTAAAGCTCTCTTGCTTTAGGGCTTCTAGCACGCGTGCAATCTCGCTTGCTTGGAAGCAAAACACCAAAGCCCCGCGCGGGGTTAGAAGTCTTTTGCTCTGGTGTATCCACGCTTGCAGGGGCAGCTGGCTTTCATAGCGTGCTTGGCGTAAAAATTCATTGGTAGATTTAAGTGCGCCATCGCGGTAGAATGGTGGATTGGCGATTAGGAGGTCAAACTTTGGGCTAGACTTTGACTTTGGCGTGTGGAGGTGGATTCTGGGGGTTTGGGCTGAGTTTTCTTGTGTGTTTTCTTCTGGATTCTTTTGGGCTTGATTGTGCATAGTGGCAAGTAGGGCTAATGCCTGCTGTGGCGTGGCTTTATCTAAAAAGTTTGCACAAAGCACTTGACAGGAGCCTTTAGGCGTGCTTGACTCATTGTGTGTGTGAAATGGAGCGGTTTTGGCATTGATAGCAGCAAGCAAGGCGACTTTGGGCTGGGATTCTATGGCGACTACTTGGGCGTGGAAATAGTGCGCACACGAAATCCCTAAAATCCCGCAGCCTGCCCCCATATCTAGGATATTTTTTGGCGTGTTTTTGCAAAATTGCGCGGCAAAATCAAGCAGCAATAAACTATCGCTATTGTAGGCATAGCCATCAGCTAGCTGGTAGAATCTTAGGGCTTTAGCCATAGAAGCAGGTCTTTACCAAGTGTGGTTGTATGCAGGATCTCACAAGATATATCACGCGCTATGCTTTGGCACAAGGTTTGCGGAGCTTGGGCGATAGTTGGGGAGAGATGCACAAGTAGGAGCAAGGGGGATTTAAGCAAGGGATATATATGGCTAAAGAGCTGCAAGCTGCCTTCAATGATATGAAAGCCATTGGGTAGCTCTTGCAAAGTTTTATCATCATATATACGCACAGAGCGTGAATCTATATGAAAAAGTGGGATATTGCTATCAATATCCTTGCGTGTGAAAATCCCCACATTTGGCACGCTCGTGTTGGCATAAGGAGGCGTGGCGTAGCGGGTGTCAAGCCTTGGTCTATCTGCCCTTGCAGTCGCTCCGGAGATGATTAGGCTTTGGGCTATGGTGCGTTGATTATGCGTAAAAATGCGCGATAGATCCCCGGAGATTTGCCCATTTTTGTAGCTACCATCAAGCCGCTCTGCAAGCTTAAATACAACAAATCGCCTAGATTCTCTTAGGCACAAAAATGGATAAAGCACATTTTGGGCTTGTTTTTTTAGAGATGTATTTGTGATGAATTCTACTGCTACGCCAGCTTCTTGCAATCTCTTGCTACCATTGGCACTTTCTCCCCATATATCACGCGCAGCGATAAGCACGCGTTTGGGCGCGATTTGCGCGATAAGCTGGGCGCACGGAGGGGTTTTGCCAAAGTGATTGCAAGGCTCTAGGGTGAGCAAGATTGTCTTATCATAGAATGCACCATTATGATAAGCAGCGATGAAAGCGTGGATAGCGTGGGAGTGTAGGGGTAGAGTCTCTAGGGCGATGTGAGAAAACTCCGTGTGTGTTGCTTGGAAATCTTGCCACAATGGCGCAAGTGTTTCAAGCTCTCCAAGTGCTTGTGGAGGGGTGGTGTGGCTTGTGGCAAAAGTGGATTCTAGGCTAGAATCCACTTTTTGATAATGCAAGTTTTTTTGCTTACTTTTCGCATATATTTGCACAAAAGCCCAAAAAACTGCCAAAACTTCCGCGTGAGGTAGCCCTGCTTTTTGATGCGCTTCTAGGCTTAAAATCTCCCCATTATCATCATATACCATAGCAGCGACAGCGGGGTTTGGTAAGGTTAGTGTTTGGTATTCCCACGCTTTATCTATACATCGCTTCATTAAAACTTCGTCAATTCGCACACACTTCTCCGCCCTATAAATGCGGCATTCTACACTTTTGGGGCTTAAATTTCTGCTACAATGCCTAAAACTACTAAGGTTGCAAGCGTGGATATAAATAGTATAGAGCTACTGACTAGGCTTAAAAATTTGGATTTGCTGAAGGGCTTACATCAATGGTGGTGGGAGGGGGCTTTGGGCTTTGAAGTGGTTGTGGGCGCGATTTTGACGCAAAACACCAAGTGGGAAAAAGTCAAAATTTCTTTAGCAAATCTCAAGGGTTCCGGGATTTTGACACTTAGCGATGATACAAGCTTGCATAATCTTGCAAAGATAGATTCTATTGAGAATCTTATCGCTCCAAGCGGGCTTTATCGACAAAAAAGTGCAAGAATCATCGCGCTAGCGCGAGCGATTGTAGAGGATTTTGGCGATTTTGCAAGCTTTCAGCAGGGGGTTAGCAGGAAGTGGCTTTTAGAGCGCAAGGGGATAGGATTTGAAAGTGCGGATTCTATCTTGAATTATGCGTGTGGTAGGGAGATTATGGTGGTGGATAGTTATAGTGCTAGGCTATTGGCTGGACTTGGCTGGGAAATGGAGAGCTATGAAGATGTGCAGAGGTGGTTTATGGATATGCCTTACAAAGAGATTGCAAGGCTCTATCCTGCAATGCCATTAGCACAGGTTTATGCAAGGTATCACGGCAAAATCGTGGAATTTAGCAAGAAAAAACTCCCAATACAAACGCTTATGGAGGAGCAATGAGTGCGCTAGAGTATTTCTATAAGCTTTGCTCTATCCCCCATCGCTCTTATCATACACAGGCTATGCGCGAATTTTTATGCGCGGAATGTGAGCGGCTAGGCTTTAAGATTTGCATAGATGAAGCTGGCAATATCTATGCTAGCAAGCCTAGCATTTTGGATTCTACTGCAATGCGTCCTAAGGTGTGCTTGCAGGCGCATTATGATATGGTGGGTGTGGGCGTGGCTGCGGAAGATAGGGCATTAGAGCTAGTGGAAGAAGGACAATTTTTACGCGCTAGAGATTCTTCACTTGGCGCGGATAATGGCGCGGCTATCGCAGCGATTTTATGGTGTATGGAGCGTGGGGGCGGGGATTTTGAAGTGCTTTTTACTAACGATGAAGAAGTGGGGCTGTGCGGGGCAAACGCGCTTGCAATTCCTATCAAAGCTCCGTTTTTGCTTAACCTTGATAGCGAAGTCTTTGGTGAGGTGATTGTAGGCTGTGCAGGCGGCTTTGATGCGCTCTGCTCTTTTGCTGCTACAACTTACGATGTCTATGGCGGTGTGTGGATCGAGAGCTTTGGCTTTAGTGGGGGGCATAGTGGCGTGGATATACATAAAAATATCAAGTCAAGCTTAGCAGAGTTTTTCGCAGTTTTTGGCTGGATTGGCGAGTGTTTAGGTGAAAAAAGTGGGATAATCCTTACACATTTGCAAGCAGGTGAAAAGTCAAACTCCATAGCCGTGGGGCTTAATGCGCAAATAGCCTTTAGCACGCAAGAGATCGCGCTGCATTGCGCACAATCCTTGCACGCTTTGATGACTATGGAAAAAGTGGATTCTACGCTAATCCACCATATCGCTCTAGAATCTAGCCGAGATTTTCAAGTGTGGCGGATATTTGTGGGTCCAAACGCTGGCTTTGTGCTAAAGATGACAGAAAATCCTAGCAAAAAAGCCCGCGTGCTAGGCTATGAGATGGCACATCTTGCGCATTTTGTGAGAGAGCTTAGGCAGGGGGTGTGGGAGCAAGATGCGCACATAATCCTTAGCTCGCTTAATATTGCCCTAGCACGCACGCACGATCAGCACCTAGATTTCACGCTAAAAGCCCGCGCCAATAAAGATGATCTCCTAGAATCTATGCGCACTTCTATCCTTGAGATTTCGGGGCGATTTTGTCAAAAACTTGCTACAATAAGTGGCTTTTACGCGCCGTGGCAGCGACAGCTTGCCGATGATCACCCTATTTTGCAATGTATCCAACAGGCATTTGAGTGGAGACATACAGAGATCGGTGAGATCCACGCAGGGCTAGAGTGTGGGATACTGCAGGAGCGGTTTGCGCAAATGGGCTTGGGATCTGTGCTTATGGCGAGCATTGGTCCTACGATCCTTGCGCCGCATTCCGTGCAAGAGCGTCTTGATATTGGAAGCTTTGAGGAATTTGTCAAGGTGTTAGATAGGCTTATTGCAAGTCTGCCTTCAAATCTGCCTTAAGGCTAGATTCTACTTCTTCTAAGGTTTAGAAATGAGAAAAATGATGAAAAATGCTTTGGGCTTATTTGGTGTGATGCTGCTAGCTTGTGTAGAATCTAGTGCGCGACCTTTAGCCCCAAGTGAGCAAGACTCTGCCACCCAGCCCCTAGAATCCACATCACTAGAATCTAGCTTATCTCAAACAGATTCTAGCAAGGTTACCAAGCGATCGCCATCTCTCTATCAGCCCATAGCTCTTAGCAAGTCATCGTATGGGTCATTTTCCATAGGCTATTCCCAAAGTCATATACAAACCAAAGCCTTAAGCGTAGTCGATAGTGCCACAAATACGCGCGTCTCTAGGGGCGTTGATCACATAGCGCGTGGGGTGTTTTTCGGGCTGGAGCGTGGAATGCATTGGCATAATTTTATGCTAGGTGGCTATGTCAATGGCGTGGCAGCACAGGATTACTCACTAAGCTTTGGCGTGCGCGCATCGTATCTCATCGCGCGTTATGTCGTGCCAAGCGTTGGGATTAGCTGGAAGCTGCAGCATATACAATTCCCCAATGATACTAAACAATACAACATTCACGGCGCAAGCTTTAATGCTGGATTGTTTGTTAATATTGTGCGAGGATTTGGGCTAAAGCTTGAGGGCAGCTACTCATATCCTTTGGTGATTTTGCGCGGTGTTGATGCGCGTGCCTATGGCGATCCTATATTTAGCGGCTATGCGTTTGCTGTGAGCTTGTGTCTTTATGATTTTTCTATCTAGAATCCAGTTTTGTATGAGTGGTGGTTATGGATTCTAGTTGTGCTAGGTTTGGGGGATTTTAAGATACATAAGATACAATAACTACGACTACAAGGCGTGTAGTTTAGCGACACTATGGGTAAGGAGGCGTTATGGAGATAGTGGATACAATGTTTTTCAACAGAGAGTTGTCGTGGCTGCGGTTCAATACGCGTGTGTTTAATGAAGCAAAGAATACCAAGCTCCCGCTACTTGATCGATTGAAGTTTTTGGCTATTTATGGCACAAATCTCGATGAGTTTTATATGATCCGTGTGGCGGGGCTTAAAAAGCTCTATGCAAGCGGGATTAGCGAAATCGGTGCCGATAGACTCACTTCTGCCCAGCAGCTTGCTCATATCCGCGAGTATTTGCATAGTGAAAAAGCCCAAGTGCAAGAGCTTTTTAGCCAGATACAAGCAGGGCTGGACAAAGAGGGCTTGAAGATAAAGGTTTTTAGCGAGCTAAACAAATCGCAAAAAGTGCAGTTAAGAGAGTATTTCTTACGCTATCTCTATCCGGTGATCGTGCCTATTGTAGTGGATTCTACCCACCCATTTCCGCATTTAAATAACCTAAGCTTTGGTATAGCTATCGAGCTACGGCATAACGAGACTAAGGAGCTGAAGTTTGGTATCGTGCGGATTTCGCGTGTGCTAAAGAGATTTGTCGAGCTTGATGGTGGGGTATTTGTGCCGGTAGAGACGATTGTAGGGGAGTTTGCCGCGGAGCTTTTCTTAGGATATAGTGTGGAGCATTATGTGCCATTTCGAGTAACGCGCAATGCGGATTTTGAGATAGAAGAAGATGAAGCTGATGATTTTATGCAGCTAATGAGCGAGGGGCTGCGTGCTAGGAGAAGAGGAGAGATCACGCGCTTAGAGATAGGAGAGGGCAAGGTAGAGCTGAAAGAATTTGTCCAAAAGCAAGTGGAAGTTGTGCCTGAAGATGTGTATTCTTACTCGATTTTGCTTAATCTTGGGGCGATGTGGGAGCTTGTAGGGGCGAAAGATTTTGCGCATTTAGGCTCTACGCCATTTGTGCCTAAAACTCTCCCACCTATAAATCCTGAAGGCAATATCCTAGATACCATAGAATCTGGCGATATTATTGCATTTCACCCTTATGAAAGCTTTGATCCGGTGGTGGATTTCATCACCACGGCTGCGAAGGATAAAGATGTGCTATCTATCCGTATGACGCTCTATCGTGTGGGGAAAAACTCCCCCATTGTCAAAGCCCTAATCCAAGCCGCAGAAGAAAAACAAGTAACCGTGCTTGTCGAGCTTAAAGCGCGCTTTGATGAGGAAAATAACTTGCATTGGGCGCGTGCGCTAGAATCTGCTGGAGCGCATGTCATCTATGGTGTGCCTGCCCTTAAAGTGCATGCCAAAGTCGCGCTTGTGGTTAAAAAAGTCGGCGATAAGCTCACAGAATATGTGCATTTAAGCACGGGGAACTACAACACCGCTTCGGCTAAAATCTACACAGATATAAGCCTTTTTACGAGCAATCAAGCAATTAGCAATGATGTCGTTAAGCTTTTCCACTCGCTCTCCACAGGTAGCTCGCACAAGACAAGGCTTGATACTCTATGTGTCGCGCCTACGCAGATCAAGTCAAAGCTTTTAGAGCTTATCAAGACAGAATCTAGCTTTGGTGCAGAAGGGCGCATTATCCTTAAGGCAAATGCCATTGTTGATACTGATGTGATAAAGGCATTGTATGAAGCCTCAAAGGCTGGCGTGCAGATTGATCTTATTGTCCGTGGCGTGTGCTGCTTGCGTCCTGCGGTTAAGGGTATGAGTGATAATATCCGCGTGCGCTCGATCATCGGCAAATATTTAGAGCACGCTAGAATCTACTATTTCGCTCACGCTAAAGAAAGGGTATTTTTCTCTAGTGCGGATCTTATGCCGCGCAACCTTGAAAGAAGGGTGGAGCTACTTACCCCAGCGACTAATAAGGCAGTCGCTGATAGGCTTATAGAGATTCTAACTATCCAGCTTAGCGATAATGTCCAAGCTCACGAGCTTTTAAGTGATGGCGAATATCGCAAAATCCCCACCCCCAAGGAGAATCCCATCTCTTCACAAATCGTTTATGAGCAATATGTCAATGAAATCCATAGCTCAAACAAAAAAGAAGCTAAGGCTAAGAAATTGCTACAAAGAATGGTAGGAGAATCATAATGATCGCTAGTTTTAATGGCATATCTCCCAGGATCGCACAAAGTGCTGTGATCTTGCCGCATACTTCAATCATAGGCGAAGTGGAGATAGGGGAGAGCGTGAGTGTGTGGTATGGTAGTGTAATCCGTGCTGATGGAGCTAGAATCCATATCGGCAGTGGTAGCAATATCCAAGACAATAGCATCATTCATATTGGCTATGCGACACAGGATTTTGATGGCAGCACGATTATTGATGAGAATGTTACCATTGGGCATAATTGCATAATCCACGCCTGCCATATAGAAGCAGAATGTATCATCGGTATGGGTGCGATTGTTATGGATATGGCGGTTATAGGTGCGCAGAGTATTGTGGGGGCTGGAAGTGTCGTTACAAAAGGCAAGAAATTCCCACCCAAAAGCCTGATCATAGGGAATCCAGCGCGTTTGGTGCGCTCTTTAAATGATGATGAGGTGGCACAGGGCTTGGCATCGGCTTTGCATTATCAGCATTTGGCTAGTTTGCATAGTGATCTTAAAGTAGTGAAGGAGTAAGTATGGAAATGTATCAAACATTGCGACCGCTTTTGTTTAAATGTGATGCAGAGAAGATGCATCATCTCTCGCTAAAGGCTTTGAAAGCTTTGCGCGCGCTGCCCTTTGGTGATGATGTGCTGCTGCGTTTTTGTGCCTATGGTGATGAGAGCTTAGCCCAAGAGATTTTGGGCTTGCGTTTTTATAATCCCATTGGCTTGGCGGCTGGCTTTGATAAAGATGGGCGATATGTCAAGGCTTTGACTACGCTTGGGTTTGGGCATTTGGAGCTTGGGACAATCACTAAAATCCCTCAAAATGGGAATCCAAAGCCGCGCCTTTTCCGCCACGAAAATGAGCAAAGCTTGCAAAATGCTATGGGGTTTAATAATCTAGGCAGTATCGCAGCTACCACAAAGCTGAAGAGTCTCTATCCATTTTGTATCCCTCTTGGCATAAATATCGGGAAAAATAAAGACATCACCGAAGAAGATGCCGCGCTAAATTATCAAAAAACTTTAGAGGATATGCTAGAAGTGGGCGACTACTATACTTTCAATCTTTCTTCACCAAATACCCCTAATCTACGGGATTTACAAAATGAAAAGTTCGTAGAATCCCTTTTCACAATGGCAGCTCAAAAGACACAAAAGCCACTCTTTTTAAAAATCGCGCCAGATATGGATAGGGATTTTGCGTTAAGTGTGTGTGAGAGAGCGTTGGATTCTGGTGCGAGTGGGATTATCGCTACTAATACAACTACGGATACTTCATTGATCGCCAATCCTAAGCACGGCGGCATTAGTGGGGCTGCTTTATGCGAAAAAAGTAGAGAGATGTTTGCTGCTGTGGCAAAGGCTCTGCGCAAAACACACAAAAATGCGATATTCATTAGCGTGGGTGGAATTGCTGATGCGAAAGAAGCATATAGTAGGATTAAATTAGGCGCATCGCTTGTGCAGGTTTATACAGGGCTTGTATATCAAGGACCAAGCCTTTGTGCCAAAATCAATCGCGAGCTTTCTGCCTTGCTTAAGGCTGATGGGTTTGACTCTATCGCGCAGGCTGTTGGTGCGGATTTGTAGCTTAGAATCTATGCGATTTGTATTATTACTAGGAGTGTTGATGAGTATAGGACTTGGGAAGAGTGTGCTGCCAAAATATGAGCAAAAGACTTTAGATAATGGCTTACAGATTGTCGTTATCCCTATGGATAATGGTAGTGGCGTGATAGAGAGCGATATTTTCTACAAAGTCGGCTCTAGGAATGAGATTTTAGGTAAGAGCGGCATAGCGCATATGCTTGAGCATTTGAGCTTTAAATCGACCAAAAAGCTTCAAGCAGGGGAGTTTGACAAAATTGTAAAAGGCTTTGGCGGTGTGGATAATGCTTCCACAGGATTTGACTATACGCGCTATTTCATCAAATCAAGCGCAGAGCATATTGACACTTCTTTGGGGCTATTTGCCGAGCTTATGCGCAATCTCTCGCTAAAAGATGAGGAGTTTCAGCCAGAGCGACAGGTGGTCGCAGAGGAGCGCAGATGGCGCACGGATAATTCGCCGCTTGGGTATTTGTATTTCCGCTTTTTTAATACCGCGTTTTTGCACCACTCCTATCACTGGACGCCTATTGGATTTATGGGGGATATTTTAGGCTGGGAGATTGGGGATATTAGAGAGTTTTACAATGCTTATTATCAGCCAAATAACGCTGTTATTGTCGTGGCAGGCGATATTGAGCCGCAAAAAGTCTTTGCTTCTGCGAGTAAGCATTTTGGCGCGATTCCTGCGGCAAAATCTATCCCAAAAGTCCGCATAGAAGAGCCAGAGCAAGATGGCTACCGAGAAGTCATTGTCAAAAAGCCCACACAAATTGAGTGGCTCATTATGGGTTATAAGATTCCTGATTTTTCTCACACTGATCAAATCGCGCTAAGTGCGCTTGCAGAGGTGCTAAGTGGCGGTAAGTCCGCCTTGCTTGATAGCGAGCTAGTTGATAAGCGCAATCTCGCTAGTGAAGTGTCGGCTTCGGCTATGGGGCTTAAGGATTCTGGGGTGTTTATGATTATGGCAGCGGGCAATGAAAAGGTGCGGGCAAAGACATTGCAAAAGGAGATTCTAGGGATTTTGGAGCGTGTGAAGCAGGGGCAGATCACGCAAGAGGAGCTTGATACTGCCAAGCGTAATATGCAGGCAAGCTTTGTGTATTCACTAGAAAAGTCAAGCTCGGTGGCGGGGCTATTTGGGGCATTTTTGGTGCGTGATGATGTAGCCCCACTTCTGCGCTATGAAGAAGAATTTAGCAAGCTAACCTTAGCAGATCTCACACGCGTGGCACAAAAGTATTTTGTGGAAGACACGCTAAGTGTGGCTATTTTATGCGATAAAAAGGAGTGAAAATGTCTTATGCAGATCAAATGCCACACGGCGCGATGAGCGCGCTTATCACGCCCTTTAAAAACGGCAAGATCGATACGGAGTGCTTCATCTCACTCATAAAGCGGCAAATCCGCTATGGAATGGACGCGTGCGTGCCTGTGGGCACCACAGGAGAGTCTGCCACGCTCTCGCACAATGAGCATAAAGAATGCATAGAAATTGCCGTGAGTGTCTGCAAAAATAGCGGCACAAAGGTGCTAGCAGGTGCTGGGAGCAACTCCACTGCTGAAGCCATAGAGCTAGCGCGATTTGCGCAGCAATGCGGTGCGGATGGGATTTTGTGCGTGAGTCCCTACTACAACAAGCCCACCCAAGAGGGGCTATACCAGCACTATAAAGCCGTAGCACAATCGGTGGAAATCCCCCTTATGCTCTATAATGTCCCCTCTCGCACAGGAGTCAATATCGAGCCAAGCACGGCGATACGACTCTATAATGATGTGCCAAATATCACCGCTATCAAAGAAGCTAGCGGCTCTATGGAGCGCATAGTCGAGCTAAACACACTTGCGCCAGATTTTGCGATATTTAGCGGAGAAGATGCGATCAATTATCCCATACTTGCTAATGGTGGAAGCGGCGTAATCTCCGTTACAGGAAATCTTTTGCCAGATAAAATTTCTACCCTCACACACCTAGCTTTAGAGCGAAAATTCAAAGAATCAAAAGCTATAAATAATGAACTTTATGCTATAAATTGTGCTTTGTTTTGCGAGAGCAATCCTATCCCTATCAAAGCAGCGATGTATCTATCAGGGCTTCTATCAAGCTTAGAATATCGGCTGCCGCTGCTCTCTCCTAGCGCGGAAAATCTACGCTACATCGAGCAGACATTACGACATTATGAGGTGAAGCAATGACACAATCTCAAGCAAGCTCAAATCAAATGAAAGGCAAAACGCTTGTCATATCAGGGGCGACACGCGGTATCGGCAAGGCGATTTTGTATAAATTCGCGCAAAATGGCGTCAATGTGGCTTTCACATACAACAAAAACGAAGAAGAAGCAGATAAAATCGCCAAAGATGTAGAATCCACTTTTGGTATCAAGGCTCGCTACTATCCGCTCAATGTCCTAGAGCCAGAGCAGTATAGCGAGCTTTTTAGCAAGATTGATAGCGATTTTGATCGAGTGGATTTTTTTGTAAGCAATGCCATCATTTATGGCAAGAGTGTGGCTGGCGGGTTTGGACCATTTATGCGCCTGCGTCCTAGGGGGCTAAACAACATTTACACCGCCACGGTGCTAGCCTTTGTCGTGGGGGCGCAAGAAGCGGCAAAGCGTATGAAAGAAGTGGGTGGGGGTTCTATCATCTCCCTAAGCTCCACAGGCAATCTTGTGTATATGCCAAACTACGCAGGACACGGCAACTGCAAAAACGCCGTGGAGACAATGGTCAAATACGCTGCCGCTGAGCTTGGCGAGTGGGGCATACGCGTCAATGCTGTGAGCGGCGGACCGATCGATACAGATGCGCTGCGTGCTTTCCCAGACTATGCGGAAGTGCGTGCAAAAGTTGAAGAGCAATCTCCGCTTAATCGTATGGGCGCACCAGAAGATCTAGCAGGCGCAGCGTATTTCTTATGCGACTCTGCTCAAAGTGGCTGGCTCACAGGGCAGACAATCGTCATCGATGGCGGCACGACTTTCAAATAGCCTAGCCAAGCACTTGCCTAACACTCTCCCACCAACCCCCAATGCAGACCGACACAATCCCAGCAAGCACTTCTCTAGGTGCTTCCCTTGTCATCACCACCTACAATAGCCCCGATCGCCTAGCTTTGGTGCTAGACTCTGTGCGAGATCTCTCCCCACTCCCAGCAGAAGTGATCATCGCTGATGATGGCAGCACGGAAGAGACTAGAATCCTTATAGAATCTTACGCAAAAGATTTCCCCTGTCCCTTGCGACATATATGGCAAGAAGACAAGGGCTTTCGCGTTAGCATTAGTCGCAACAAGGGCATAAAAGCCGCTACACAAGATTACATCATCACAATCGATGGCGATATGATTTTAGACCCCCACTTTATCGCCGATCATTTGCGATTCGCCAAAAGGGGCGTGGTTTTGCAAGGCTCTAGGACAGGGCTAAGCGATAAAGTCTCCCAAGAGATTTTAGCCGCCAAAGCACAAGCCCCACAGCAGAGCACAGCCTACCGCCTAGCATTTGCGCATAAAAAGGCTAAGTCTCACCGCCTAGCATTTATGGCATATTTGGCAAACTTGCGCTCCACCACCGCACGCTATTTACGCAAGAGTCCATATCTCAAGCCTGTCGTGCGCACTTGTAATATGAGCTTTTATAAAAGTGATTGGGAGAAGCTAGGCGGATTTGATGAGGGCTATACAGGCTGGGGGCGAGATGATACAGACTTTGTCGCGCGGCTTTTGCTCCAAGGCGGCAAGCTAAAGCGCGTAACCTTTAGCGCAGTGGCATACCATATCCACCACGAGAGCAATATCAACCCACAAGCCCTAGCGATCAATGACAAACGCTATCTTGCTATGCTCAAATCCCACGGCATTACTTATCCCCCCCCCCTACCAAATCCTAGCGATGTCTCCCTTGTCATCACCACCTACAATAGCCCCGATCGCCTAGCTTTGGTGCTAGATTCTGTGCGAGATCTCTCCCCGCTCCCAGCAGAAGTCATCATCGCTGATGATGGCAGCACGGAAGAGACTAGAATCCTTATAGAATCCTATGCCAAGCACTTCCCCTGCCCCTTGCGACATATATGGCAAGAAGACAAGGGCTTTCGCGCAAGTGCTAGCCGCAATAAAGGCATTACCGCGGCTAAAGAAGCGTATATTATCTTAATCGATGGCGATATGATTTTAGACTCACACTTTATCGCGGATCATCTGCGCTTTGCCAAAAGTGGATTCTGCCTAGGCGGCTCTCGCACAATGCTTTGTGAGAATACTACCAAGGAGATTCTAGCCAAGCGCACTAGCGGCGATACAAGCGCGTATAAAGAGGGCTTTAAATACAAAAGCTGGAAGGCTTATCGCTGCACGCTTCTAGCGTGGATTATTTATCTATGTAGTCAAAAAAGTGCCAAAAGCTTCACCAAAAGTGTCAAGGCAAATGTTGGGAGCTGCAATATGAGCTTTTATAAAGCAGATTTTGAGAAAATAGGCGGGTTTAATGAACGCTTCACAGGACACGGGTCAGAAGATTGGGAGTTTGTAGCTAGATTTTTGTTTGCCGGGGGGAGAAGTGCTAGGCTGAAGTTTTGCGCTGTGGGCTATCATATCCACCACCCCACTCGCCCACAAGATCGCGCTAATGCCAACTACCAGCTCTACCTTGAGACTCTGCGCACTCACCTTGGCACACTGCCTAAAGATGCCAAACGAGCATAATAAGGCACTAAAGAGCTACCTTGATCGCGTGTAGATCGCGCTGCTAGTAGAATCTATGAGAGGGATATGCTAGGTAGCTCAATTATTATGAGATATTTATGGATAGCATAAAGTTTTTGATTTTGCTTAATGGTGAAGACAAAACAGAATCTATTACAAGCATAAAAGAGCAAGATAATCTATGGCACATCACATTTGCTAATACGGCAAAAACTTATACCTACAAACACGACAAAGTCATCTTTCTTACAAATCCGCAAAAGCACACAAAGCCAGAGAAGCTTGGTATTTATAATGCTAAATTTGCCCTTATTTTTGAAAAGTATTGCAAAATATTTTTTGACAATGGGACAACAAAACTGCTAGAAACGACAATGCTATTACCAGATACAAAAGGCTGTAATGCCGATGTTTTTTTGTATTGCAAAGAGTTGGCTACTATCGTAGGGGTAAAAAATGAGGAAAATAAGTCGCTTCTCTCAAAGGCATACAACAAAATAGATATGGTAGCAAAAGAGAGTGTTTTGAGTCATTATTTATGCGCAAGTCAGCCACACAAGAATGATATGGATTCTCCCATACTTTCGCCATTTGGCTTAAATGCTTCACAATTTCAAGCAATTTACAATGCTTTAGAATCTCAAGTAAGTATCATAGAAGGACCTCCTGGCACAGGCAAAACACAAAGTATATTAAACATCATTGCAAATATTATATTTCTTGGCAAAAATGTAGCTGTGGTTTCCAACAATAACGCCGCGACAGATAATGTCTTTATGAAGCTAGAAAAATATGGCTTGACACATCTATGCGCAAAGCTTGGTAAAAAAGACAATATCAAGCAGTTTTTGCAAAATCAATCACATATCTACCCAGATTTTGCACAATCCATCACACAAGAGGAAAAGGACACACTCTATCAAGCCATACAAAAGCTCAACACACAAGCACAAGAGATTTTTACTTTACAAAATGCTATCGCAAAGCAAAAATCTCTTCTTAGTGCATTAGAGCTAGAGTTTCGCCATTTTACAATGCAAGAAAATTTACAGATATATCCACATTTTTTGACATCTTTGCAAAAGGATTCTACCCTTTTACTCAAGACAAAGATCGCTTTTGAAAACACCCCAAAAGGTTGGCGATATTTTTTGCTTGTATGCAAACTCTGCTTGATACAACACATTGGAAATTTTGCTTTTTATAAACTTCCTTTGCAAGATATTATCCAACATTTTGAATACGCTTATTATGTGCAAAGTATCGCTACTGCCAAGGAAACACTCACCCACGATACAAAACGCCTAGAGGCATTACGCATTGCACAAACACTAGAGCATTTGCAAGAATATTCTTTTACCCTTTTGCGTGAATCTGTGCGGATTAGATACGACAATCGCACACAAAGACCTATTTTTAGCGAAAAGGATATGTTTAATAATGCAGAGCAGTTTTGCGATGAATACCCCATAATTTTTAGCACCACACACGCTATCAAAAATTGTTTTGGGCGAGATTTTCTCTTTGATTATTTAATCATTGATGAAGCCTCGCAGGTAGATTTAGTAACAGGTGTTTTGGCTCTAAGTGTGGCTAGAAATATTGTGATTGTAGGAGATACAAAGCAATTACCAAATGTGATAGATTCTGCAACATCTCAACAAATCCAAGAGATCACTACACACTATAAAATCCCCTCACGCTATGACTATGCGCAGCATTCTTTTTTAAGCTCTGTGTGTAGTGTTTTGCCAAATGCCCCTAGAGTTTTGCTTAAAGAGCATTATCGCTGCCATCCTAAAATCATCAATTTTTGCAATCAAAAGTTTTATGACAATGCACTTGTCATTTTAAGTGAAGATAATGGAGAAGCAAATGTGCTAGAGGTGTATATCAGTCCTGCTGGTAATCACGCAAGGGGGCATTATAATCAAAGAGAAATTGACATTATTGCCAATGAAATCCTGCCAAGCACCACCATAGAGTCGCACGAAATAGGCATTATCACTCCCTATAATGAGCAAAAAGCACATTTACAAAAAGTAGTGGGCGAGATTGAAGCAGACACTGTGCATAAATATCAAGGCAGAGAAAAAGACCTTATCATCATCGCAACTACCGATAATCAAAGCAATGATTTTATCGATGATAGCAAAATGCTAAATGTCGCCATTACACGAGCTAAAAAACAGCTAAAACTCATCGTATCTTATGATGTGTGCCATAAACAAAACACAAATATCAATGACTTTATCCGTTATATCACCTATCAAAGTGCAAAACCCATAGAAAGCAAAGTTTATTCAATCTTTGATCTACTCTATAAAGCAAATGCACAAGCAAGAGAATTGTATCTCAAGGGCAAAAGGCGTATCTCGCAATTTGATTCAGAAAATATTGCCTTTGCTTTTATCAAGGACATACTCCAGCAAGATTCTTACCATAGCCTTGATGTTTTGCCGCACATACCCCTTGCTAAAGTCATTAAAATAGATGAAGCTCTCACGCAAGAAGAAAAGCTCTATGCGCAAAATCCACTCACACATTTTGATTTTATCATCTATCATATTATGGATAAAACGCCTTTGCTTGCTGTTGAGATTGATGGCTATGCGTTTCACCATACACATAAGCAGCTAAATCGCGATAGGCTTAAAGATAGCATTTGCAAAAAGCACAATTTTCCACTTTTACGCCTTAGCACCACACAAAGCGCAGAATCTAAACGCCTAAGAGATATGCTTCAGGCTTTGCTTAATAACAATGGCAGAAATTAAAGGAAAATAATGCAATACATCACCCTAAATAATGGCATTACAATGCCTAGCATTGGGCTTGGGACCTATGAGCTTTGTGGGCAAAAGGGTGTGAAAATAATGCAAAATGCCCTGCACATTGGATACAGACTCTTTGATACCGCACAAATGTATAAAAATGAAAAGGAGCTAGGCATAGCCATAGCACAGAGTCTGCAACACTTACAAAGAAACGATCTTTTCATCACCACAAAGCTTTCATCTAGTATGCCCTACAAAAAGGCGTGGCAAAGCATAGAGGGTAGCCTACAAAATCTTGGGCTAGAATATGTAGATTTGCTTGTAATCCACGAGCCTTACGCAAATGCTAAAGAAATGTATCAAGCCTGTGAAGAGGCGTATCGCAAAGGGCTTATACGCGCAATTGGAATCTCAAATTTTTATGGCAGATTTTTGGAGGATTTTTTAGATTCTGTGCGTGTTAAGCCTGTGCTAAATCAGGTCCAAGCACATATTTTCTTCCAGCAACACACATTGCAAAAATTTTTAGAATCTAAGCATATTCACTTGCAAGCGTGGAGTCCTTTAGCTTGTGGGAGAAATGGCATTTTTACAAATGCGACTTTGCAGGGCATAGCAAAAGCACATCATAAAAGCACCGCACAAATTGCTTTGAAATTTTTGCTAGATAAGGGCATAAGCGTGATACCAAAGGCTTCAAGTTTAAAGCGATTGCAAGAAAATCTCGCACTCTTTGACTTTAGCTTAACGCAAAACGAGAGAGATTCTATCACACGACTTGATAGTAATAAAAGCCTTTTTGGCTGGGATTGTTAGGGGTTATTCACTTTTACCCTATAATTACAAGAAACGACAAGGAAAACAAATGGCATACACAATCATAGAAGTTGAGAAAATGACAGGGATTCCATCAAGAAAGATTAGATTCTGGCTTGATAAGGGACTGTTCCCCTTTATAGAGCGTGATGAAAATGGTGTGCGTTACTTTGCAAAAAGTGATATGGAGTGGGCTAGGTGGATAGAGTGGCTTAGACAATGTGGAATGAGTCTAAAAGAAATTCGCGAGTATGCGGAGGCTTTAAGCGGGGGTATTAAAACTGCACCAAAACGCAGGGCATTACTGCAAAAAAGCTACACAAATTTGCAAACGCACATCGCTTCACTGCAAGAGATTTCACAAAAGCTAGAGACAAAAATTGGATTGTATGATGAGATGATAGAAAAAGGCGTGGATACCTTTAATCCGCAAAGTGGGGATTATAAGGGGTGTGAAAAGCAGTGTTAAGCTACTGCTAAATCGCCCTTAGTCAAATAGGCTATATTTCCTTAGCCTTAAACTTAACTTTGAAGTTCTAGCTGCTTTCAAGCCCTAGTCTAAATAAGTTCAAAAATCTTGCATTTTCCCCTTGACAGACACTAGGTGTCAGGCTTTATACTTTTACACACAGAATCAAATAAGATTCTATATTTCACATCCATTTTAAAGGACACATAATGAAAACAAAACAAAATCGCAGAGATTTTTTACAAAAAGTTGGCATAGGAGCAGGAGCATTACTTATAGGCAACACGCTTTTAGCAAAAGAAAGTAGCCCAAAAGCTCAAAGCCCTAGCACACAAAAATTTAGAGAAGAAAAGCTAAATCTTAGCACAAAATGGGATAAGACTTTTCCTAAAAGCTCTAAGGTGCTTCATCAAAAAGTAACCTTTCACAATCGCTATGGAATCACACTTGCCGCTGATTTATATCTGCCAAAAAATCCAAGTAAAGATTCTAAACTCCCAGCCCTCGCACTAAGTGGTCCCTTTGGTGCTGTAAAGGAGCAATCAAGCGGACTTTACGCACAGATTCTAGCAGAAAGTGGCTTTATCACTCTAGCCTTTGACCCAAGCTTTACAGGTGAGAGTGGTGGGCTTCCTCGCTATGTCGCTTCGCCTGATATAAATACAGAGGATTTTAGTGCGGCGGCGGATTTTCTAAGCCTTTATCCAAATGTGGATTCTAGTAAAATCGGCGTTGTGGGGATTTGTGGCTTTGGGGGCTTTGCGATTAATGCTGCGGCAAATGACCCACGCATTAGGGCTACCCTTGCTTCTACGATGTATGATATGAGTTGTGTGTATGCAAATGGCTATTTTGATAAAGAAAATAGCAAAGAAGCAAGGAATAAAAAGCGAAAAGAGTTAGCAGACCAAAGGCTAAAAGACTATAAAAGCGGTGTGTATGCCCTAGCAGGAGGCGTGATAGATCCGCTGCCAAGCGATGCACCAGAATTTGTAAAAGACTATCATAGCTACTACAAAACACCTCGCGCTTACCACAAACGCTCACTAGCTTCTAATGGTGGGTGGAATCGCACTTCAATGCTGCCCTTTTTGAATATGCCGATTCTAACTTATAGCGATGAAATTGAAAATGCGGTGCTTTTGATACACGGAGAAAAGGCACATAGTAGGTATTTTAGCGAAGATGCGTATAAAAAGCTTAAAGGGAAAAATAAGGAGCTTTTCATCGTCAAAAACGCTTCACACACGGATTTATACGATAAGCTAGATATTATCCCCTTTGCAAAAATCACAGCATTTTTCAAGCAGTATTTAGTATAAATATTTTTCAAGGAGCGCGTATGCAAATAAGTAAAATTATTGCTGCTAGTATATTGGCAGTATGTTTCGCACAAGGAGAAAAATCTATGCAAGAGATTACAAAAGAGGCAAAAGAGATGAAAGGAGATTCTAGAATCTTTAGTGGTGATGTTAGAATTACAATGCTTTTTGAGAAAAATGCGTGGCGGAATTTTAGCGGTGCAAGAGTGCATTTTAGCCCAAAGGCTAGGAGTGCTTGGCACACTCACCCTGCTGGGCAGACACTTATCGTAACGCAAGGTGTGATTTACACAGGCACAAAGAATGGAATCGTGCATAAAGCAGAGACGGGAGAGAGCATTGCTTGTCCGCCAAATGTAGCGCATTGGCACGGAGCGGGGCTAGAATCTAGCGGCACTCATATCGCCCTAACGCAATATGATAAGGATTCTAATGTAGTGTGGGGACAGAAACTAAGTGATGAAGAGTATTTACAAGCGATTAAACAAACAGAGAAAAGGAAGTGATTATGCAGGATATAAGTAAAGCAAAAGCTACAACAAACGCCACGCCACGCACAGATAGAGACATTTTCACGCGTGATTTAAATGGGGAGCTAGTGGATATGAATGATCCGGAGTTTGATAAGATTAAAGAAATTATCTTGCGGACAATAGAGCTTACCCATAAGCTAAATTCCGCACATCATAGCCCAGAATCTACACGAGCGATTTTTAGCGAGATTGTAGGCTATGAGGTGGATTCTAGCACTTGGATTATCCCGCCTTTTTATGTGGATTTTGGACGCAATATCAAGGTAGGCAAAAACTTCTTTATGAATCAATCTTGCACTTTTATGGATAGGGGTGGGATAACGATTGGCGATGATGTGTTTATCGCCCCAAAGGTATGTCTCACTACAATCAATCACGACTTTAACCCCTATAATCGCAAGGCGACTTTCACAAAGCCCATTGTGATAAAAGATAGGGTGTGGATAGGGATAAATGCCACGATTTGCCCGGGCGTTACCATTGGGGAAAATTCAATCATCGCCGCAGGAAGCGTGGTAACAAAAGATGTCCCGCCAAATGTCATTGTCGGCGGCAATCCTGCCAAGATTCTAAAAACGCTTTAAGAATCTTAGCTGATGTAAAGCTTAAATGGTGTTTATTATCTTATGTGTTTATAGGATATGCTAACCTTGCATATCCCCCTTGTGTGCTTGTCCCCACGCGCACATAGAATCCAAAATTGGTATAAGTGATTTCCCACGAGATGATAGGCTATATTCTACTTTAGGTGGGATTTGCGGGTTTTTGCGTTGAGTGATTTAAACAACACGCCCTTTAATGCAGCGTTTAGGAGCGTTTATCACGCGACTTTAAAGAAAAATAGCGCATAAATCCCAAGTAGCCTAGAATCCACTTTTGACAAAACACTTAAATCCAAACCACAAGCCGACCCCCTCTCACTCGTGAGCTGATGAAACTCTCTCCATCATCGCGAGCCGACAAGGTCGGCGTGGCGATCCATAGCCTAGAATCCATTTTTCAAAAGTGGATTCTAGTGCAAAAGCAGTGGATCTATGGATTACTAAAGAAGCTGCGGCTTCGCCTTGCTTTGCCACGCTTTGCAAAGCAAGGCTTGCAATGACAGAAATGTAGATTCTAATAACAACACCCAAAAGTGCCTAGAATCCACTTTTGCTTACGATCAGTGTGCTATACTTTAGGATTTTACTTAGAGATTTTATTTGAAGTGGGCTTGCCATATCACAAAGGATTTATATGTTACGACTTATCACGCTTTTTGCCATATCTTTCGCGCTTTGCTTGGGACAAGTGCTAGAGAGCTCTGCCACCGCACCCACACAAGAAGAGGCAAAAAGTGCCGCGCTTGATGAGCTCTCTCAAAGCATAGAAGTAAGCGTGCGTGCTAAGCACAGCATTATCCAAGCCCAGAGTCAAGAGCAATCCTATGAAGAAGTCATAAGCCACATTACACTAGAATCTAGCTCGCAATTTATCCAGCCAAAAATCACCTACAAAAAGCTTAAGAAAAATCTCTATGAAGCAGCTATCTTAATCGATGATCCAGCCCCCTATCACGCCGCGCTAAAGAAGCTTAGTGCTGAAATTGATGCGCTAAGCATAGGTGTTGAGACGCCTATCACGCAAAGGGACCTAAAGGAGCGCATCTATAAGCTAGAAAATATCATAGGCTTATATAAAACCTATCGCGCTTATGAGCTAGTGCTACTTGCTATGGGAGAGCCTATACGCAGCGCACCTAAGCAAAATCTCGCCTATTTTGCCGCAAAGTATTCTTCTATCGATCCTAAGATGTTTGAGCGGCGCGCAGATTCTAGCCCTACTCAAGCTTCTTCAAAAGACATTGCTACAAGCAGAAGCTACCATTATAGCCGAGGCTACAATTCTAGCCAAGCACTCTTTGAAGCGATTAGGGCAGGCAATAGCGATGGCGTGTATTCCGCACTAAAAGATGGCATAAACCCAAACATTATGGACGATTTTGGCACACCAGCTTTGATACTTGGGCTTACCAATCCAGACATCACCACCTTGCTACTAGAGTTTGGCGCAAACCCTGAAGAGGTTGATAATGAAGGACGCACGCCCTTGATTGCCGCCACAGATCCACGCATTAGCAACAAAACTTGCCGCAGTATTCAAGCTCTTTTAGAGTATAAAGCAAATCCAAACCACACCATAGCTTATGATGGCAGCACGCAAATCCCTTTAGTGCAAATGTATAACAACTACAATGAAATGGGCTTTGTCGGGGAGTTTTGGGAGAAGCAAGGTATATATGAGTGTAATAAGCGCGAGCTTATAAAGCTCTATTTGCAAAAGGGTGCAGACATCAATTTGCGCGATGATTCTGGGCGGGGGATTTTGTATTTTGCTGCGATGAGTGGGGATATAGAGCTTGTGCGGCTTTTGCTAGATTCTGGTGCGAAGATTGATCCTAGCATTGATCGGGGCAACACAAACACCACCGCTGGCAAGAGTATCCAAGCTTTGCTAGATAGCAGAGCAAGCGCGCAAAGGTAACAAGCTAGAATCTATCAACAAAGGAAAAACCCTAAATACCAAAGGAGTGCAATGGTAAGAGTTTTTGTGATTATGAGTTTGCTAGCGGCGGTAGCTTTTGGCTTCCCTAGGGAGCTGACGCACACAGGGCTATTAAGTGATAGTGGCATAGTGAGTTATGATTCTCTCACATTTAGCGGGACTAATGGTGTAGGGACTAATGGTGTAGAAGAAGTGAGCTTTGCTGGAGAGGTGGAGCTTACCGGTGTGCTTGAGAAAGGCTATGAGGACGAAATGGAGGGGAGTCAAATGAGCCTAAGATTCTACCCTGATACAAATCTTAAGCTGCCATTTTTGTATCATAGTTTTATTAGTATAGATGAGCTGAAGAAGATAGATTTTACAAAGCATAGGGAAAATAGATCCGTGCTTATCTTGAATGCTAGAGACTTGGCACTGCAAGGAGAGCTTGGGCTAGATAAAAAGATTTTTGGTGTCGTGGCGGCTAGGGCAAAAGTGCGGCTTAAACATTATAGATTCTATGGTGAGGGTGATGCGGGGCACGAGATTTATGCAAATATAGAACGCGTGGAGATTTTGAGCGGTATTTCTATCTCGCCTTTGGCTTATGAAGATTTAGGGTCTTTGCGTTTGAAATATAAATCTACAGATAGCTATATCAATCTCCGCCAATCCCCCAATGGCACAATCATTACACAAATTAAGCGCGAGTGTGTGGCAAAGGATTTTGGCGGAGGGGCTAGTAACGAAGCTGGTGCGAGATTGTATTATGCAGGGGAGAGCCTATCGGCTAGGAGTAAGGCAAGCACGCAAGATTCTGCTTGGCTTGGAGTGTTTTATTTCCCCAATGGTGCAAAAAGTCCAATATTTGGCTATATCCACGGATCGCAGGTGTTTTGTGCCTTTGGTATTGATTAGGCGCGTATTTTGGCTGATTTGATACGCTTATCAAATATCTTAAACCTGCCATATCGCGCAAATTTAGAGCTAGATTCTAGGTGGTAGAATCTAGCTCTGTGGCTAGCTTTCAAAGTCAGTGATATTTTGCAGCATATAGCAGCTAATATCATCGCGTCCGTATTTGGTATAAAAATACCCTACAAGCTCCACAGCCCTATCATAGTCGATATATAAATCAAACCGCCCATACTGCTTGCGCCCACTTACTTGCTCTCTTTGACTAATGAGCAAATCGCGCAAGGCATATTTATCACAAGAGCTATAATAAAAGTCATTAAATCTGCGCTCTAGCAGCGCATCGACAATGTGGTCTTTAAGCTTACTATCGGCATAAATTTGTAGCCAGCTACACATAATCTCCCTTTCTATACGATTCGTATGCGTTTAGCGATGATCCTAAACATCGCCGGCAGTAGTAGCAATGTCAAGGAGCTAGAGGTTACAAGCCCGCCTAGCACGACAATGGCAAGGGGCTTTTGCACCTCGCTTCCCACACCGCTTGAGAGCAGCATAGGCACAAGCCCAAATGCCGCGATAAAGGCGGTCATAAGGATAGGGCGTAGCCGCCTTTTTGCCCCCATTTCTACGGCTTCATCGACACTTTTACCCTGCTTAATAAGCTCTTTAAAATACCCTATCATCACCACGCCATTAAGCACGGCGATACCAAAGAGCGTGATAAAGCCAATGCTCGCTGGCACAGAGATATACTCCCCAGATAAAAAGAGCGAGATAAGCCCACCTGTAACGGCAAAGGGGATATTGAGCAAAATAAGCAATGCCAAAGGCACGCTTTTAAAAGTGAAGTAGAGGATAAAAAATATCACCACAATGCTTATAGGGATCACCACCGCAAAGCGTGCGTTGGCTCGCTGCTGATTTTCAAACTGCCCGCCAAAAGTGATGTAGTAATTTGGCGGGAGCTTGACTTGCGCGGAGATTTTTTCCTTTGCTTCATCGACAAATCCGCCTAAATCGCGATTTTCTACATTACTACGCACGACACTCATTCTGCGATTGTTCTCGCGCACGATTGTTACAGGACCATCGACTTCTTTAATTTCAGCAATGGAGCTAATTGGCACGACATAGCCGCGTGATGAAAACATCTCCAAAGCTTCAAGCTTAGTAATATCCGTAGATATTTCTGGGTCTTGGCGGATAATCACAGGCACGCGTGCCACGCCCATAGGGATATAGGAGACAATAATGCCCTCTAAGGAAGATTTCATAAATTTGGCAAACTCATCGACACTTACGCCCACATTGCTCATAATGTGCTTTTCTGGGGTTATGTAGAGATAATTTACCCCTTCATTAAGCGTGGTAAAGACTTCGCTGCTGCCTCGCACCCCTTGCAAAATCCCTCGAATTTGCTTACTAAGCTCATTGAGCTTGTCAATATCATCGCCAAAGATTTTGATCGCCAAATCCCCGCGCACACCTGTAAGCATTTCTGAAATCCGCATATCAATAGGCTGGGTAAAAATAAAGCTAATCCCCACAAAGCTTTGCAGGGATTTTGTGATTTTCTCAAGCACTTCTTGCTTGCTTTTTGCCTGCCATTTTTCTTTAGGGATAAAGGAGATAAACATATCGCTTTGATTAAGACCATCAAGACTAAGTCCTAGCTCATCAGTCCCTGTGCGTGCGACAATTTCTTTGACCTCTGGGACCTTTTCTTTAATCGTTTTTTGGATACGCAGTAGCAAATCGCGCGATTGTGTAAGCGAGACAGATGGTGTCATCTCCACCATAAGCACCGCATCGCCTTCATCAAGGGTTGGCATAAATGATTTACCCACAAAAGGAAAGAGAGAGAGCGAGAGAAACAAAAATACAAATGCACAGCTAATGACTAATTTACTATGACTTAGGCAAAAGTGTAGGGTGGGCGTGTAGATTTTATAAAAAAAGCGCGTGATAAGTGTTTCTTTATGCTCTTTGGTCTTTAGCACAAGAGAGGCGACTACGGGGATCACAGTGATTGAAAGCACCAAAGAGCCTAAAAGGGCGAAAACTATGCTTTTTGCCAAAGGGGCAAACATCTTGCCCTCTAAGCCCTCTAAAGTAAGGATTGGCACAAAAAATACGATGATGATGATGATCCCGCTTACCACAGAGACAGAGATCTCTTTGCACGCGCGATAGAGGGCGTGTAGCTTTGTTGTGGTGGTATTGGAGCTTAGCTTTTCAAAGGCATTTTCCACCATCACCACAGCAGAATCCACCAAAATCCCAATGGCAATGGCTAGCCCACCTAGGCTCATAAGATTAGCACTCATACCATTTAGGCTCATACAGATAAACGCCACAGAAAGCGCACAGGGCAAAATCACGCTTACAGCAATCGCTGCACGCAAATCCCCTAAAAACAAAAACAACAGCACCACAATTAGCACAATGGCTTCAATCAGCACTTTTGTAACATTATCGACTGCCTTTTGTGTGAGATCGGAGCGATCATAGAAGACTTCTAGCCGCACGCCCTCTGGGAGCAGAGGCTTTAGCTCATCAAATTTTTCATAGATTTTTTCTATGGTTTCTTTGGAGTTTGCGCCTTTAAGTGAAAGCACGATCGCTTGTGTCGTCTCACCTACGCCATTTTTGGTCGTAAAGCCTAGCCTAGTCATATAGCTTGTGCTTACTTCAGCAAAGTCCCCAATCTTTACAAAGCCTACATTTGTTTGTATCGCTAGCTGGGCGATTTGCTCTGGGGTGAGCGCGGCGTTTTGGATTTTGACCAAGAAGTTTTCGCCATCTCGATCCACGCGCCCTGCGCCGTCATTTTTCAAACTTGCTTCAAGAGCGGATTCTAGCTGGGTTATCGTTACCCCAAGCCTCGCCATATCATTAAAATCCGGGATCACCACAAAGGCTTTGGCAAAGCCCCCAAGCGAGCTTACATCTGCCACGCCTTTGATCTTCCTAATCTCTGGGCGGATAATGAAGTCTAAAAGCTGGCGTTTTTCAAGATTAGAGATATTGCCCTCAATAGTGAACATAAACATATCTGAAAGTGGGGTTACAATAGGCTGTAAGCGCACATCAACACCACTTGGGAGATCAGCTAGCACATTTGCTAGCCGCTCGTTTGTCATCTGGCGTGCGAGATAAATATCCACACTATCATCAAAATCTAGCACAATATCCGCGATAGCATATTTGGAAGTGGAGCGCAAGAGCTTCTGCCCAGGTAAGCCTTGAAGTTCTAGCTCTAAGGGGCGCACGACTCGGTTTTCTACTTCTTCTGGTGCCATACCTGGGGCTTTGACAGCTACGCGCACTTGGGTTGATGAGACATCAGGGAATGCATCAATAGCAATGCTTAAAAAGCTATACCCACCAAAAAGCAGCAATGCACACGCGCAAATCATTATGATAATGCGCTGCATTAAAGACCATTCGATGATTTTTGCTAGCATTATTGCCCCTCGACCCCGATATTGTTAATTAGCCCTTTTAGTGCTACAAGTGTGCCAGAGGCGATTTGCTCATTGCCCTTGAAGCCCTTGCCATCAATGATAAAGGACTTACTACGCTTTTCTATGACTTGCACGACTTTTGGGAGATAGCCATTGGGGGTTTTGACAAAGATGAGATTGTCTTTAGCATTTTTAATCACAGCCGTTGAGGGCACGATATACGAGCCTTTGGGCTGCTTGCCTTCGATATAGATGTCAGCAATCTCGCCTACGCGAAACGAGCCTTCTTTGAGATCGGCGATCGCGGTTATGGAGTTGTTGTTTTTATCCACGACTACGGATATGGTGGTGATTTCACCGACATATTGTCCTTTTTCACTATACACCCTAGATCCGGGTAGCACATAGTCGGAGACAGAAAGTGGGATTTTGATACGCGCTAGGAGGTTGTTGTTTTTAGAGATTCTTACATAGGGGGTAAAGGCTGGGATTTTCTCGCCGGTATTTTTAGGCGCGACAGAGAGGATCCCGCTAGAGCTTGCCACAACACGGAATCCAAAATTCCCCCTAGGTTTATCTGGATCAATCCCAAAAAGCTTGAAAGTATTTCTTAGCTGACTTAGCTTGAGATAAAGCTCTCTGCTTGCAAGATAGCTTTGCTGATATTCTCGCTGGGAGATGACACCAGCTTGGAATAAGTCTTTATCTTTTTTGGCGATTTCTTCTGCGACTCGGTGCTTGTTTTGGGTGTTTTCTAGCTCGAAAAAGAGATTATTTAACTCATTAGAGCTAATCTCACAAATCTCATTGCCCTGTTGTATCTGCTCACCTTCTCGCTTATAGATCGCCACTACCACAACATCAAAGGTAGAGCTTTGCGTGGTGGAGTCTTTGTTGTCAAAGTCAATAAATGCGTTAAATGGCACACCTCGCGTGATGCTTGGGTTTTTTATGGCAATATCTTTGATCCCAAGTCCTTGTGCTTGGATAGGGCTTATGCGCACTTCTTTGTAGCCATAGAGTGTGCCAAATGCGATTAACACGCCTAGAATGTATCGTTTCATTGTGTTTCTCCTATCATTGTCCCTAAGGTTTCTTCAAGTAGCGATTGTATGCCTATATACTCTAGCTTTGCATCTGCTAGCGTGATAATGCTATCCATATAGGAATTTTGGTAGGCTAGGTATTCAAACAAGCTGATTTTCTGCGATTCATAGGCGATTTTGCCCATTTCTACTAGGTCTTTTTTGTTTTGGATATTTTCTTGCTGGAGTTCTATGAAGCTTTTTTTGGATTCTAGTTGATCAAGATAAGAATCCACACTGATGAGCAAATTGTTTTTTGTGATCTCGCTCTCACGCACACTACCGCTATGCAGGGCTAGCCACTTGCGCTTTAAATGCGTGTTTTTGGGCGTGATGGGTAGCGGGATAGAAAATCGCAGCTGGGCATTGTCGCTGGACTCTGCGTGTGCGATCCCACCACCTAGCTCAAAGGCTTCAAAGCGGTCGCGATTGGCGAGCTTGGCGTTTGTTTGATAATTCTTTGCTTGCAGGGCTAGGATATCCAAATATGGTGAAACCTCTAGCTGTTTATAGGCGGATTCTGGCTCTATGTGCGTGTAGCTAAAGTGTAGATTATCAACAACTATATCGTGCAAGCTATCAAGAATCTCATCATCGACTTTTTCTTGATCGATCGTGTGGGCTTCTACAAGCCCTAGGAGCTGGTGTAGCGTGCGCTGCAGCTCTAGGAGCTGGGTTTGGGTCTGCATTTTTAAAAGCTTGGCATCAAGGTAGGAGTTATTAAAGCTAATATAGTCCTTTTTAGACATACTGCCTGCATCAAGCTTTGCTTTAGCGATTTGTAGCTGGTGGTAGAAATTACTCTCTCTTTGTGTCGCGACATTGTATTTTTCTTTGGTAAGGACATAGGAGAGATAGAGTCGTTTTGCAGCGATATAGGCTAGCTCTTTGTAGAGTTTATAAGCTTTATCATATTGCTCAATTTGTATGCGCAGGCTCTTATGCAAAAGTGTTTGCACCCAAGGAAGCTTAGGGCGGAGCATCACAAGTGCCGTTACAGAGACTTCGTTTTTGCCTAAAGCATTTTTGACAAAGCCTGTATCCACCTCTGTATAGGGCGACTCCCACGAGTTTGTCGCACGCTGGGTTTCTAGCAAGCTTTGAAATTGTGCTTTGTTTTGCACGAGATTTATGCTATTTTGCTCCACTGCTTCAAAAAAGGCTTGCTTGCTGATAGGCTGCGCGTGTAACAATACACCTAAGCATAGGGCTATGCTGATCTGGCACGCCTTAGCCACAAAGATTCTCCCCAAATATGTCTTCAAGAAGTATGTTCCCAAGCACCTTGCTACACTCCAAAGATAGTTGAAAAGTGGATTCTACAAAGATTTTTTAACCATTGTGTTAATCGTTTAAAATTTATAGCCTACCCAGAGCTTGCTTACCAAAGTCCTAGAGTAGCGCACTTCATCTAAATACACAAGCGTTAAGTGCCACTTGATTTTTGGGAAGTCTAGCTCTAGCTCGCCTACGACTTGATTGGAGTAATGCACATCAGGGGCAAAAAACATCGTCCTTCCAAGCCCGATAAACCCCCCTAGCTCACAGGATTTGCCTAGCATTATCCCGCGATAATCAAGCTTAATATACCCCGTGCGCCCACCCTCGCCATAAATGTAAGTGTTGTATTCAAGCGGGTTATTATCCGCATAGATGGGCAGCAGATTTGTGGCTTGATTTTTGTCATTGACCACTGCGCCAAGTGAGAGATGGAAGTAGCCAAAGCCAAGCAGCCCTTCAAGATGCGCCACGCCGCCATTAAGCTTGCCAAAGCTGCCCTTTTGATAGCAAGCAAGCCCCACTTCCTCTGCGACTTGTGGGTCGGCACAAAGATTTGGGTCTTGTATCCCAGCACTCACAAAGGTCCCGTGTGCCTTAATCCCCAAATCCCAGAATCCAAAGTCCTTCGTATAGCGCACAGCAAGTCCGCTAGCGACATACAAGCTAGCCAAATAGTTTGCATATAAACGCAGCCCAAAATGCTCTTTTTGGTAATTTGCATCGGCGTAAAAATGCTTATTGATCGCATAGCCTTGATGCTTTTCATAGAGATCTTTTATATAGCCATAGCGCGTGTTTTCTGCTGGGTTGGCGTAAGTTTGTCGGTAGAATCCCCCAAGTGCCAAGCGCACACCCTTTATATCTGCATAAATCTCCGCACCCTCTAAGTAGTCTCCTATCCACTCATATTCTGCATCATATCGCCCTACACGAAAGCTCATATTCTTATGCTCATAGCCTATAAAAAGTGCTGGCAAATGCACAGCATCGCTTGTATAGAAGAGATCCTTTGCTTCATCGTTATTGATAAGCAAAGAGTAGATTCTAGGGTCTGTTTGCATATCATAGCGCGTGATAGGTCTAGCGGCAAAGTCTGCAAGCTTCCCAATGGCAGAAAACGCCCCCCCTAGGTAGAATCCATAAAATCTCTCGCTCTCTAGCGATAGCTTTGTCCATAGTCCGCTATATCCCGTGGCAAAGGGCGCACTAAATAAAGTAGAATCCAAATGCGCCGCAGTGGTAAAGGAGACTAGATCAATGTCTTTAACCCGCAAAAATGATGTATGTGTCCTACTAGTATCGCTACTTAGTCCTATATCTAGTGATGATATAGGAGCTTCTTTAGCTTTAGGGATAGTAGATTCTAGGGATTCTTGTGTGCTAGCTAGGAGAGCCGCCCCTATCATAATCCACAACCACACCAAGCGCATAGCAATCCTAAATGGCTAATTCTTTCAAATCCCCTATGGTGCAAAACTCCGCATAAATCGCATAAAGTAGTGATTTACGATTGCGGCGCAAGGCTGGGTCTTCATCATTGACAAGCACGCTAGCAAAAAACACCTCCAGCTCTTCTTTGAGTGAAAAAAGCGCGTCAAGTTTATGCTGCGGATGCGTGAGAGCGGGGAGATTGAGCGATAGGAGCTTGTTGTAGAGGGCGGATTCAGGGGGGGTTAGGAGTGAAGTGTCAAGACTTTGTAAAATCGCTTGTGTGTTGGTGGATTCGGCTTTACTAAAGAAACTTGCTGCGACTTCGCCTTGCTGCCGCAAGACTCGCAATGACGATGAAGCGGATTTTTCACCCTGTGCTTGTTTTTTGCCCTCGTTTTGGGATTCTAAGATTGTGGAGCTAGAATCGTGGTTTTGCGAGCCGCGCAAGGAGATAAGACTTGGTTGTCTATCGACACAGCGCGACGAAGCAATCCACGATTCTAGCCCACAAGCTGAATCCCCCATAATATCTTTAGTGATATTTGCCACGCGCTTAAAGACTGCCATAAGTGCTTCTCTATCATCGCGCACAAGCAAGGATTCTAGGGCTTTGGCATTGCTAGCGATGGTGCAGAGATCTGCGCTTGTCCCCCTTGAAGCGGAGCGGAAAATTTGTGCTGGTATGTCTAAAATGGATTCTAGTCGCTCGATGATAAACTCCTGCAATCGCGCGAGATTCTCTTGGCTAATATCATAGGCACAGATTCTAGCCATATCGCCTAGGATCTGCTTCACATCAAAGGCTAGATTCCACTCTAGGGCGATTTTTACCACACCATTTGCCGCACGCCGCAAGGCAAAGGGGTCTTTTGAGCCACTAGGGATTGTGCCGATACTAAAAAGCCCAAGCAAGCTCTCAAGCTTCCCACTAAGGGCTACAATCGCGCTTATTTTGCTGCTTGGCAGGGCAGAGTCCTCGCCATTTGGGAGGTATTGCTCTTTAATGGCTTGAGCGATGTCGTGCGAGAGTCCTTGTGCTAGGGCATAGTAATGCCCCATAATCCCCTGCAGCTCCGGAAACTCCCCTACCATTTCACTAAGCAAATCCGCCTTAGCATACGCAAGGGCTTGAGTGATGATCGCGCTATCTAGCCCATACAATCGCGCCAAATACGCGCCGATAATCTCTTCTCTGTTTGTTTTATCTAGCATAGAGCCTAGCCCATCGACATAGGCGATACTTGCCAAAGGTTTTTTGTCTAATGGCATAGCGCAGTCATTGCGATAGAAAAATTCTGCATCGCTTAGGCGCGCTTTTAGCACGCGTTCATTGCCGCTGATAATCGCACTAAACTCATCGCAAAGCGCGTTTGCCACGACAATGAAGCCATTATACAGCTGCCCATTTTTGCGCACGGCAAAATATTTTTGATGCTCTTTCATTGAAGTAGTGATAACCTCTTCTGGCAGGGCTAAAAATCGCTCATCAAATCCCCCTAGCAGCGCGGTAGGATACTCTGTGATAGCGACAATTTGGGCTAAAAGAGCAGAGTCTAACTCTACTTGCAGGCTAAAAGTGGATTCTAGGGCTTGGATCTGCTCTAAGATCCGCTGCTTTCTCTCATCAGCACTAAGGATCACGCCGCCATTTTTCAGCTTGTGTAAGTAGTCATCAAGCCCTGTGATTTGCACCCACGCTTCCTTTGCGCACATTTCTTGGGCGGCATTATCAAAAGTGGATTCTAGGAGGTCTTGTTGTTTGGGGGTGTAGGAGCGGTGCAGGAGTGTCGCTGCTTTACTTTGCTGACCGAATGTTTGCGGTGATCGGGCTTTTTGTGTTTTGGCGTTGGCATTATCAAAAGTGGATTCTAGGGCTTGTGTCGATGTTTGTGTGGATTGCCGCGCCACTGCTTCCGCAGTGTCTCGCAATGACGATGAAGCCGATTTTTCAATATCGCCCCGATTGTCTCCCAAGATTCTAGGATTTGCGGTGGGGCTAGTGGTGCTTTTTGTGGATTTTGGGGCAGAGCTAGACTGATGGTCTGCGGTTGCCCTAAAATCCACAAAATCGCCGCTATGGCTACCCAAAGCCGAATCTATCGCGCTAGAATCTAGTAGTATCATAATATTACGGATCGGGCGGATAAAGCTCTCACTCCCACTGCCCTCTTGAGCGTCCCCCCAGCGCATACTCTTGCCAAAGTGTAATGAGCGGATAAATGCCACTACTATCTCGCCTAGCACCTGCCTAGATTCTAGTCCGGCTTGAGTTTTGCGGACATAGAGGACTTGCTTGCCGTCTTTTTCTACTACTTGCAACAAGGACTCAGCTTGTGGGCTAGAATCCTGTGCGGAGTTTTCAAAACCGCCCCGATTGTCTCCCAAGATTCTAGGATTTGCGGTGGGGCTTTGCAAGTTTTGAAAATTTTGGGGAAGGTTAGCGGACTCCCTGTCCGTGCCTTTCACAAAATTTTCAATCTTGTCAAATTGCTCACCCAAAGTCGAATCTATCATCCCTACCTTTTTACAAAACCCTAGCCCTGCTTTACTAAGCCCCTTACTCCTATCACCATCAATAAAAGCTATCGCCAAAGGCGGTCCAAAAAATTCTTGTATCTGCGCAGCAGTATGCGTAGGAAAAGCACGACTATAAATAGCAATCCTGCGGGGTGTGTAGTGTAGCTCGCAAGGGGCTTGTATGTGAAACTGCGCTAATGCCTGCTCCCATTTGTGCGCGATATTGCCCCACTCTTTGAGAAAGGGGAGTGCGGGAAGCTCTTCTGTGAGAATCTCTACTAGCAGCTCTTGAGTTGCTTGCAAATCGCTAGATGACATCAGTGTCCTTGTCTTTGGGTATAATGCGCCATTGTAGCAAATCCAATATTAAAAGGCTTTTATGAAATCCCCCAAGCTATCTGCGATCCTTGCGCTGTGCTGCGCCTTTAGCGTATTGCAAGCAGCTCCTAGCGCGAAATTCCCCCAAGTGGAGTGCGCTAATCTCAACCGCTTCACCAAAGCCCAAAGAGATCACATCATTTACGCCTATAACTTTGGCGCACCAAAGGGTATGGGCTACACAATGGCGGCAATCGCGTGGCAAGAGTCGTGCGCTGGGGCATATATGATGAATTTTTCTGATCCTTCTGCTGGGCTTTATCACGCGCATATCCCTGTGGTGCTTAAATACTACTCTAGTTATAGTGATACGCCTTTTACGCGCAATGTTATGGGACAGCTGCTTATCGATGATAGGAGGTTTGCTAGTCAAGTGGCGTTGGACTCGCTGATGTATTGGCATAAATACCACAAGGGCAATCACAAAAACATCATCAAATCCTACAACAAAGGCTTCAAATGGGAGAAAGATCGCGCGAGCAATAAACTCGCAGAATCCTACTATCTAAGCATTGGGAAAAAAATCCGCGCCCTAGAATCCTATATCCCCAAATACTCGCGCGTGAAAAACCAAAGCACATTGATAGAGCTGCACGATAAAAACAAATCCGCTGCCACAATCAATGCCCGCATACAAAATGCCAAACCCCCTAAGCAAGCCCCGCACTCTAGCCCCAAACCTCTCCAAAAAGCCCCAAACCAAAACCCAAAGCCTAAGCAAGCACACCCCAAGCCCCAAACCTCTCCAAAAAGCCCAAGCCCCAAAGCTCCCTTGCAAGATGATTTTGTCGATCTCCCATTAGAGGGCAGCCCAAATCCTAGCTCTAAAGCACCTAATAACTATGATGCAAACTTTGAAGACTTCACGCTCATTTTTGAAGGACACTAGATTCTAGGATTTGGGCTATGTATTTAGCGCAAAAGGCTCATTAGCTCTATATGATGAAAATGCTCTGCTATCGCATAGGCATTGTAGCCATCGCTATTTTTATGCTCTTTATTTGCACCTTTGGCTAAAAGCTTTTTGACACACTCCACTTCGCCAATCTCTGTGGCAAGGAGCAGTGGGGTAAAGCCATTGCAATCTTTTTCTACATTATCGACATTGCTAGTGGATTCTAGTAGCAGATCAAAAATCGCATAATACTCTTTAAGAAAATGCCTAATTGCTTTAAATCTACATCATTTGCGATAAAGGCAAGGGCTTTTTGCACTGCGCTTTGCTACCCACCCCAATTATTTCAGGCAAAATCCTATCGATTATTAAGCCTTCGTGCTTGCTATCCATAATGTATTCAAACAATGGCGCGACAAGAGAGATCGCAAAATGCACCAAAGTAGCAAAGTCAAGCTGCTTTTGGCTAGCACCTAGTGTCTCTATATGACTAGTATGGCTTTCATAATACTCTAGCGCATTGCCCAAAATCTCTGCCCCTTTGCAAAGGGGCTACTTCATACGCATTAGCTACATTCTACGCTACAATACCCAGCACTTACAATACTACTTGATCACAAGGATCACTATGACATTGCTTGATAGTATTTTGCTTATTGCGTTGTTTGGATTAGGTGGGGTAGGGGCTTTGCTCTATGCGCGCTATATCACCGCACAAAAGGCTTTGCACTTAAGCGAGACACTTCGCCAAGAAGACAGGCTCAAAACCCAAGCCCTAGAATCCACCGCCAAATCCCTAGAATCTAGCCATATCCAAGCACTCCAAGAAATCGCCAGCCTAAAGGCTATGCTTAATACTGCCAATGAGCGACTCCAAGAGCAGCGCGCAGACTCTACTCGCCAAAAGACAGAGCTGCAAGATAAATATGAGCAAGATCTCTCCAAGCTTGAAGCGCAGTATAAACTCTCTCTAAGCACCTTGCAAAGTGAGCTAGCAAAGCACCTAGAGCTACAAAAGACCGCCTTGCTGAATGAAAATAAGCTCGCACTCACTAAGGACTCTAAAGCGATTTTAGATGAGGTTTTCACGCCGCTTAAACAACGCGTTGAAGAGTATCAAAAAAATCTTTTGCAAAATGAAGCCAAATTGAAAGAAAACATCGACAACGCCTTCAAATACTCCCAAGAGATGAGCAAAAGTGCGCAAGAGCTAGGGCGGATCCTAAAGGGTGATAAAAAGCTGCGCGGAAACTTCGGCGAGCTGCAGCTAAAAAGGGTGTTTGAGAGTAGCGGACTTATCCAAGGTAGGCAGTATAGCCTCCAAGAGCAGCTCCACACGCAAGGCGGGCGATATATCCCTGATGCGATTGTCAGCCTTGATGAAAAGCGCAAAATCATCATCGATGCCAAATTCCCCCTGCCAAATGCCGTAACTTGCGATGATGAGACAGAGATAAACACCCAAGAAATCGCGCAAAATCTCAAAGCGCGCATTGATGAGCTAGCAAGCAAACCCTATAAAGACATAGAAAATGCCTATGATTTTGTGCTGCTTTTTATCCCCTATAACAATATCTTAGATCTAGCCTTAGAGGCGGATTCTAGCTTGTATGACTATGCGTATTCTAAGCAGATTTATCTCACCACGCCGCATACGCTTTTTATGGCGTTAAAGACGATCGCTATCACTTGGCAGCATATCCAAAGCGATAAGAATATCAAGCAGGCATTTGATGAGATCGGGAAGTTTTATGATAAGTTTGCCGATGTGTGCAGTGATTTTGACAAAATGGCGCGAGGCTTGCAAAGTGCGCAAAGTGCAGCAGCAGCTATGGATACAAAGCTGCGAGGCAAGGGCGGGCTAGAATCTAGATTTGATAGATTAAAAGCCCTAGGAGCAAAGACGAAAAAATCAATCCCACAATCAAAATCGCTCAACCACACTAGCCATAGTGATGATATAAGCGATGAGCCAAGAGATGGGGTGAGTGAGGGAGAAAGAGAGGGGGAATGCGATGAGGGAGAAGATAAGCAAGAGTGAGAATCCAAGCCGCCCTAGAATCTAGATCCATTTATCGACTATTTGTCCTATTATGTGGCGCGACTATCGGCAGAAGCGGCAGCGGTAGTAAAAGTGGATTCTAGTAATTTGCCTTGTGGGCTTGTGAAAGGCTCATTATGCGCGACTATCTCAATGATCTTCCCAGAATCCATAAGCACAATACGATCGCAAAATGCGCGTGCTAAGGCGAGATTGTGTGTGATACATAGCACGCTTAGATGTTGCTTGTCTGTGAGATTATTTGCGTGCATTGTAGCGATGAAATCTAGGATCATCGCTTCAGTGTGGCTATCAAGACTTGAAGTGCTTTCATCAAGGATTAGCAGCTGTGGCTCTACAACAAGGGCGCGGGCGAGATTGATCCTAGCGGCTTGCCCGCCAGAAAGCATAGCAGGATAGGTGTGCAAAAGTGCGCGGTCTAAATCTAGTGCGCTTAGTATGGGGAAGATCTTTTGCTCTTGCGCGGCTTTATCAGTAATGCCGCGGAGATGATGAAGCCCTTGCGTTAGGCTCTGCCAAATAGTTTGATTGGGATTTAGCGCGCTTATGGGATCTTGGAAAAGTAGCTGAATATGGGAGTAGAAATGTCGGCGAGACTTTAAGCTCTTGTGAGTCTGCCAATGCGCTGGGTAGGTGATCTGCCCGCTAGACTCTCTCTCTAGGCGTGCGATAAGCTTTGCTAGCGTGCTTTTACCACTACCACTTCTACCTACAATGCCAAGTCTCTGCCCTGCATATATCTCAAGCGAGATAGAATCTAGCGCAGTGGTGGCAGAAGCAGTGGTGATAGGATAGACTTTGCTGATATGTCGCAGGCGCAAAAGTCTCAAAGTGGATTCTAGTTTTTGCCTATCATATATCGGTGTATGTGTAAATGGATTATAAAAACCTCTTATATCATCAATGATCTTTCCAGCATCTATATGATAGCTTCTATCAGCTATGCGCATAAGCCTAGTATCGTGCGTGATGAGCAAGATCCCTATCTCACGCTCCTTGCAAATGCGTTGTAATATCTGCATAATCTCTTGCGTAGCAATGGCGTCTAAATCGCTTGTAGGCTCATCGGCGATGAGAAATTGCGCATCTGCAAGCAGGGCGATAGCGATCATCACTCGTTGTAGCTCACCTCCACTCATCGCAAAAGCATAGCGATCTAGCACACTAGAATCCAGCCCTAGTGTATCTAGCAAGCTAGCGATTTGCTTAGGATCATAGGCTTTGCCCCACGCACGCACGCTTTCTGCAATGTGGCTTTGCATCGTGTGAAGTGGATCAAAGCAAGTGCGGGGATTTTGCAAAATGCTTGCGATGATGGGAGTCGCGCTAGCTTTATGCGCGGTAGCAAGCGGCGTGTCATCAAGCAAGATAGATCCGCTAGTTTGTGTGAGATTAGAGGGAAGCAAGCCTTGCAAGGCTAGGGCACAGAGTGTTTTACCACTGCCACTTCTGCCTACAAGCGCGGTGATTTGCCCAGATTCTAGCGATATGCTAATGTCTGTAAGCAGCGGCTTTGTGCCAAAAGATACAGAGATATGCGCGAGTGCTAGCCGAGGTTTAGCCATAACGCACATCTTCTAAATGTGTAGTGAAAAACCGCTTCAAGCTCTCTCCCAGCAGAGAAAAAAGCGCGATAGTGATAAAAAGCGCGCCTCCGGGATATAGCAGCAAATGCGGTGCGCTATATAGGGAGTCTTTCATCTCGCTAAGCATAAGCCCCCATTCTGCGAGCGGTGGCTGCACGCCTAGCCCGATGAAAGATAGCCCAGCGATGTGAAGCATTATATGCCCTATATCCATAGTGGCAAGCACAAGTATATGGATACATAAATTTGGGAGAAAATTCTGTCTAAAGCTTTGCCAAAAGCTCTGTCCTTGCATATACGAGATAGCTACATACTCCTTAGATCGCAAAGAGAGCGTGAGCGAGCGAGATATACGCGCATAAAATGCCCAATGCGTGAGCGTTATAGCGATGATCACATTCCATAGTCCAGAGCCAAGCACCCCCACAAAAAACAATGCCAAAATCATCGTAGGCATACTTAAAAACACATCACACACGCGCATAATCACCCTGTCCCACACTCCTCCTAATGCCCCAGCCACCCCACCTACACAAATGCCGATCACTACCACAAGCACGATGATACAAAGGCTTGCCCCAAGCGAGATATACGCGCCATAAACAAGCCTTGTGAAAATATCTCGCCCCAAGTGATCGCAGCCTAGTAAATGCTCTTTGCTCATAGGGGCTAGCTGCTTGGAGAGATCGATCATATCGGGCTGATATGGGCTAAGAAGCGGAGTAAAAGCGCATATAAGTAGCAAAAGCGCGATACCACAAAGAGCGATCTTGCCTTGTAGTGGGAAGTGTTTGTGGATTTTAGGCGAAGATGTGTAAATAGCAGTGAGCTTTAGCATACATATCCATTACAGAGAAATTCTAGGATCAAGATAGGCACATAGCACATCAACAAGCACATTTGCCAGCGTGAAAACCACGCATAGCACGATCACAAAGCATTGGATAATGGGATAGTCGTGATTGGCTATGCCTTGGATACAATATAGCCCAATACCCGGTATCCCAAAGATACTCTCAATAATAAGCGCACCACCTAGCAGCTCGCCGATGTGTAGTCCCATTATCGCTAGTAGTGGGAGAATGGCATTTTTGAAAATATGCTTATAGGTGATGACTGCTCGCGGAAGCTGACGGATTTTGGCATAGAGGACAAAGCGAGAGTCCAGCACTTCAAGCATACTTGTGCGTAAAAGTCTTGTCGTAACACAAAGCGACATAAATACCAAACTTATGCTAGGCAGCACAAAGCTTGATAGAGTAGAGTCCCACACCGCAGGCAGCCACCCTAGCGTAATGGCAAAGACCCACACCAGCAAAAATGCTAGCCAAAAGCTTGGCATACACGCCCCTATAAAACACACAATACTTATCACAATATCTGGGAATCTCTCTTTATATAATGCGCTAATACTCCCAAAAATGCTAGCAAAAACCCCTATAAGCACCACCCCTATACCAACGAGCGTTAAGGTTATGGGTAGGCGAGAGAAAAAGACCGCACTCACAGGCTCTCCACTCATAAACGAAGTCCCAAAATCTAGCGTGATAGCCTTGTATAGCCACGCGATGTATTGGGATATAAGAGGGGTATCAAGCCCAAATTCTGCTTCTAAAAATGCGATGTTTTCTTGCGTGGTGGGGAGATTGGATAGAGTGAGATACTGCGCGATAGGATCGCCCACGCTTAAGCGCAGTAGCATAAAAATCCCAAATGACGCTACAAGCAAAATAGGGATAAGGTAAAGCACGCGCTGAAGTGTTTGGCGTGCTATATGCCAGAATCTAGTTTTGTGCATTATTGATACCACTCAGCTATAGGAAGCTCGACTACAAGTGCGCCCATTTCTACGCCTTTAATCTCACTGCGCATAATGGCGGCATTGCGCTGGTGGGCTATGGGGAAGAGTATGTAGGCATCAAAGAGTAGCGATAGGGCAGTGTTGAGATGATCTTGTAGCTCTTTAGTCGTGCTAGCGTGGATAGCTTGTGTCGTGTGCTTGTGGAAGTCTTGCGCGCGCGTGGATTCTAGGGCTTGCAGGAGCTTATACTCGATATACCCTTCTTTTTGCATTGAGTAGAGATGACTAAGTGGCTCATAAGGCGCACCCCAAGTTTGCGTGAAAGCAAGCTCGAAAGTATTGTTGATAAGATGCTTTTTATACGCGCTAGGCTCTATGCCTTTTATGCGTAGGGGTATGCCACAGGCTTTGGCTTGGGATTGGATAATTTGTGCGAGCATTTTTTGCTGGGGGTTGTTGCTTGGGTAGATTAGCTCTATGGGGTCTTTGGGGGTGTGTGCCATATCGCATTGATGTGGCGGAAGCTTGGGGAATCGCACAGATTGTAGCAATGCTGTGTTTGGCGCATATATACTTGTAGCTTGCGTGGCAAGATCGCCAAAGACGCTTGGGATAAGTGCGCTTGTATCTAGGGCTTGCACTAGGGCTTTGCGAGCAAAAGTGGATTCTAGGGCTTTGGTGCGTGGATTTATGGCTAGGAGTATGGTGGAGAGCGGTGCGCTTGTGTAGGTGCGTAGGCGTGGATTTTTCCGCGCGGTGTTAAACATATCAAGCGAGACTAGCTCTAGCCCATAGATCGCATCAATTTGTCTAGCCTGCAAGGCGGCTAATCTCGCACTTGGCTCAAAGATGATTTTAGCGATGATGGTGTCAAAATAGGGTGTTTTAGGGGGGCTGGCTTGGGATTGTGAGCTACTAAAATCTTTATAGTAAGGGTTTTTGCGGAAAGTTATTGTGCTTGCAGTGCTACTCTCTAGCATATACGCGCCGGTGCCTATGGGGGTGGGGTTGTAGGTGGTTAGATTAAGATCGCTAGGGAAAGCACTTTTTGCCAAAAAGCGAAATGGACGGACAAAGGCTAGCTCATCTAGTGTGAGTGTGTAGGGGTATTTCAGTGTAAGCACGATCGTGTAGGGATCAAGCTTTTTCACAGAATCTAGCGCGTGGATTAGCCCTACCCAGCTGTGGCGTTCTCTGTGCTGCAAAATAGAGGTGAAATTAAGCAAAACAACATCGGCATCAAAGATCTCGCCATTAGAGAAGCGCACGCCCTTGCGCAGGTGGAAAGTATAGCTTCTGCCATCAGGGCTAATGTCCCACGAGGTCGCAAGACTAGGGATAATATTGCCGGATTTATCAAGCTTGGTTAAGCCCTCATAGACGAGATTTTGCGCAAACATTGCGTTTGTGCCATAGCCGTGAGGATTGAGCGCACCAACAGGCGCGGATATGGCTATGGATAGGGTGTGATTCTCTGTGGCATTAGCAAGTTTTGCACTAGATGATCCCACAAATAGCACTATCCCTAGGAGAAAAACTCGCCAAATATCCACACGAGATCGCGTGGTAGAATCTTTGAGAAATGATGTCTGCACGATGAGCCTTGTGAAAAGATTGGCGTATTATATTATTATTTTTTATATTTGTGTAATACTAGATTCTAGGGTATCAAAGATCGTGATATAAATAAATAGGCTAATGTGGTGAGCGGTGGAATAGATGCGAAGATAAGATGACTTTGCTAAGACTTTAAGCGGAGGTAAGAAGTGGTGGACGCGCAGAGGATCGAACTCTGGACCCACTGATTAAGAGTCAGTTGCTCTACCAGCTGAGCTACGCGTCCGCCAAGGCGCGATTATAGCAGAAAATCTCAAAAATCACACCAAAAGGGCGCGACTTTGCCCATTTTACTTGCTCTAGGGAATGCGGAAGATATAGCTCTGGGCTGGGAGGCGGTAGGGATTGCCATAATTGCTTAAAGGGTGAGAAATACCCAGATCTTGCAGGAGCTTTGCCCCTATGCTCATAAGCGTGTATTGTGGGAAATAGGGGTGATTGTCTGTCTTAAACAACAGCTCCTGTGAGCTTTCTAGCTCTGTAATCCTAGAATCCGCAATATCCATATCGCTTAGTGCGGTGATGATGAGCAAGTCGCTAGAATCTGGGGTGCTAACTTCTTGGGAGTTAAAAAAGCTTAGAGATGAGCGCGGATCTATGCTAAAGGAAGTGCCATTAGGCTCTTTGCTGGCTATGTCAAACTCTCTTACACCAAAGATTGTGGGCAGGATAGAAAATATCGCAGGATAACTCCACGCATTATAGTAGCGATCCACTCCACGCCCAAAGCCTTCAAAGTAGATGGTCGTGTGTGGGTGGCTCTTAAGATAGCTAGCAAGATAGCGCATTGTGTCATTCATATTGTTATTTTGCGTTTTGTAGAGAGTGAGATAGTGGATACCTTGCGGGATTGATGAGGTGAGCAAGATAGCCAGCACTACTGCGGTAATTACCCTAAATCCCCATCTCTTAATGCACGCATAATGCCCTAGCAAAAAGAGCAGATACAAGCTTGCTAGGATATTTGCCGGGGTGAAATAATGAAAGCTCCCCATACCAAGCGCGATAAATGCGAGCATATAGGCAAGTGCGCTAAGCCCCACACTATCCCAAAACACATCGATAGTATCGCCCTTTATCACGCGATATAGGCGGAAGCCAAGTGCCACAGGCAGTGCTATGCTAAGCAAAGGTGCGCTTAAGAAAAGCACGGCAAAAAGCCGCACAGATGAATACACCTCCATACTCGAGTAGTCCCCACTGCCACCGCGCGTGAAGTAGGCATACGCCCCTAGAAACACCACGCCAGAGAGTGCTAGGGCTATATCAAGCAGAAAAATACGCCTAGTGAGTGTAAGGGATTTGGTGCGTATAAAACTTTCAAGCAGTGATAGGGCGATATGCGCTAGCCCAAAGCCAGAGATAATGACAAAGGCGACTTCTTTGAGATAGATTGCAGCATTGCCAAAGGCAAAAGCTAGCAGAGCAAGGAGATAGGACTTGGGCTTGCTTGGAGAGTGTAGTGCGTAGAAGTAGCAGAGCAAAAAGGCAAGGACAAAAAGCGTGAGTGTCGTCTCTGGGAAGACGATTTCTACCATAAGCTTGGCATAGCCTACACTTAGCACCACTTCGCTTGTTTTCTAAAGAAGCTACGCTTTGCCACGCCACTGCTTGCGCAGTGTCTTGCAATGACAAAAAAGCGCATTGTGTGAAAACGAGGATTCTAGGGCTTCTCTATTTGGGCGTTTTTCTTAGAATCCACTTTTGCGTTTTTTGTGCTTATGGATTGCCACGCTTTGCTCCGCAAAGCTCGCAATGACGAGTGGGGGCTTGGCTTTCTTCTTCTAGGATTCTAGGATTTGCGGTATTGCTTGTGCTGTTTTTCACAAATTTTGAGGGGGAGCTAGACTTGAAGTCTGCGGTTCTCTCAAAATTTGTGAAATCAGTGCAATGATTACCCAAAGCCGAATCCCTACAAGATCCCCCTAATCGCATTTAGTTGTGTTGCCATACTTATCCTTTGTGGTGAGATTGAGCCTTATTATCTAGCGCGTCTTTTGCGTGTGCGTGATAGGCGGTAGATCGCACTTGGCTTATCCTCATACAGCCCCCTAGAATCCACGATCACCACATCGGCTACTTGCAGAGCAAACTCTAGGGAAAATGGCTCTTTGGTGCGATTGGCAGAAGTGGAGCAAAGACCCCCAAAATAGCGCAAAAACTCCCTATGTAAAGGCTCTTTGACAATGCGGAAGGATTTTTTACTAGGTAGGATAACGCTTGTCTTGCTCGCGCGGCGGACAAAGTGGCGGTGAGATATAGGGACTCGTAGCTCTTGTGTGGCGCACTGCAAGCTAGCAAATGTCTTTAGCACGGCTTGGCTACTTGGGCGGAGCTTGGCGCGATTGAGCAGCGTGGGGGAGGAGCAGAGGAAGCCGGCGGTGGTGTCAGTCTGGGCTAGGAAGATCGGCGGTTGTTTGGAAAGTTTGGCTTTGTGTGTTTTGGCGTTTTTCTCTGTCATTGCGAGCCGCTGCGTAGCAGTGGCGTGGCAATCTATAGTTTTTGCGGTAGCAAAAATGGGAGTATCACTAGAATCCACTTTTGCTAAAGAAGCTATGCTTTGTATTTTTTGTGCGTTTTTATCAAAAGTGGATTCTAGGGTGTGTGTTTTTGTTTGTATGGATTGCCACGCCGACAAGTCGGCTCGCAATGACGATGAAAAAGCTTCATCACTAGAATCCACTTTTTTATTTTCGGCAGGTTTATCAAAAGTGGATTCTAGGATTTGCTTATGTTTTTCATTTTTAGATAGCACCACAAAGCTAGCACCCTTTGGGCGGAACGCTAGCAGAGCGTATCGCTCACACAATAGCGCGACATACTCTGCCAAAGGCTCTTTAGGCTTCTTATTGAAAGAAGTCTTGCAATGCTTGCGGGATATTGATGTCATTGTGCTGGATTTCGCGGATAGATTCTGCGCCTACAAGCGCGGCGGCTATGGTGGTGAAGTATGGCACAGAGCTTTTAAGCACTTGGCGGCGGATCTCTCTGGCGTCATCTTTGGTCTGGCTATCATCGCTGGTGTTTATCACAAGCGCGATGTCATTATTCATAATCAAATCTTGGATATTGGGGCGACCTTGAGAGATTTTCAGCACGCACGATGATGGGATTTGCGCGCTCTCTAGCACTCTGTGCGTGCCTTCAGTCGCACACACGCTAAAGCCTAGCTCAATGAAGCTTTTAGCAATCTGTGTGGCATAGGGCTTATCGCAATCTGCTAGGGATAAAAAGAGCTTGCCAGAGCTTGGCAGGGTATTTTTACTAGCATTTTGCGCCTTGGCAAAGCTTATCCCAAAGCTTGTAGAAATCCCCATAACTTCACCGGTGCTTTTCATCTCTGGTCCTAGCAGCAAGTCCGCACCGCTAAGCTTTTGAAATGGAAAGACAGAGTCTTTGACCGCGATATGTGTGTAGGGCTTGGATTCTAGTGGGGATTTGGTGAAGTCTATGCGATTATGCGTATCATAAAACTTTAGAGCCTCTTGCAAATCCCCTTGCCACATTACGCGTGTAGCGACCTTTGCTAGCGGTATCCCGCTTGCTTTGCTCACAAATGGCACGGTGCGAGAAGCCCTAGGATTTACTTCGATGATATAGAGCGTGTCTTTGTGGATCGCGTATTGGATATTGATAAGCCCTACAATGCCTAGCTCTAGGGCGATTTTGCGCGTGCTTTGGCGGATCTCTTCAAGTAGATTTTCTGCGATACTCACACTTGGCAGCACGCTGGTAGAGTCTCCAGAATGCACCCCTGCTTCTTCGATATGCTGCATAATCCCGCCGATATACACTTCCTTGCCATCGCTTATGGCATCGACATCAAGCTCGATAGCGTGATCTAGGAATTTATCAATCAGCACAGGAGAGTCCTCGCTCACTTTCACGGCTTCTTCCATATACACGCGCAGCTCATCGGCATCTTGCACGATCCGCATAGCCCGCCCGCCTAGCACATAGCTCGGGCGCACAAGCACAGGGTAGCTGATCTGGCTTGCCACGCTGAAGGCTTGCTCTTTGGTATAGGCTATGCCATTTTCTGGCTGCTTTAAGCCAAGTGCGTTGATAAAGTGGGCAAACTTCTCTCTATCTTCGGCGATGTCGATGACTTTGGCACTTGTGCCGATGATGTTGGCGTGGATTTTGGTGAGTGAGTTTGCTAGCTTTAGCGGTGTCTGCCCTCCAAAATGCACGATAATGCCATCAGGCTTTTCTCTCTCAATCACCGCTCGCACGCGCTCAAAGTCAATAGGCTCAAAGTAGAGCATATCGCTGGTGTCATAATCGGTGCTTACGGTCTCTGGGTTGCAGTTATACATTATGCTTTTTACGCCTAGATCTGCTAGGGCGAAGCTGGCATGCACGCAGCAGTAGTCAAATTCGATGCCTTGACCGATGCGATTAGGACCACCGCCGATGATCATAACTTTGGCTAGCGTTGGCTTTTGCGCGCTTTTGCGGGAGTCTGCGCGGTGGGCTTGCTCATTACCGCTTAGGTAAATCCCTTCGCCCACCGCTTGACAACCCACAAAATCATCGCAAAATCCTTCCGCCTGCGACTTGTTTAAACTTTGAGCGTTACCCCTAGAATCCACTTTTTGTGCTTTTTGTTCGCATTTTTCAAAAGTGGATTCTAGGGCAATATCCTCGCGGAAGGATTTTTGAGCTAAAAATGGGGCTTTGCAAGGCGAGTCAAGGGATTTACCTTGAGTGGTAATGAGCGCAGACTCGCCGCAGCAATCGCCATTTTTAGCCAAAACCAGCGAAGCGGTGCAAGGCGAAGCCGAAGCAGGTTTCTTTAGTAAAAAGCCAACGCGCCCACTCGGCACAAAAGTGGAGTAAAGATAGGGCGTCTTTGCAAGAAACTCCGCCGCACAAGTATCCACCTCCTCATACGCCGCCACTATGCCCATCTCTTTGCGCAAATTATACAGCTCGCTCTCACTCATCTCTAGCCGCTCTTTTTTGCCTAGCTCATAGCAGATCATCTTATCGCTAAAGCCTTGCGATTTTAGGCGGCGTAGCCTTGCAGGGTCATTTAGCACATCGCTTGTGATAGACTCTTGCGCGGCGACTAGCTCGCTAATTTGTGAGAGAAACCACCTATCAATCTGGCAGAGACTATGCACCTCTTCTACACTAAGCCCCAAGCGGAAGCAGTCTGCTACATACAGCAGCCGCTCTGCATTTGGGCGGCGGCTTTCTTTGCGTGCTAGGTTTAGATCATCTGTGAGTGAGTTTAGCCCATAGTAGCCACACTCTAGGCTGCATAACGCCTTTTGCAAGCTCTCTTTGAAGCTCCCGCCAATCGCCATAACCTCGCCGATAGACTTCATACTCGTGCTAAGGGTAGAATCCGCCTTTGGAAACTTCTCAAAGGTAAAGCGCGGGATTTTAGTAACGATATAATCAATGCTAGGCTCAAAGCTTGCCGGCGTGCCGGTAATGTCATTTTGTATCTCATCGAGGCTAAAGCCCACAGCTAGCAGCGTGGCGATTTTGGCGATGGGATAGCCGGTAGCCTTGCTCGCAAGTGCGGAGCTGCGCGATACGCGCGGATTCATCTCAATCACCGTCATTCTGCCATTGCGTGGATTTATGGCAAACTGCACATTGCTTCCGCCTGTATCCACGCCAATTTCGCGCAGGATTTTGAAGCTGGCATCGCGCATTCTTTGATACTCTTTATCTGTGAGGGTTAGGGCTGGGGCGATGGTGATAGAATCCCCTGTATGCACGCCCATAGGGTCGAGATTTTCGATACTGCACACGATTATGCAATTATCATTTCTATCGCGGATAACCTCCATTTCATACTCTTTCCACCCTAGCAAAGACTCTTCGATCAAAATCTCACTAATAGGGCTTGCCTCTAGCCCCGCCTTTGCCAATGCCTTAAACTCCTGGATATTATACGCCACGCCGCTGCCCCCACCTGCTAGCGTGTAGCTCGCGCGGATAATGAGCGGGAAGCCGATCTCACTAGCAGCCTTTAGGGCTTCTTCTTCTGTGTAGGCATAGTGGCTTTTGGGCAGATCCATTCCTATTTTTAGCATCGCTTCTTTAAATGCCTGGCGATCTTCACCCTTTTTGATCGCCTCTGGCTTTGCCCCTAGGAATTGCACCCCTTCTAATGCCCCGCTCTCGTGCAGCTCCATAGCGATATTGAGCGCGGTTTGTCCGCCCATCGTGGGCAAAATCGCATCGACTCTCTCGCACTTAATGATATTTCGCACGACTTCTTTGGTGATAGGCTCGATATAGGTGCGATCTGCTAGCTCTGGGTCTGTCATAATCGTAGCGGGGTTAGAGTTGATAAGCACCACGCGATAGCCTAGGGATTTAAGCGTTTTAGCCGCTTGTGTGCCAGAGTAGTCAAACTCACACGCCTGCCCTATGACAATGGGACCTGAGCCGATAAGCAAAATCGTTGTAATATCCGTGCGTTTGGGCATTGAAAGCTCCTGTGTGAAGTCTAACTCTTTGCGCTTGCAAAGTAGAATCTGTAAGTAGAATCTAGGCGGGCAAAAAATCCAGCCATTATAAAAAAACTCTAATAAATCTTTGCTAAAGTCGCTATGGCGCAAGCGTGCTAATGGTGTATAATACGCGCAAATTCCCACGCACAAAGGCTCATCAATGAGGATCGCTATCAACGGATTTGGACGGCTTGGGCGGGCGATCGCGCGCGCGGCTCTTGGAAAAGGCGCGGAGCAAGATATAGAGATTGTAGGGATCAATGATGTGGCAAATGCGGAGAATCTCGCCTACCTGCTAGAAAAGGATTCTATGCACGGCGCGCTAGGGCAAAGCGTGCGATTGAAGCAAGGTAACCCCTATAATACGCTTATCATCGAGCAAAAGTGCCAAGAAGCCTTGCAAGATTTATCCACCAAGCAAGCCCCCCAAGCCCCGCTAGCTCGGCGTGAGATACCGCTTTTTTCCTGTGCTAATCCGCTTGATTTAGACTTCGGCGCGTTAGGGGCAGAGGTGGTGATAGAATCTAGCGGGCTATTTTTGCGATCTAGCGATGTCGCCCACCACCTTGATAAAGGCGTGCGGCGCGTGATCATCTCTGCCCCTGCGACTGATGATACCCCTACCTTTGTGCTAGGGGTCAATCACACCGCTTATGCTGGGCAGCCTATCATCTCTAATGCCTCTTGCACGACAAACTGCCTAGCTCCCATTGCTATGCTGCTTGAGAGGGAGTTTGGCATTGAGCGAGCGAGCCTTACGACAATCCATAGCTACACCAACGACCAAAGTCTCCTAGATGTCGCCCACGCAAGCGATAAACGCCGCTCCCGCGCCGCTGGGCTAAACATTATCCCCACTTCCACAGGCGCGGCAAAAGCCCTCTACAAAGTCCTCCCAAGCCTAAAGGATAAGATCCACGGACATAGCGTGCGCGTGCCTGTGGCAGATGTCTCTATGGTGGATCTAAGCGCGTATTTATCGCAAAAGGTGGATTCTAGGGCGATCAATGAGCTTTTTGCAGCAGAGTCTCAAGGCGCGTTACAGGGGATTTTAGGGATAGATTCTTGCTATGGGGTGAGCAGTGATTTTCTCAATGACACGCGCAGTGCCATTATCGCGCAGGATTTGAGCTTTACGCTAGGGAATATGTGCAAGGTTATGGCGTGGTATGATAATGAGTGGGGGTATGCGCACAGGATCATCGACATAGCGCACTATGTGCTTTAATGGTGGATTCGGCTTGTAGCGATAAATCGGCGATTGCTTCACGCGCGCTGCGGTTACATACGCTTTAGTATGCGCCCTTGCACGCGCTTGCAAAGCCCCGATTTCTCATCTACAATCCTAGAATCCACTTTTGAAAATCTTGCTGCCTAGTTGCTTGGCTATCTCACGCTTTCAGTTTTGTGTTTCGCAGTGTTGCGGATTTTGTGAAAGGCACGACCGCCAAGGTCGCTAACCTTCCCCAAAACGAGCGAAGCGAAGTTTCTTTAGAAAATCCGCAAAGCAACCACAGCCCCACCGCAAATCTTAGAATCTTTTGCAGGGCGATAGCAAATTGCAAACCCTAGAATCCACTTTTGAAAATCCTACCGCGAGCAAGATAGAGCTAGAATCTAAGCTTTGTCATTGCGAGCCGCTGCGCTAGCAGTGGCGTGGCAAAGCAAGGCGCAGCCACAGCTTCTTTAGTAATCCACAGCGTTTAGATTCTAGCTCCTAGAATCTAAATCCAATCAAGCAAGATATTTTTCGCATTTTTGCTAGCGATGTGCGCGCGTAGGTCGCTTATCTTTTGCTCTCCATCGCTGAAATACCGCTCGTGTGTCTCGCACGCGATATACTCGATTTTCTCGTGCAAGTCTAGGTCTAAAAGCTTATGCATAATCTCAAACTCCGCGCCTTCTATATCGATTTTTAGGAAGTAGATTCTGGGGACTTCTTGCAAAAGCTTTTGCAAATACTCGCATAGGTCTATGGTCTTTACTTGATGAGTGATCCCGCACTCCCAGTCTCTGCTATCCCCACTGCCTGCAAGGTAGCTTCCTTGTGAGACGAGTGAGTCAAGGTGTAGCTCCATTTGCCCATTTTGCGTGGAGAGCGCGGCATTGTGCAAGATGACATCGCTGCAGCTAGTATATTTAGATTCTAGGAGTTTGAAAAGGAAAGGATTAGGCTCGAAGCTATGGACAAGCCCGCCACATCGCAGGATAATATCGCTAATGAGCCCAGCGTGCGCACCACAATCGACACAGACAGGCTTGTGGCTAGCTAGATTCTGCCCCCCCCCTTAAGGAGTTTTTATCAGTGTGTAGAAGCATATTGTAGAAAATCCCGTAGTATGCTTGCGGAATGTGCGCATTAAAGAGCCGTAGCTGCAAGCCACCAAGCCCATTTGGATCGGCTAGGGCTTCTTGCAAGTAGGGAAGCCTGTGGAGCTGGCTTAGCAGATGGCGAAGTGTCGTTAGCTTGCGCTTTAGAATGTGTAGCATTGTGTCTCCTTGTGGTGAAATGTGCGAATTGTATCGCTACAAGCTTGCATAGAGATTAAGTGCTGCTTCTATCGCCTTGTCCATATCGTAGTATTGGTAAGCCCCCAAACGCCCGATGAAAAAGACATTTTTAAGACTTTTAGCTTCATTAGCATAGGCTTCATAGGCAGCTTTGGCAGCTTGGGTGGGCATTGGGTAGTATCGCTCATCGCCTAGCTGCCACTTTTTGGGGTATTCATAAGTGATGATAGTGTGAGGGGACTTGGTATCTAGGAAGTATTTATGCTCGATTATGCGCGTGAAGTCGTAGTTTTTAGGGTAGTTGATGACAGAATTACTGCCAAAATACTCTCTCTCTAGGCGCAGTGTCTTTAGCTCTAGGCTGCGGTAGGGCAGCTCGCCAAATTTATAGGAAAAATACTCATCAATCGCCCCGCTATAAAACACCCTATCAAATGCCCCCACATCTATCCCCCTAGATCCCAGCTCGCTAAACTCCACGCCAAGTCGCACTTCTATGCGCTTATTGGTGATCATCTTGGCAAATGCCGCGCTATATCCCTCTAGTGGTATGCCTTGATACGGGTCGGCTGGGAAGTAGCGATCATCTTTAGCGATGAGAATCGGCACGCGCGCAAACACGCTAGGATCTAGCTCTTCTGGACGGCATTGCCACTGCTTAAGCGTGTAGTGATAGAAGATATTTTCATAGATAAACTCCGCGATCATCTCTAGCTCTTTATGCTTCCTTAGCTCCAAAATACTCACCCTAGAGCCAAAGCCAAAGGTGCGCAGCAAGGTGGATTCTAGCTCTTTGGCTAGAGCGTGGGGGAAAATCGCATAAAGCGCGTTGAGATTGAAAGGGACAGGCACTAGCTGCCCCTGCACAAGCCCAAAGACCTTATGCATATAGGGGTAGAAAAGGCTAAATCGCGTGATATACTCCCAGACTTTAGGGCTTTTGGTGTGGAAAATATGCGCCCCATAGCTATGCACCAAAATCCCGCCCCAATCCTTATCCGCGCAGTTGCCCCCGATATGATCGCGCCTATCGATAAGCAAGACCTCTTCTCCCCTGTCATTTGCCAGCCGCTCGGCTAGCACAAGCCCGCTAAGCCCTGCTCCTACGATGAGATTTCTCACATTTACTCCTTAGTGATTTTAGATTTGTGGATACGCACGCTAAAGGCATAGATACGCTTGGTATCGCCTGTGATCTCTGTGCCAAAGAGTGGCTTAGGGGCGCGTAGCTCGAAGTGGTGCTTATAGCTTGGCATTATCCCAGCAGAGAAGCTCTTATAGCGCACAAAGACATTGAGCAGTCGCTCGGCGATAAAGCCATAAATGCGGCTTTGGTAGGCATTATATCCGCTTAGATCGATCCTAGCTTGTGCTTCTAGCAGAGTGCCAAAGAGAAATTCGCAGTATTCTTGGTAGAGATCTTTGCGCATGATAAACATATTGCACCAGCTAAGAGGCGTGCCGGGTGTGAAAAGCACTGCCTCCATAGACTCTACCAAATGCGGGAATTTCTCGCGGATAATGTCTATGACTATGTCTAAATCCCTTTTGCGATGATCGCGTGCGTAGATGTCGTATTGACTTATAGCAGATGAGACTTCAAAGCCGTGCGGGACGATTATGGGGCTAGCTAGGATTATGGGGGATTTTTCTAGCTCGGCTAGGATCGTGCCTCTATCTAGGCGAAATTTGCGCACAATATCGCTAGGCTTGACATTCACGCGATTGACATCAAGGCGTTTTTTGCGCCTAGTCTTGCCGCTAAAGTCCAGCACCCTGCGGTAGTGAAACAGCCCATAATAGCTAGAATCCACATTTTTCCACGCCCAATACATCGCCGTAAGCTCGCAGAAGTGGGGGTTGAGATGAGAGATATTATCGCCGCTAGAATCTAGCAAAATCTGCTCCCCCCCCCCCCGTTTTAGCCGCGATGCTTTTTTGCAGGCTTTGAATCTTGTCCTCCCCCATATTTGCCGCGCCTACGATGATAGGGCGTAAAATCTCGCTGCCATAGATATAGCCAGCTTGATGTGTGCAAACTACAATATGTAATGACTTGGGCATTGTCGATGTCCTTTGTAAAGTGGATTTGCGATTTATCTTAGGCGAGCAATGCGATTGACTACGCGATTTTGGGCGACTGCAGACCTCAAAATCGTGCTAAACAACCTTTCAAAAGTGGATTCTAGCCTAGCTTTTGGGATTTACGCTCTTTTTATACACACGCACCCCAAAGAGATAGAATCGCTTGTGCTTTTCGTTTATATCCCAGCCGATTAGGGGCTTGGTATGCTTGGTGAGAAGCAGCATAGGGGCTTCTAAGATTTTTAGGGTTTGGGTGTGCCTTTGATATGCGAGCCAGATATTAAACATTCTTTCACTTAAGAAGCCATAAATCCTAGCTTGATAAGGAGTATAGTCGCTTAGATCAGTTTCTTTGCTTAGGTCAAAAAGCAGAGAGAAAAGCCACTCACAATACGCGAAATACAGCTCTTTGCGCATTATAAAAATATTGGCTATATGCCACCTAGGCGGATAGGTAAAAAGAGTGGATTCTAGCGCGGCTTGCATCTCTGGGTGGCGAGATTTGATAAGCTCGATGATCCTGTCTAAATCTTTTGCGTAGTGGTAGTGTGCATAGATCCCATAATTATCAAGCCCTTCATCACAGGGGAGATTGTAGTGGTTTTTGTAGCCTTGTGGGAGGATTATGTCGTATTCTTGTAGGAGCTTGGTGATATTCTCGGTCGTGAGTCCTTGTCGCTTAGGGTTGTAGCTGCGAGGTGAGACGATGATAGGATAGTCTGTGCGGATCTGCTGGGCTTGCTCGCTTAGATCCAAAATCCTGCGGTAGTGAAACAGCCCATAATAGCTAGAATCCACATTTTTCCACGCCCAATACATCGCCGTAAGCTCGCAGAAATTGGCGTTTAGGTGGCTAATATTCTCCCCGCTATCATCTCTTAGTATAAAGGGCGTTGGCTTTTGCGCGCTTTTGCGGGAGTCTGCGCGGTGGGCTTGCTCATTACCGCTAAGGTAAATCCCTTCGCCCACCGCTTGACAACCCACAAAACCAGCGACAGCGGTGCAAGGCGCAGCCGCAGCAGGTTTCTTTAGAAAATCATCGCAAAATCCTTCCGCCTGCGAGTTGATTGGATTTTTGGCGTTTGGTGCGTTACTCCTGTCATTGCGAGCCGATGTATCGGCGTGGCAATCCATTTCTAAAAAAGCTTCGTTGTGCGTTTGAGTAGAATCCGCGTTTTGTGCGTTTGTATAGATTGCTTCGGCGATTGTATCGCCTCGCAATGACAGAGAAGAGCTAGAATCTAGCGCGATCTGCCCCCCCCCTAATCGTAAATTTTTAGGCAGTTTAGATTCTAGCTTCTCTTGCAAGCTCCTAGCTCCCTCGCCCATATTTGCCGCGCCTACGATGATAGGGCGTAGGATCTCGCTAGCGATGATAGGTGTAGAAAATTTATGGTAGCACACAAGGATCGTGGCGCGGGGCTTTGGGGTGGCTGGGTCTTTGGGCGTGGGAGTATCTGGCACGGCATATCCTTAATTTGTATCAAACATATCATCAAATATATCAATGGGGAAGCGAAATTATAGCTGTTTTTTTTTTTTTTGATACACCGCACGCGCAAAGGCGCGAAATAGGCACTTTTAAGGTAGGGCAGAGCAAAGGGGAGTTGCTATTTCCTACGCGCTTTCCACTTCTTAAATCGCGCATATTGCTGCAAAATTTTTGTAAAGATTCTGCCAAGCTTACATTGATAGAGATTTATGGTCGCAATATTTTGGGCAATATGCGTAGAAATCTCATAAAGCAGGCTTTCATAGTAGGTGGGGTAAGGCTTAGATATGGATAAGGGATAGTCGCTATTGACTCTAGCTGGATTGCTATCAAGCAGGCTAGCTAGATCGATAAGCTGGGGCAATGGGGCAATGCCGCGCTTGACTAGGTGCAGAAGTATCTGGCTCTCTATGCTGGCGCGAAATAGCGTGAGATCATAGAGAGTGTGGAGATTGTGGGCTTTGGCAAGGGCTAGGATCTCGCTCATTGCCTTTGTTTGATCTCCCCAGTGCTTTGCCTGCCATTTTGCGCGATCTTGGTGCCCTACGCGGTAGCAGTAGGTGGTGTCTGTGAGTGCGTAAAATCGCTTAGCTAGTAGCATAGCTTGGATAAAAAATACAGGGTCTTGGTAGCGTTTCAAAGGTGGGTAGTGTAGATTGTGTGTGAGCAAAAACTCTTTTTGATAGATGAAGCGATGAAAGCCAAAGTCAAACTGCCACTTATCATAATCAATAAAGCCTTCTTGCGTGAAAGTGTAGCCATAAAACTCTCTAGGGTATGTGGTTTTTATTGTGCCATTGATATAATCACTAAAGCCACCGCCGCAAATTAGCGCATTAGCGTGCTTTGCCTTTGTGTAGAGTCGCTCTAGGGTCGTGGTGGTGGGGTAGAAATCATCAGGATCCATAAAGGCGATATACTCTCCACTTGCTCTCTCTAGTCCATTATTACGCGCTACTGCTACGCCTTGATTCTCCTGCTGTATGTAGATGATCCTAGAATCTTTGCTCGCGTATTGTTGCGCGATTGCCCCACTAGAATCCGTGCTGCCATCATCTATGCAAATGACTTCTATATGTTTATAGCTCTGTCCTAGCACAGAGTCTAAACACTGCGCGAGGTAGGATTCTACATTGTAGATAGGGATAATGACAGAGATATTAGACATAGCTATCCCTTGCTTGTAATTGTGTCGATACAGCTAAAACAATCCCAAATAAGATAAATAGCACAAGATTGCCCTCGCGGATAGGAATGCAGTCAAATATATTGCTCACGCCAAGCCCAATTAGCCCAAATACAATACCACCATTGATAAGCACAAGCGATCGATCTGTGCTAGAAAATGTGCTAGTAAATCGCAAATGCAAGCGATAAAATCGATAAATGATAAAAAATGGCAACAACATCGCCCCAAGAAACCCCACCAGCCCCAACTCAAACCAAAATGAAGCAAAGCGATTGTGATTGTGGTGGTGGAAGTGGTAGAAGAAAACAGAGTTTTTGGAAGTCTTGGGGAAAATTGTCTCTAAATTTTGATAAAACTGCTGGAAGTGGTAGCCATTGGGGCGGAAAGGATTTTGCGCTATGGCTAGCAAAGTGGATTTTAGCATTGAGAGTCTAGATAGGCTTGAATACTCCCATTGAATGCTTGGGTGTGGGGCAAGCGAATGGGGAGAGCAAGAATACTCATCACAATGAGCAAATCGCCCCATCTCTGCTGGCGCGACACTCCAAACTTCTGCAAAATTATTGACCATACTATAAACATTGTAGCGTGCATCCCAAGTTTTGCTCATCGTGTAAATACCATATCCAAGCCCCACGCATAAAGCCAGCACCACTCCTAGCACGAGTCGTTTATAGCGATACGCAAGCAGCACAAATGGACTAATAAGCATAGCTAGCCCAGCCAAAAGAGCAAACCGCCCACCATTTGCAATAAGCGCAGCTATGTTGATACACACCAAGACAATGGCAAAAAGCTTTACAGCACCTTTGGTAAAAAGACTCAATGCCAAGCTTAAGCCAAAGGCAAAGACGAGATAAAACACATAAATTGTCTCTGCGATAGTATAGGCACTAAGTGTCGCCCTATACCCAAACTTCCCACCACCATTGGCGAAAAAATCCCATATCGTAGCAATGGGGTGATAGCTTAGTGCTAGGCAAAGCCCTAGAAGCAGGAGTCTTAGCCCTCTTTCATCAAGCTTTGTAGCGATGAAAAAAGCAAGCACAAGAAAAAGGCTAGGCTCTAGCAGATACTGCCGGATTGCCTGCAAAGTCGCCTTAGAATCCACCGCGAAAAAGAGCGAAATATACGCCATAATGACTACCACAAGCAAGCACACAAGCGCAAACCATATCCCCCCAAGCGCACGCATAAGCCCCCTATACTCGCGCCAAAATCCAAGCGCAAACACCCCAAGCGCGATAAATAGCAAATTGACAGGAAGCTTGATAGAAACAAAAGAGTAAGAAAAAGGCAAAATCGCCACGCTAGCCACCACAAGCACTAGGCTTACATAAAGCGCAGTAGTTTTACACGCGCAAGAGAGATTCTGGGGATTGACTAGAGGCACAAATACTCCTTGAAATAGCTTGATAGCATAGAGATCAAAATGGATTCTAGGTAGCTTGCTTAAAAATCGCGCATTCTACACTTTTTAAGGTAAAACTACTATAATTTGCGCTTTATTTTAGGCTTGTGGGCTGTGGGCTTTGTGGGCAGCTGTGTAAGGAGTGTGTGTGCTGTATTATCTCTACTCGTATTTTGATATAAATATTTTCAAATACCTTACTTTCCGCGCAGGGGTGAGCTTTTTTGTCGCGTTTGTGCTGTGTGTGTGGCTTATGCCAGCATTTATCGCGTGGGCGAAAGCTCGCAAGGCAAGCCAGCCTATCTCTAGCTATGTCCCCACGCACAAAGCCAAGTCCAACACCCCCACAATGGGCGGAAGCGTGTTTATCATCTCTGCGAGTATCGCCGCGCTTTTGTGTATCCAGCTTAGCAATCTCTATGCGATTTTGGGCGTTGCCACGCTGCTTATCTTTGGGCTTATCGGCGCAAGAGATGACTATATGAAAATCGCCAAAAGATCTAATGCCGGTATGAGTGCTAGGGCGAAAATGCTCTTGCTCTTTCTAGCGGCACTTGGCGTGAGCTTGGCTCTGCACTATGGCGCGGGGCTTGCGAGTGATTTTTATCTCCCTTTTATGAAAAAGCCCCTTTTCACCCTTAGCGCGTATCCTGCGCTTATGATTAGCTTTTGGATTCTGGTATTTCTAGCTACGAGCAATGCGGTAAATATCACCGATGGGCTTGATGGCTTGGCGTGCGTGCCTTCAATCTTTGCCCTTGCTACGCTGTGTGTCTTTGTCTATCTCTCGGGGAATGTCGAGTTTGGGCGGTATCTCTTCTTGCCTATGGTGAATGCTGGGGAGCTTATGGTCGTGGGCGTGGCGATGATAGGGGCATTGCTAGGCTTTCTCTGGTATAACTGCCACCCCGCCCAAGTCTTTATGGGCGATAGTGGGAGCTTGGCGATCGGGGGCTTTATGGCGTATATGGCGATCGTGTCAAATAATGAAGTCTTGCTGCTGCTAATCGGGCTAATTTTCGTGGTAGAGACTTTGTCTGTGATGCTGCAAATTGGCAGCTACAAAGTGCGCAAAAAGCGCGTGTTTCTTATGGCTCCTATCCACCACCACTTCGAGCAAAAGGGCTGGGCGGAAAACAAAATCATCGTCCGCTTTTGGATCATCGCGCTGCTCTCAAACCTAATCGCCCTGCTAAGTCTCAAGGTGCGATAAAGTGCGATAAGGACTGCTATGCCCCTAGAGCCACTGCCCAAAGAGCTGCAAGCTGAATACATCGCCAAAGCCCTAGAATCTAGCGCGCCCATTAGTATTTTGGGCTATGGCGTTACGACTAAGCCTATCGTGGCGTTTTTAAACGCGCTGGGGAAGGCTTGCGCGATTTATGATGATAAGGGGAAAAATGTGGATTCTAGCGGTGGGGGGGTAGAGAATGTGCTGCTGCACTCTAGGGAGTTTTGCGCGGATTCTAGTGTGCTAGAGATTCTAAGCCCCGGGATACCGCCGGATCATAAGTATTTTGGGGGGGCTAAGAAAGCAATTAGTGAATATGACTTCATTTGGTGGTTGTGTGGGGATTTGGCTTCTTTGGTGGATTCGGCTTTACTAAAGAAACCTGCTGCGGCTCCGCCTTGCACCGCTTCGCTTGTTTTGCGCGATAAATCTTTGATTGCTTCGCGCGCGCTTCGGTTACATACCTCAAGTATGCGCTCTTGCACGCGCTCGCAAAGCCCCGATTTACTAAAGAAACCTGCTGCGGCTCCGCCTTGCACCGCTTCGCTTGTTTTCTCATCGCAAATCCTAGAATCCTGCGCCGAGATGGATAAGCAAACAAGCACAACTCCTAGAATCTGTGAAGAAGACAATCGCGCCGAGTGTGAAAGATCCACGCAACCCCTAGAATCCACTTTTGGAAAAACGCCCCAATTGTCATCGCAAGCTGATGAAACTCTCTCTCTGTCATCGCGAGCCGACAAGGTCGGCGTGGCGATCCACAAATCCACGCAAGTGGATTCTAAAGCTAGCGCAGAATCTATGGATTGCCACGCAAATGCTACCGCATTTGCTCGCAATGACGATAAAAACGCCGAGAGTCAAAACGCAGTTTCTTTAGAAAAAGTGGATTCTAGGGAAAATGCCGCAAATTTAAAAACGCCGCAGAACGCAGGGGCTGAAAATGTGTTTTGTAGCCAAGCAGATAGGCGGCAGGATTGTAAAAACCTAGAATCCACTTTTGACACCGCCGCAACTCTAAGCGAGCCAGCAAAGGATTCTAGGATTTTTACCCAAAACGCCCAAAATCTAACCACCCAGCAGGCGGCAGGATTTTGCGATGATTTTGCGGGTTGTCAAGGCGTGGGCGAAGGGATTTATCTAGGCGATAATGAGCAAGCCCACGCCGCAGACTCCCGCAAAAGCGCGCAAAAGCCAACGCCCCACACACAAATCTGGATTAGCGGAACTAATGGCAAAACTACCACCACCCAAATGCTTGAACTCCTCCTCTCCCCCTATGGCGCACGCGCTGGGGGCAATATCGGCACACCGCTCATCACACTCTATGAGCAAAACACGCCCTTGTGGATTCTAGAGACTAGCTCCTTTGCCCTGCACTATACAAGGACCGCCACACCTGCAATCTACGCGCTTTTGCCCCTAAGCCCTGATCACATCAGCTGGCACAATGGCTTTGAAAACTATGTGTGCGATAAGCTCTCACCTCTAGCGCGAATGGGAGCGCATAGCGTGGCGATTTTGCCTAGCGATTTGCGCGATCATCGCTTATGCCAAGCGTTTTTGGGGGAGAAAATTTTCTACACTGATTCTAGTGATTTGCGCGCGTATTTGCTCGCTCAAGGATTTGAGCCAAATGCCCTAGATACCTTGCCCTTTTTTGAGCCATTTTTGCTTGATGCCTATGTCGCGCTCTGCTGTGCGTTTGCCCTTTCGCGCAAATGCCCTAGTATCGCTGCCGCTGGCTTTATCCCCACGCTTGCTAGCTTTACAATCGGGGCGCATAGGGTGGAGGAGTTTTATGTCTGCGCGTTTGGGGCGGAATGGCTCTTTGTCGATGACTCTAAAGGCACAAACATCGATGCCACGCTAAAGGCGATAGCACGCTATAAGGATCGCGCGTTGTTTTTGATCCTAGGGGGCGATGATAAGGGGACGGATATGCAAGAGATTTTCACCCTGCTAGCAGGGCTTAAACGCGTGGAGATCTTCACTATCGGCACCAATGAGCCAAAGCTCCTAGATCTCGCCGCACGCCATAGTGTCAAAGCACATAAATGCGGCACGCTAGATCGCGCTATGGAAAAGATCTGGGCGATGATCGCAGAATCTAGCACAAGGCTTGCCCAAGACTTTGTTTGTCTCCTCTCCCCTGCTGCCGCCAGCCTCGATCAATTCTCCTCCTACAAGGAGCGCGGCGAGCTGTTTAAAACGCTGGCAAAAGAGCTTGCCAATCGCCATTAAGCTACTACATTTCAAAGGATTCTAATGAGCTATGATCCCAAATCCATAGAGCAGAGCATTTATACTATCTGCAAAGAGCGCGGGTATTTTGAGATAGATGGTAATGCTAGCATTGTGAGCGATTGCTCAAAGAGCTTTTGTCTAATGATGCCCCCACCCAATGTAACAGGCGTGCTGCATATAGGGCACGCGCTTACTTTCACGCTGCAAGACATCATCACGCGCTTTAAGCGGATGGATGGCTTTGCTACACTCTATCAGCCCGGGCTTGATCACGCTGGCATTGCCACGCAAAATGTCGTAGAAAAGCAGCTTCTAGCACAAGGACTAAGCAAGGAGCAGCTAGGCAGGGAAGCATTTTTGCAAAAGGTATGGGAGTGGAAAGAGCAGAGCGGAGGCAAAATCATCACACAAATGCAAGCCCTAGGCATTAGCCCGGCGTGGTCGCGCCTGCGCTTTACGATGGACTCTGGACTGCAAAATGCCGTGCGAGAAGCCTTTGTGGCGTGGTATGAAAGGGGGCTGATTTACCAAGGGGATTATATGGTGAATTGGTGTGTCAAAGATGGCGCGCTTTCAGATATTGAAGTGGAGTATAAAGAGCAAGAGACGCATCTCTACCACCTGCGCTACCCTGTGGCAGACTCTAATGAAGTGCTGCTTGTGGCTACCACGCGTCCGGAGACATTTTTCGGCGATAGCGCGGTGATGATACACCCTAGCGATACACGCTATACGCATTTGCTGGGCAAAAGTGTCGTGCTGCCTTTGGTGGGCAGAGAGATCCCCATAATCGCAGATAATGCCGTGGATATGGAGTTTGGCACAGGGGTGGTGAAAGTAACGCCCGCCCACGATGAAAACGATTATGCCGTAGGCAAAGCCCACGGACTAGAATCCATTGTGATCTTTGATGAAAAGGGTGTGCTAAATGATTATGCGCTGGGCTTTGCTGGGCGAGATAGGCTAGAGGCTAGGGCGGATATTGTGGAGGCGTTGCAGCAAGCAGCCGCGGTGGAAAAAATTGAGCCTTATAGCAACCAAGTGGGCGTGTGCTATCGGTGTGGGAGTGTGATAGAGCCGTATATTTCTAGGCAGTGGTTTATTGATGAGAGAATAGCAAGGGAGACAATAAAAAAAGTCAATGCTCAAAAAGATTCGGCTTTGGGTGAGCAATGCGGCAGTGTTGCGGATTTTGTGAAAGGCACGGACAGGGAGTCCGCTAACCTTCCCCAAAATCCGCAAAGCTCCCACAGCCCCACCGCAATTCCTAGAATCTGTGAAGAAGACAATCGCGCCGAGTGTGAAAAATTCGCTTCATCGTCATCGCGAGCCGATGAAATCGGCGTGGCGATCCACAAAACCACGCAAGTGGATTCTAGTGGAGACTATTCTGCTAGCGCAGAATCTATGGATTGCCACGCAAATGCTAGTGCATTTGCTCGCAATGACAGAAAAAACGCCGAGAGTCAAAACGCAGTTTCTTTAGAAAAAGCGGATTCTAGCAATGAAGCCCAAAATCTAAGCGAGCCAGCAAAGGATTCTAGGATTTTTATCCAAAATGCCACAAATCTAACCACCCAGCAGGCGGAAGGATTGAAAAACGAAAGAGTAGAAAATGTGTTTGACAAAAACCTCGCAGGCGGAAGGATTTTTGATGAAAAAGCGGGGTTGTGCAGTGGCGAGCAAGGAGATAAGACTCGAGTGTCTATCGACGAAGCGAGCCACAAACTCCCCGCTTTTTCGCAAAAAGCCAACGCCCAAAACGCAAAAGCTGAATCGCCACAAGCGCAAAAGCCAACGCCTATGGCTAGATTCTACCCGCCGCAGTGGTTAAATAATTTCAACGCTTGGATGCGCGACCTCCGCCCCTGGTGCATCTCACGCCAGCTATGGTGGGGGCATAGGATCCCGGTGTGGTATTGCCAAAATAGCGCGTGTGGGCATATTTTTGCTAGCAAAAATGAGCGAGAATCCGCCTGCCCCAAATGCCACTCTAGCGTGCTACAAGACCCTGATGTGCTAGATACTTGGTTTAGCTCGGGGCTGTGGGCGTTTAGCACGCTTGGCTGGGGGAATAATGGCGCGTGCAAGGAGCTGTATGACTCAAATGATCTTACGCGCTTTTATCCTAACTCTTTGCTTATCACAGGCTTTGATATTCTCTTTTTCTGGGTGGCGAGAATGCTCTTTAGCGGGGAGAGTCTGCTAGGGGAGCTGCCCTTTAGAGATGTGTATTTGCACGCGCTTGTGCGAGATGAGTTTGGGCAAAAGATGAGCAAAAGCAAGGGCAATGTCATCGATCCTTTGGCGATGATAGAGGAGTATGGGGCGGACTCCTTGCGCTTTGGCTTGGCATATTCCTGCGCACAAGGGCGAGATGTGCGCCTAGCAAAATCCCAGCTAGAGCTGGCTAAAAACTTTGCCAATAAGCTCTATAACGCCGCGCAGTTTTTGCTGCTCTATGCTAGGCAAGCAGATCCTAACTTTAGCGGATTTAGCGAGCTAGAGTCTCTAAATGCCTACCAAAGCCCGCTTGGTCGCTACGCCAAATCGCGCCTAAATAGCGCGACAAAGGAGCTTAGAGCCGCGCTAGAATCCTACCGCTTTAATGATGGCGCGAGTGTGGCATATCGCTTTTTGTGGGGGGAGTTTTGTGATTGGTGTATCGAGCTTGCCAAAGCGCAAAAGGAAGCCATTTGCGAGCTTGGCGCGGTGATGATAGAAGCGATGAAGCTTTTGCACCCGTATATGCCTTTTCTTACAGAATCACTCTACCACACCTTGCGCGGCAGTGCGCTAGAATCCAGCGAGTCGATAATGATCACGCGCTACCCTAGCGAAGTGTCCCAAGATAGCGCGATAGAGCAGGAATACGCATATATCAAAGATGCCATTGTCTCCTTGCGGCGCGTTAAAGCTCTAATCGATCTAGCAAATAAACCCATCGAGCGAGCTTATATCGCCACGGATTTTAGGCTCTCTGCTAGCGCATTGCAGGCGATTTGCAAGCTTGCTAAAGTAGGCGCGATTGAGTGCGTGGATACAAAGGCGCAAAATGGGCTAGATAAAGACTGCGTGGCAGATATTGGATCGCTAATTAAAAGCTATCTACCATTGCAGGGCATTGATCTAGCTCCCATCATCACGCGCCTAAATAGCCAAAATCTAAAGCTTGAAAAAGAAATCAATAAGCTCCAAGCCCTAGAATCTAATGAAAAATTCAAAGCCAATGCCCCCAAAAATGTCCTAGAGTCCAACGCTAGCGCACTTGCAGAAGCCAAGGCAAAGCAAGCAGAGGTGCTAGCGCAATTAGCCATATTTGCGCAAAAGTAGTGGAGAAGCGGCTATGCGCATCTTGCTTGTGCTAGCGATGATGGGCTGGGGGCTTGTGTGGCCCCTATCAAAAATGCTGCTTGAGTTTGGCTCGCCAGCGCAAATTGCTAGCCTGCGCTATTTGCTTGTGCTTGTGTGCTTTGTGCCGCTTATGTGGCTGTGGAAAATCCCCTTTGCAGTCCCAAGGGCTGTGCTACTCCCCACGCTTATCACAGGTGTGCTAAACGCGCTTTACTCTTATCTAATGTATGCAGGTATGCCCTATGGGGATTCTGGGAATGCAGGGGTGATCACTGAAGTGCTATCTCCCATTATCGCGGCGTTTTTGTGGAGCGTGTATAAGAGAGAGTCGCTCTCCAAATCAGCCAAAATCGGGCTTATGCTAGGGCTTTTGGCAGGGGCATTTTTGGTCGATGTGTTTGGGAGCTGGCGGTCGATGTTTAGCGCGTTTTATGTCATTTATGTGCTAGCTTCGCTGGATTGGGCGGCTCTTATGATCAGCTCGCGGCTCGCCACAGAAAAGATCAATGCCATAGCACTCAATTTTTACACAAGTGTGATGACTTTTGTGCTGCTTTGCCCTGCGTTATTTGCGGATTCTAGCGGATTGGGTGGGGATTTTGGGAGTGGGGTAGTTATTGAGAGTGGGGTAGTTATTGAGAGTGGGGTAGTTATTGAGAGTGGGGCGTTTATCACAAGTCTTTGGGATAAGCCTTTGGTATTTTTCGCTCTGCTTGTGGTAGCGGCGGTGTTTTGCACGGTGTTTGCTACGACAATTTTCTATAAAGCTCTGTTTGTGCTAGGGGTGGTGGAGGGCGGGATCTACGCGCTTTTGGCACCGGTGTTTGCACTAGGCTTTGCGTATTTACTGCTAGATGAGGTGCCAAGGTGGCATACGATTGTAGGGGGGGTGCTGGCGGTGGGGAGTATATATATCATCAATATCCTAGGCAAAAAACATTAACTTTGGGGATTCGGCTTTGCGCGATAAAGCAGGGAGTTTGTGGCTCGCTTTGTCGATAGACCACAAGTCTTATCTCCTCGCTCGCCACTGCACAACCCTGCTTTTTCATCGCAAATCCTAGAATCCACTTTTGTTTGGGTTGGCTTTTCTAAAGAAACATCGGCTTGCGCCGAGCGGTGTCCCTTGTTTTCTAAAGAAACTGCGGCTACGCCTTGTTTTCTCATCAAAAATCCTGCCGCCTGCAGTGCGTGTGATGATTCTATCTCCAAAATCTTAGAATCGCTGGGGTGTTGGTGGTGGGGATTCGGCTTTGGGTGAGCAATGCGATTGATTACGCGATTTTTTGGGCAACCGCAGACCTCTAGTCTAGCTCTACCCAAAAAATCGCGTAAAACAACCACAGCCCCACCACAAAGCGAAGCTTCTTTAGAAATCCTAGAATCCACTTTTTCTAAAGAAACTGCGTTTTGACTCTCGGCGTTTCTTCTGTCATTGCGAGACACTGCGCTAGCAGTGGCGTGGCAATCCACTGCATTTGCACTAGAATCCACTTTTCAAAAATGGATCTAGGCTATGGATCGCCACGCGAGCAAAGCTCGCTCGCGATGACAGAAATGGGCAGTGCCAGCTCGCGATGAAGGAGAGAGTTTCATCGGCTCGCGATGACAGGAAAATCGGCTTTCAAAAATCGCCGTTGTGAAAAAGTGGATTCTAGCTAGTGCAGCACATCGCCCCAGATCACATCAAGCGTGATCCAAGACTCTGGGTAGCATAGGGGATTATCACCGCGCCAAGTGTATTGGGCTGGGCGGATCACAAGCTTTGCGGGATTATCGATCAAATACGCACCCCAGAAGCTAAAGGTGGAGTTTGCGATGATGGCGTTTTGACACGCTGCCATAGCCATAAGATCGCTGATCGCATCGCCTTGATCATTATTGCCGATGAAGTGTAGCTCTGCACCCTTAAGCGACCCTAGTCTTGCATAAAGCTCACTTTTGCACCACTCCAAATCATCGCTAAAGATGAAAAAGCTTGGGGATTTGAGCTTTTTGCGCATAAGGGCTATGGCAGTGTCATAATACGCGCTGCCTAGCTTGACATACTCCCAATTCTCTTGTGCTAGGTAGTCGCCCCTGCGGATATGGAGAAAGACAGAGTCGCTAGTGGATCGTATCTGCTCTTGCAAGGCTTTGGCACTAGGGCTTAAGCATTTTGGGGTAAATTCTTGGCGCAAGATAGATTCTATCTCGGCAAAATACACTGCATTAGCGAAAAAGCCTTCAAAGTAGGCGTTGCGCGAGAATGGATAGCGTGCTTGGAAGAGTCTTGCTAGCTTTGGAGAGTCGCGCGTGGTGTAGAGCCTGCGGAGCAAGCGCACGGGCTTGCTATTAGGCGGGAGGATCTTGCGCAAGGCTTTGGCACAGAGTGCTTGGCAATATATTTGTGTGCTTATGTCTGCTTGAGAGTCCTGTGCTGGTGAAAAATGGCGGAGGATAGGCAGTGTAATGCGAAACTTTGCAAGCTCTAGATCGCGGATAGTGCTTGCGTGGTGATCTAGAGCTTTAGGGCTAGAATCCACTTTTGTAAAAGCGGATTCTAGGGAAGTATCTGCACGGAAAGATTTTTCTTTAGTATTGTCATTTTGGGATTCTGGGATTAGTGTCTTTGTTTGTGTGGATTGCCACGCCACTGCTTGCGCAGTGTCTCGCAATGACAGAAAATGAGCGTTGCTCTTAGAATCGGGGCTTTGTGTAAAAGTGGATTCTAGTGCAAAGTCGCTCGCGGTGGGATTTGGGTGATAAAAATGGTGTTTTGCAAGCGCGTGCAAGGGCGCATACTTGGCGTATGTAACTGCAGCACGCGCGCCGCAATCGCCATTTTTAGCCCCAAAGCCTACGCGCCTAAGTTGTTGCCCCCCCCCTTATGAGATTTTGCCCACCTTTAGCACGCAAGGTTTTTAGCGTTACATAGCTAAAGCTCGCATCTAAGCCTACGCTAAACCCCCTATGCGCCAAAGCGCGTGCAAAGGCGTATTGAAATAGCTGATTGCCCAGACCGCCTTGTAGCTTTACTAGTATCATTCTTGCTCCTTGTGATTTGTGGCATTATAGCAAAGCCCTAGTGATTCTAAGATCTTTGCTCTTGCTTGTGGGTAGGCTTCTAGCAGAGCGCGGAGTTGATCGTAGTTGCGATTTTGCTCGCAGTTTATCTCCCAGAGATTTGGGCTCTCATAGATGGCTATGCTAGATTCTTTAGGGTGCTCTAGCGCGTTTTTCACAAGCACCTTTGGCACATCATTTAGCACACTCATCACAAAAAACCACAAATCATCGTTATAAGGCGCGAGCGATACAATAGCTTGCGTGTTGAAAAACTCTTGGCTAAAGGGGCTTGGCGGGTAAAGCACGCCAGAGACGCCCACACTTGCTAGGGCTAGGTGTGGAGAGTCTTGCGCGATGATCGCGCAGTATGCAGCAGAATCTAGATCCAAAATATCTGCCATATACGCGCCATCATAGGCTAGGTGCGTGTGGATCGCGCTCGGGAATTTCTTGTAAGATTCTAGTAGGAGGCTTATGGTATTTGGGGCGTAGATTTGGTCGTCATCGATGGTGATGATGATATGCTCTGGGTAGGCTTGCAGGGCGTAGAAGAGCTTTTTATACGCGCGCAGATTTTCTTCTACGAAGTGGATACTAAGCAGCCCGAGCCTTGCAAAAATCTTTAAGATAAGCGGGAGCTTGCTTGGAGCTATCTCGCTAGAGCTAAGAAACAAGGCTATATGGAAGTCTTTGTAGTCTTGGGTGAGGATAGAGTAGAGCGTGTGGTGGAGATAGGGGAGGCGGGCGGGGAAGGAGGTTAGGCTCACTAGCACGGGCGGGGTTTGGGGTGTTGGCTTTTGCGCTTGTGGCGATTCAGTCTTGGGTGAGCGATTCGACAAGATTGGGTCAATTTGTGGGTAGTCATTACCGCTAAGGTAACTCCCACCCCCACATTGACCCAAAGCTTGCAAAGCCCCACCGCAATGCTTGGAATCGTATTGAGCGTGGGTATTTTCAAAAGTGGATTCTAGGCACTTTTGGGCGTTGTTATTAGAATCTAAATTCTTGTCATCGCGAGCTTTGCTGTGCAAGGCGTGGCAATTCATAGAATCCACTTGATGAGATACTTCGCTGCTATGATAAGGGACTAGATTGGTATGACTAGAATCCACTTTTGAAAAAATGGATTCTAGGCTATGGATCGCCACGCTCGTTTCACTCGCTCGCGATGACAGAAATTGGGCAGTGTCGGCTCGCGATGACAGAGGGTTGGCTTGTGGTTTGGATTTGCTAGAATCCGCTTTTTTCTCGCCCATTGTCTCTCGCGGCAGTATTTTGGAGATAGAATCTGGGCTTTGCGTAAAAGTGGATTCTAGTGCAAAGTCGCTCGCGGTGGGATTTGGCTGCTTTCTAATCTCGCTTTGGGATTCTAGGGCTTGGGCGGCGTGTGGATTGCCACGCGAATTTTCAATCCGCTCGCAATGACGATGAAAAGTGGATTCTAGGATTGTAGAGATAGAATCGGAGCTTTGTGAAAACGAGGATTCTAGTGTAAAGTCTCTCGCGGCAGGATTTGGGTGATAAAAATGGTGTTTTGCAAGCGCGTGCAAGGGCGCATACTTGGCGTATGTAACTGCAGCGCGCGCGCCGCAATCGCCATTTTTAGCCCCAAAGCCTACGCGCCTAAGTTGTTGTCGCCCCCCCCCCTACTAGAATCCTCCCCACAACAAACCGCACAATAGATACATTCCTTTTCCCACGCGCATAAGCAAAGCCTAGATGTGTGATAGTCTTTTGCGAAAGCCCAAGCGCGAGCAAAAGCCGCTTAATGCTAGATTTTATGGGGTGCATTTTACTCTTCTATGTAGTTTTTGAGCTTTCTGCCCACTTTTGGGTGTTTAAGCTTTTTGATAGCACTTGATTCTATCTGGCGCACGCGCTCACGCGTTACATTCAGCTCTTTACCAATCTCTTCTAGCGTGCGATCGCTCTCATCTTCTAGCAGCCCAAAGCGCATTTTAATGACAGACTGCTCCCTTTCATTGAGCTGGGATAGCACTTCATCGATCTGGGCGCGTAGGTCTTCTTTCAAAATATGGTCCATAGCACTTGGCGTGGTTTTGTCCTCGACAAAATCCCCAAACTTCCCATCATCATCGCTACCGATAGGGGCTTCTAGGCTTACAGGCTCTTTGGTGATTTTGATGACATTTTTGACTTTATCCACGCTTAGCCCCACTTCTTCTGCGATGACTTCGACATCTGGCTCTTTGCCTGTCTCTTGCAGGTGCTTGCGGATAATTTTGTGGATCCTATTGATCGTCTCTATCATATGGATCGGGATTCGTATCGTGCGAGCTTGATCGGCAATGGCGCGAGAGATTGCCTGACGGATCCACCAAGTCGCATAAGTGGAGAATTTAAAGCCCTTTTCATATTCAAATTTATCCACCGCTTTCATCAGCCCGATATTGCCCTCTTGGATAAGGTCTAAAAATGGCAATCCACGATTGGTATATCGCTTGGCGATACTCACTACTAGGCGGAGATTGGACTTTGCCATTTTGGTCTTGGCTTTGTCAGAAATCGACTTGCCGCGCTTGATTTGCTCTAAAATTTCTTTAAGCTTTTCTGGGTCGATATTGAAGCTACTCTCGCTTGCTTCTTTGGTTTGAAAGAGCTTTTTAAGCTCCATATACACGCTTACCATAGTCGCTTCTGGCACAGCTTGGATAATCTCATCACGGCTCATATTGGTGATATTGCTAAGGATTTTTTGGTGGTTTTGGACCAAAGTGTCATTAAAAAGCGGGAGCTTGTATTCTAGCCGTGCTAGCTCGCGCTCAAAGCCATCGCCGTTTTTTAGGCTATTTTCCATAGCTTTGACGATTTCGTTGATGAGCTTGCTCGTAGGTCCTAGGTCAAGGAGCTTGGACTTTAGCACCTCTTTTTTATGCGCAAGCGTTAGGATAAACACAAGCTCTTCTATCTCGCTATCAAATGTCGTATCAGCGTGGGATTCTAGCACTTTGAGCCAATCTTTTTTGGCTTTTTCAAGGGCTTTGAAGCTCTCTAGCACTCTATCAATGCGCTTTTGGTCTTTTTTAGAAATGGGGCGTTTTCCCTCTTCGCTCTCTTCCTCGCTCTCCTCTTCATCATCATAGTTTTCTGCATCGCTATCGCCACCTTCTTCATCAAAGCTTTTAAAAAGCTCTTTGACACGGCGTTCGCGATTGATTAGGGCATCTTTATAATCATAAATAAAATCAATGAGATAAGGCACAGAGCAAATCGCATCAAGGATAATATTTTCGCCAAATTCTATCTGCTTGCTTAGCTCTACTTCTTCTTCCTTGGTGAGCAGGTCGATCTGCCCCATTTCGCGTAGATACATACGCACAGGGCTATCGCTCCTGCTCCATTCAAGCAGCTCGCGCTCTTTCATAAAGTCAAATTCTTCTTCAAGCTCTTCATCTAAGATTTTCTTGCGCTCTTCTTCTAGCTTGATTTTGTCTTGGGTGTTGAGTGTTTTGGCAAGCTCTGATGAGCTTACAAGCTCGCATTTATGCTTTTTAGCAAGCTCTAGGATCTTTTTTGCTTGCGCGGCTGTGGGGGGCTTTTTTAGGATTTGCGCGATGGTCTCGTGCGCGATCATCTTTTGCTCTGTGGTGGCAAAAAGCTCTTCTAATTGCTGGTTGATTGTCTTTGCGGACATTGGGTGCCTTTGTGTGGATCTAAGCCAAGTGGGCTTGCAGGGGTTAAGACTTATGGAACTATCGGCTGGTAAAAGAAATTTTAAAGCGCGGATTCTATAATATTTTATCTTTTGTAAAGATAAATGTAGGAGTGCTTATGCGCAAGATTTATCTCGCTGGCGGGTGTTTCTGGGGGATACAGGGGTATTTTACTCGTGTGGCTGGCGTGCTAGAATCCAGTGTAGGCTATGCTAATTCACGCATAGCAAATCCTAGCTATGAGCTTGTGTGCTCTGGGATAAGTGGCGCGGTAGAGGCATTGGAGCTTGTCTATGATGAGAAGCGTTTGGGGCTTAGTGAGATTGTCGATAGGCTGCTATCTATCATCGATCCTAGTGCGCTAAACTATCAGGCAAACGACATTGGCACGCAATACCGCAATGGTGTGTATTATCTGCAAGAATATAGCAGCGATGAAGCTGTGATCAAAGAGCGCATTCACGCGTGGGAGCAACGCAGTGGGCGCAAGGCGGTTACAGAGATCTTGCCATTGCAAAATTTCTATCTAGCAGAATCCTACCACCAAAACTACTTGCAGGCTAATCCCCACGGCTACTGCCATATTGATATAGAAGCTGCCTTAAGGCTATGGGAGCGTAAGTAGATCTGCGTGTATGGATCGCCGCAGGCACGCTAATAATAAGCGATATATCAAAAGTGGATTCTAGGTTTATCGTAGATTTGACATTTTAAGATTGTGGGCTTGGCTTATGTGCTAGTGGATAAAGTCGCTGGGGCATATCGCTGCCCCTACTTATAGAGCTTCTAGCAGCTATAAGTTGTCAAAAACTCAAATGGATGTGGGCGGGCTTCCCAGGGCCAGATTTCTGTCTCAAACTTATAGGCTTTATAAGTTTGGATAAACTCTTCGCTAAACACCCCCCCCTCTTTCAAATACGCCTTATCCACAAGCATTTCTTCAATAGCGTGGCGCAGCGTGTGGGGCAGCTGCTTAATGCCCTTTTCTCTAATCTCATCTAATGTTAGCTCAAAGAGATTGATCTCCATTGGCTTACCCGGATCAATTTTATTCCTAATCCCATCAATCCCCGCGAGTAGCAAGCTTGCAAAGGCTAGGTAAGGGTTTGCCGAGCTATCGGGGAAGCGAAACTCCATTCTTTTAGCTTTCTCGCCGCTGTTGTAAGGGATCCTAATGCTAGCAGAGCGATTTTGTGCAGAGTAGGTCAAAATACTTGGAGCTTCAAAGCCCGGGATCAAGCGTTTGTAGGAGTTGGTGCTAGGATTTGTGAAAGCGGCTAATGCCCTTGCGTGCTTTAGCACACCACCTAGAAAGTGGAGTGCCATATCGCTTAAGCCTTGATAAGCATCGCCGGCAAAGAGATTTCTGCCATCTTTCCAAATGCTTATATGCACATGCATTCCGCTGCCATTATCGCCATACAAAGGCTTTGGCATAAATGTCGCGGTTTTGCCATTTAAATGCGCGACCATTTTGACGACATATTTGAGCTTTTGGACATTATCTGCTGCTTCTAGCATATCGCCAAATTTCACGCCAATCTCGCCCTGCCCCTGTGCCACTTCGTGATGCACCACAAAGGTCTCTAGCCCCACTTGATTGAGCACCTTTACCATTTCTGCACGCAAATCCACCATAGAATCCACCGGAGCCACAGGGAAGTAGCCGCCCTTGGTGCCGGGGCGATGCCCGATATTGACACCTTCAAACTCTTTGGCGCGATTCCACTCGCCCTCTTCGGAATCTATCTCATAGTATTGACAATTCACCGCATCTTTTATCTTAATAGAATCAAAGACAAAAAACTCATTCTCCGGTCCATAGTAAGCCACATCGCCAATCCCACTCTCTTGTAAAAACTTCATCGCCCTTTTTACGATAGATCGTGGGCATTTTTCATAGGGCTCGTTTTTATAAATATCCCAAATATCGCAAAACACCACCGCTGTGGTATCAGCCGTAAAAGGATCGATGAAGTAGCGCACGGGATCAGGGATTAGCATCATATCTGATTTATCCACACTCTGCCACGCAGGGATCGAGCTACCATCAAAGGGCAGCCCTTGGAAGCTGCTTTCATCAATCGCAGAGCGTGAAAAGCTCACATGATGCCACACGCCCTTAATATCACTAAATCGAAAGTCGATAAACTCCACTTCATTATCATCGCAGAATCTAAAAAACTCCGCCACCGCTGCTTTATCCACTGCTACTTTATCAATGTCTGCTGCTGCCATTATCGCTCCTTGCTTGGTATTGTGATAGATTGCGTAAAATAAAGTCAAAAACAAAGTCGCAGTATAGCAAAACTAAGTAAAAGCTAGAATCCAGCCTATCTGCCTAGCCTGCAGATTTTATGGCTTTGGCGATAATAAAGCTAGAATCTAACGCTTAATATAATCTCACTAGCTATCGTGTGAATTGTGTCGCGCCAAATCCAGCTTTAACTACCTTGAAATCTATTTTCCTTTCGCAAGATTAGCAAGGCGGCTTGCCTTTGCCACTAGCCCTAGGAACTCTTGCTTATAGCTATCATCGCATACACCCTGCTGACTTAAAGTATCAAGGATTGTTTGATAGCCGTTTCTGCTCTGCGCGCTATTTTTGCTATCTATACCCCTAAAGCTAGAATCCACAAACTTAGAGTCCATAAGCAGCAGTCCAAACCCAGCCACACTCTGGGCGAAGCGCATATCTGCACTAGGTGTAGCCAAAATCGCGCTAGAATCTAGTGCTTGCTCGATAAGCTTGCTGCTCTCATCATTGCGCGCTTTGTTGGCAGGCTCTTTGTGGCGGATTTTGACATTGAGCCACTCAGCACTTCCTGCGCTATTTGCTTGGCTTGGTGATTGTGTCTTGGTGGTTTGGGCGTATTTGAGCGGATCGATGATGCCTTTTGCATCTGGGGCGAGCTTGGCATTATTAAGAGTAGCTAGGCTAGATTCTACCCCCACAGGGACAATCTCATAAAGCGCGGTAACGCGATGCGAGCTTCCCATCTCGCCTGCGTCCTTGCTATCATCGTTGAAATCTTCATCATTTAGCACTCGCTTTTCATAGCCGATAAGTCGATAAGCAGCGACTTTAGCAGGGTTAAACTCCACTTGGATTTTCACATCTTTTGCCACGGTGATGAGCGTAGCACCCACTTGCTCTACTAGGTGCTTCTTGGCTTCAAGGAGTGTGTCGATATAGCCGTAGTTGCCATTGCCAAAGTCAGCGAGCTTTTGGAGCATAGAGTCTTTGTAGTTCCCCATACCATAGCCAAATACCGAGAGATAGATCCCGCTTTGCGCCTTTTGCTTGATGAGCTTTAGTAGCTCGCTCTCACTTGTGATACCCACATTGAAATCCCCATCAGTAGCTAGGATCACGCGATTATATCCGCTCTGGATAAAATGCTTTTGCGCAAGCTCATAAGCGTCCTCTATCCCAGCACTTCCGTGTGTGCTGCCACCTGCACTAAGCGAGTCGATAGCTTTTAGGATCTTTTTCTTATCATTAGTGGGCTTTAGCGCGATTGTAGAGCTTCCAGCGTAGGTAACAATCCCCACAGAATCTTTGGAGCTTAGATTCTCTACTAGGAGTTTTAGGGACTTTTGCACAAGCCCTAGTCGATTCTCACCCGCCATAGAGCCAGAAGTATCGATAAGGAAGACAAGATTAAATGGCTTGCGTTTATCCCAGTCAATCGCCTTTGCCTGTAAGCCTATGCGTGCGATTTTGTGCGCAGGATTCCACAGGGCGGGTGCGAGCTCTAAGTTTATGGAGATTGGCTCATCGCCCTTTGGTGCTTGATAGCTGTAGGAAAAGCTATTAAGCAGCTCCTCTATACGCACCATATCAGGGCTAGGCAGTCTGCCAGACTCTATGACTTTGCGCACAATCGCGTAGGAAGCAGTATCGACATCAGAGCTAAAGGTAGAGAGTGGGTTGTTTGCTACAAGCTTGAAAGAGTTTTCATCTTTTTGCGCAAAAGAATCGGTGGATTCTGCCATTTCTCTGCGGTTTGGCGCGCTGCGCATAGTGGGAGGAGCCACTTTGCCCATATCATAAGCCCTACTAATATTCGGTCTATGCGCACTCTCAAAGTGATGGGGCATATCGACCATATTGGGCATTCTCTCTTGCGAGCTCTTTTGTGGGGGCAAGCAGCTAAATATCCCAAGCCCCACTGCTACGAGTATGGCAAGGCTTGCTAGGATTTTGCTAAGGTTTTTCATTTTCTATCCTTGCGACTTGGATTTAGGTGGGAGTGCTTTTTATAACCTTATCCCTAGAATCCATTTTTTGTGCCTTGCTTTATGGATTGCTAAAGAAGCTGCGGCTTCGCCTTGCTTTGCCACGACTTGCTGCCACAAGTCTCGCAATGACAGAAAAGGCATTGCTAGTGAAAAATGGATTCTAGGGATAATGCCCAAAATGTAAGAACTTCGCAAAGGATTCTAGGATTTGGAGCTAGAATCCGCTTTTTACGCTTGTTTGCTTCAATACGATTCTAAGAATTGCGGTGGGGCTGTGGGAGCTTTGCGATTTTTGGGGAAGGTTAGCGACCTTAGCGGTCGTGCCTTTCACAAAAATCGTAATACTGCCGCATTGCTCACCCAAAGCTGAATCGTAAAAAACTACAAAACTAAATATACCCTGCCACCATAGCCACCAGCACATACCCAATGCAGCACGAACTAAACACCCCAATAAGCCCGGGCAAGATAAAGCTATGGTTGATGACAAATTTGCCAATATGTGTCGTCCCGCTTCTGTCAAACTGAATTGTCGCTAGATCGCTTGGGTAAGTTGGCAAAATATAGTAGCCATAGCACGCTGCGGCAAATGCCACGATGATCCCGGGCTCTACACCAATACTTAGGGCGATTGGCACAAATGCTGCAAGAGCTGCGGCTTGGGAATTAACAAATTTTGAAATAAGCAGCAGCATAATGGCATAAGTCCAAGGATGCGCTTTAACAATATCGCCTAAAGCTGATTTCATCATCGGCGTATGCACAGCAAACATTGTATCCGCCATCCACGAGATCCCAAACACCGCCACAAGCGCGATCATACCGGATTTGAAAATCTCATTGCTACCGATTTTTTTAGGATCAACTTTGGTGAAAATAATGATAAGCGAGCCAGCTAGGAGCATAAACATTTGGATAATATGCACCATAGAGATTTTGTCCATATCTGGGTTGCCAAGCTTATCAGCTTTATAGACTTTCTCTACCTTGCCTTCTTCTACTTTGCCTAGCTTATCGGCTTTGACCGCCTTATCAAGCCCGATTTTCTCTCCCGGATTATCCACATCAGCGATTTTGACATCTTTAAGCGTGAAGACGCCTTTATCGCCCTTTTCAGGCGTCCATTTTAGTGTCGTGCCAGACTCTAAAGTCGCTTTGTAGTCATACTTCTGCCCCCACGAAGGCTTGAGTGAGTCAAACGCCCCAATAAGTGCGACCACGCCAATCGCCCCTAGGAATATCCACATCGCTACCCAATCTTTCTTAGGAAGCTTTACGCCTAGCAAAGTTTTAGAATCGCCATAGACATATTGTTTAAATTCTGGGTCTTTGAGCTTTGCTTGAAACACTGGATCTTTGTCCAAATCTTTCCCCCTAAACCAGCTAAAAATCCCAATCATCAGCACGCCAAACAATGTGCTAGGGATAGTGATTTGCAGCAAGTTGATATAGCCATCAAATCCTGCTAGCTTATGATCTGCATTGAGAAGTAGCGCGGTTAGGCTCACTACCGCCACGGATACAGGTGAAGCCACAACCCCCATTTGCGAGCTGATAGACGCTGCTGCCATAGGTCGCTCTGGGCGGATATTGTTTTTGATCGCAATATCATAGATGATAGGCATAATCGTATAAACAACATGCCCTGTCCCGCACAGCATTGTAAGAAAGCAGGTAACAAATGGAGCAAGAATGGTTAGGAATTTTGGATTGCGGCGCAAGATCCGCTCTGCGATTTGGAGCATCACATCTAGCCCACCACTTGCTTGCAATGTCGCACTAGCTACAACAACCGCCAAAATCGTAAGCATTACATCAATGGCTGGCTTCCCGGGCTTAATGTCAAAGCCAAACACAAGCACAAAAATACCGATACCGCCAAGTAGCCCTAGTGTGATACCGCCCTTTTGCGCACCATAAAATAGACAAATAAGCACCACCAAAAGCTGAATGCTAAACTGCCACCCTTCACTAAGATTGACAAGAAAATCCATCAAAACCCCTTTTAAGTAAAATAACTCCTTTTACAGACGATATGTGCCATAGCGTTGCAAAATAGGCGGCGATTGTAGCAAAATTTATATAAAAATCGTTACAATGCGTGGCAATTCAGCAAGAATATGCGCGATATAAGATTATTGCAAGCATTGGATTTGGCATAGGCTCTTAAGGGTTTATAAAGGCGCGGAGTATGGAAGAAGTATTATTGCAGTGGTTTTATAGTGGCAAGCTTGGCGCGGTGTGGCTCGTGGCTTTTGTCGCTGGGCTGCTCTCCTTCCTCTCGCCTTGTATCCTCCCGCTTGTGCCGGCGTATATGTCCTATATCTCTGGAGTCGGGGTGGAAAAGCTGGATTCTAGTAAGATTACTCAAAGAAGCCTGCGTGTGGCGATTTTCTGGCGTGCGTGCTTGTTTGTGCTTGGGTTTTCGCTGGTGTTTGTGGGTATGGGGCTGGCATTTTCAAGCCTTGTCTCTGTGCTGCATTCACCCATCACAAACATAATCGCCGGGAGCATTGTGGTGATCTTTGGCGTGCATTTTTTGGGATTGTGGCGGTTTGTTTTGCTTGATAAAAGCGTGCATTATGACTTGAGGCTGCGCTATAAAGCCCTAGAGATTCTAGCCCCTTTTGTGCTGGGCATTAGCTTCGCACTTGGCTGGAGTCCTTGCACAGGGGCGATATTTGGGGCGATCACGCTGTTTGTAGGCACAGGTGGCTATGGCGTGGGATTGCTGATCGTGTATGCGTGCGGCTTGGCTATGCCATTTTTGCTCGTGGCAATAATGCTAGAAAAGGGCTTTTGCTTGCTTGCTAGGATCAAGCCCTTTACACGGTGGATTGAGCGTGTATCTGGGGGGATTTTGGTGGTGATGGGAGTGCTGATTATGAGTGGTGAGCTTGGTGCGCTTAGTGCGTGGCTTGTGAGTTACTAGAGCGAAGGAGAGATTATGCTGCTAAAAAATGGCGTGCTATGTGATGCACACAAAGAGTGTAAGGCGGATTTGCGCATTGATGAGGGGCGCGGGGTCATTTGTGAGATCGGTGATGATCTAGCCCCCATAGGCGCGGAATCTGTGCTTGAGTGCCGTGGCAAGGTGGTGTTGCCTGCTCTCATTGATATGGCATATCCTAAAAACCAAGTCCTTTCAAGTAAAAATCTAGAATCCCTAACGCAAAAGGCTCTGCGCGGTGGAGTAGGCAGCATACTGCTACGCCCAGAGACTACACCTAGGGTGGATAATGCAGCTGTTATTGAGCTTATCTCCTCGCTAGATTCTAGTCTAAGCGTGCATTTTCTCCCAAGCCTAGCCCCCACCCTAGAATCCTCGTTTGAATCCAAGCCCAAAATCGCAGAAATCGCCACACTCATCGCCTCTGGAGCTCGTGCGATCTATCTAGAATCTAGCGCGCAAAACATCGATGGCTATGCGCTCTACAAAATCGCCCAATACGCCCAAATGCTCCAAGTCCCTATCATCGCTAGCCCCCAAGAGCCTAGCCTAAGTGAAGGCGTGATGAATGAATCTCAAGTAAGCGCACAGCTAGGGCTACCAGCGATCCCGCCCCTAGCGCAAACTATGCAAGTAGCCAAGCTCTGTGAGCTAGCGCGATATAGCGGGACAAAGTGGGTGTTTGACACCATAAGCGAGGTAGAATCTATGCGGATTATTGCGTATTTCACGCAAATGGGCGCGCAAATCCTAGCGCAAACCTCCTTGCACCACTTGATTTTAAGCGATGAGCATTGCGCGGCGTTTGATACGAGATTTAAGCTTTTCCCTCCGCTTAAAGATCCTGCTACAAGAGAGGCTTTGCGTGCGCATTTGGATTCTAGCATTAGCCTGCTTACTTGCTTGCAAAGCGATAGCTACAAATCTAAAAAAGACCAAGTCTTTGAGTCTGCTAGCTTTGGGATAAATGCGCTAGAGCATTACTTCGCGCTTGGCTTTAGCTATCTTGTGAAGTCTGGGCTAATCACACTCTCGCGCTTTAGCGAGCTTACTTCATACGCACAAGCTAGGCTTCTCTCCCTGCCAAAAGGTGCGCTAGAAGTGGGGCTAGATGCGGATCTTATCATCGTGGATTTGCAAGAGAGCTTTTGTATCAATGATAGCTTTAGCCCCTATAATGGCGAGTTGCTCTCTGGCGTGATCAAGCAAGTCTTCATTAGTGGCAAGCTGCAATATCAGCACGAATCTAGCTAGATCATCTTGCCAAGCACAGCTTCCTAGATCCGCTTGCAATGTGCCATTAAGCCAAGTATTAACGCCCCTAACATATAATCCACCCCATCTATACCCAAGGAGTAGCGATGACAATCTTTAGCAAAATCGTGCGAGGCGAGCTTCCTTGCAAAAAAGTCTATGAAAATGATGAATTTTTGGCGTTTTATGACATCGCCCCAAAGGCAAAGGTGCATATCCTAGCGATCCCAAAGCAAGAGCTAAAGGATTTTAATGCCATTACCCTAGAGCTTATGGCGCGATTTAGCGCGTTTATTTTAGAGGTCGTAGAAGTGGCAGGGATCAAGCAGAGTGGCTATCGGCTTATCACCAATACAGGCGCACATAGTGGGCAGGAGGTGCCGCATTTGCATTTTCATATATTAGGCGGAGAGCCGTTAGGAGCGATAGTTTAGTGTGTAATGGATTGGGCTTTTGCTAGTAGGGATTCAGCTTTGGGTGAGCAATGCGGTTGATTGCGCTATTTTTGGGGCAGTCATTACCGCTCTAGGTAACTCCTACCCCAAAAATAGCGCAAAGCAGCCACAGCCCCACCGCAATTCCTAGAATCCTTTGAAGAAGAACAAGGGGCTGAGTGTGGCTTCATCGTCATTGCGAGACTTGCGGCAGCAAGGCGTAGCTTCTTACGAGGATTCTGGCATTGCCGCAGAATCTATGGATCGCCACGCCGCTACTACCGCAGCAGCTCGCAATGACGACAAAACCGTCTCTAGTGAAAAGTGGATTCTAGGAAAAACGCTCAAAGTGTAGATAAATCGCACAGTCTAGAATCCACTTTTTCACACAATGCTAAAAAAGTGGATTCTAGCAACAAAGACAAAAGGAGCAAAATGGATTCTAATCCCCAAAAAAAGATATTTTTCGCCTGTGCGTTCGCGCTCTCTCTTGGGCTAATTATATGGCTTTATTATGCCTTTTTATACACGATGATTATCGCGGCACTGCTGTGTATCGCGACTTATTGGATCAAGGAATTTTTCTACCACAAAACTAGGAGCAATCTGCTTGCTTCTAGTTTTAGCGTGCTTATCTTGCTGGCACTATTTATTATCCCATTGTATTTTGTCATTCATCGTGGGGCGGTGGGGATTCTAGGAGTGGATTGGAAGCAAGCGGAAGTGTGGTTTCTCCAGATAAAAGAGCTTATCCGCAATGTGCTGCATTATCTGCCCTTTATCCAAGCCCAAGATGTGCTAGCCAATCTCTCTTTCTCTTCTATCGCTGGCTTTGTGAGTCGCCTAAGCACTATGATCGGCAAAGGTAGCGTGAGCTTTGTTATTGATGCGTGCTTCATCGTGCTGTTTTTATCGGTGTTTTTCTACTATGGTGGGGCGTGGTATAGGTATGTGCGCAGGCTTTTACCCGTGCGCGATGAGCAAATCGACCTTATAGCCGCAGATGTAAGCGGCGTGCTGCGCGTGGTGTTTTTCTCTACAATCTTAAATGTCTGCTTGCAGGGCTTTGCCTTTGGGGTGCTGGCTAGTGCCTTTGGGCTAGATGGTGTGCTGCTTGGCGTGCTGTATGGGCTTTGCTCGCTTATCCCTATTGTGGGCGGTGTGCTTGTGTGGCTGCCTGTGGGGCTTATTTTGTATGTGCAAGGTGAAGTGGCTCAAGCGGTAGTTTTGGTGCTATATAGCGTTATTTTTATCGGCTTTATTATCGATAATATTATCAAGCCCTTTCTTATCCGCATAGTCAATCGCAAGCTACTAGATAAGCCGCTAAATATCAATGAGTTTGTGATATTTTTTGCTATTTTTGCGGGGCTTGGCGCGTGTGGATTCTGGGGGATTATCATAGGACCTGCGATCACGGCGTTTTTCATCGTTATGGTGAGAATTTATGAGAGAGATTTCGCGTCCGCTTAGGATTTAATCTTGGTTTATTTGCAAAGATTATAATCCTGCACCGCCTAGATATTGCTGTGTAAAGAGTGTATTATGAAATCATCTGCCACCATAGGTATATCCATAGTTGTGCCCTGCTACAATGAAGAAGTCTCTTTGCCTGTGTTTCTCACAGAGATCACAAAGACTATGGATTCTCTTGTGCCATTTATTATGGAGCATAGTGCGCAGCTTGCCCAAGCGCAATCGCAGCTTATCCCTTATGAGCTGATATTTGTCAATGATGGTAGCCGTGATAAAACGCTAGCTTTGCTAGAAGACATCGCCGCTAAAGACACAAACAAAAACCGCAGAATCTGTGTGCATTCTTTCTCGCGTAATTTTGGCAAAGAAGCGGCTATTTTAGCCGGCTTAGAGCAAGCGCAAGGAGAGGGAGTTGTGCTGCTTGATGCAGATTTACAAGATCCACCAAGTATGATTGCTGATATGGCTAGAATCTGGCTAGAATCTAGCAGGCAGACCAAGGTCATCTATGCCCGCCGCACTACTCGTGCTGGGGAGTCCAAGATCCGCGCTGCACTTAGTGAGACATTTTATAAGATCTCAAACTTCATCTCTGAAGTCAAAATAGAATCTGGTGTGCGAGACTTCCGCCTAATGGATAAAGAGGTGATAGAAGCCCTCTTGCAGATGAGAGAATACCACCGCTTTTCTAAAGCGATGTTCGCGTGGGTGGGCTTTAAACGGCAGTGCCTAGAGTATGAGTATATCCCGCATTTTAAGGAGTCTTCAAGCTGGAGCTTTTGGAAGCTGTTTAAATACGCTATTGAAGGGATTGTAAGCTTTAGCACGATGCCGCTGCGCATAGCCTTTGTGCTTGGCTTTTTTATTTCAGCTTTTGCAGTGTGCTTTGGGATCTATCGCATTATCGATACTATTCTCTATGGTAATGCCGTGGCTGGCTACCCAAGCCTTATTGTCATCATCACTTTTATCGGTGGGATTCAGCTTATGCTGCTTGGAGTCATTGGCGAGTATATCGCTAGGATCTATGAGCAAGTCAAAATGCGCCCACACTTCATACTTGATAAGCGCAAAAAGTCGCCAAGCTCTTGTGCCACCTTAGAGCAGCCACACCCTAGCGCAGCAGAATCTAGCCTAGCACATTCCACTACTACCACAAAGGAGAGTTAATGCCACCGAAATCTAAGGACAATCTTTTTGTAAAAACACTTGAAGAGTTTAAAGCGGCGTGCTGGGCGTTTTTTCACACGCAGGGCTTTTGGAAGTATTTTCTCATCGCCTTTGGGCTGTATTTGCTTGGGATCATTAGCCTTATCCGTGCAGATGTGTATTATATCGATGATCTAAATCGCTCTATCATCGGCTACAAGGAGTGGGATAACTTCTCGCGCTACATTAGCTACTATCTCTCCACCTTTATGCATATGGACACAGTGCTAGCAGATGTCTCGCCTTTGACGCAGTTTGTCGCCATAGGGTTTTTGAGCTTTGCATCGTTGATTTTGGTGTGGAGTATCCGCGAGGTTATTTGGAAAAATGAAGAGTCCCAGTGGGATTCTGCTGAGCAGCCTTATAAAAAACGCCTAACCGCGCTTGCCATCATCGCTTCAATCCCTATTGGGCTCTCTCCTTACTTTTTAGAAGAGCTATCGTTTAAATACGATTCGCCCTATATGGCACTATCGGTGCTTTTTGGTGTGCTGCCTTTTGTGTTTATCCACCATATCCGTGCGTATATCCCTGTGGCGATTCTCTCTTCACTTGGTATGTGTATGACCTATCAAGCAAGTAGTGGGGTGGAGATTATCCTTGTGCTTTTCTTTGGCTTTTTGATGTTTAATCAAACAAACGCAGGACTTAAGAAAACGCTAACCTTCATCGGCGTTTCATTTCTCACCTATGCCACTGCGCTTGGGATTTTCAAGGTCTTTATTATGCACCCATTCGCTCACTCACAAGCTGGCACTTCGACATTCCCGCTTAGTGAGCTGCCAAGCGGAGTGCTTAGCAATATGCAAATGTATCTTGGCTACTTGTGGAGCGACTTTGACTGGACGGGGATTAAAATCTGCTTTTTCGCCCTTATGGGAATGTTTCTTTTATCAATCATCTACCAATCTAAGCGCAGCAAGATTCTAGCCTTGCTTCTAGGTGTGCTGCTGCTTAGCCTTGGGATAATGCTTTCTTATGGGGTGTATTTGGTGCTTGCAGAGCCGCTGCAAAGACCGCGCGCATTTATTGGGATAGGTGTGTGGAGCGCGGCTATGGCGGTTTATGTGGTGAGCGCGTGGCGTGGCTGGGCGTATAAGCAAGAAGACACGCGCCAGACAAATTCTAATACCCTTGTTTCGCGCCCCTTTTATGCTCGCTCGTTTTTTGTCGCTTCAGCGGTTGTGGTTGGGTTTTTCTCGTGGTCGCTCATTGTCTTTGCTAATGCTTATGGCAATGCCCTCTCCCAGCAAGATAAATACCAAACCTTCCGCCTAACGATTTTGCTGCAAGATTTGGTCAATGTTATGCCTAAGCAAAAAAGCTATAAAGACTATACCTTTCGCATAAAGGGCTGGATCACTGCTTCGCCTGTGCTAGAAAATTCCTCTAAGCACAATCCTTTGATGAAGCGGCTTGTGAAAATCACCGATGGCAAATATTGGGTGCGCACGGCGATGAAGCACTATGGCTGGGGCGATGTGCCAGAGGAGCAGCCGCAAGTTGTTGTCGATGCGGAGGACTTTGAAAAGCTAGCAGAGAATCCCAAGTGCAACCCAGCCACCGCAGGGCGACTCAAAGCGCGCGTGGATAATATATTCCACCTGATAGAAGTCTATCCAGAATGCACGATTATAGAGTTTAAGGGCAAGGATAAATACCCCCACGCCTTTGAAGAAGAGCTTATGCGCCAAGAGGAAGAAAAGATGAAAGAAGAGAAAATGCGAGAGGAAAAGCCCCAAGCGCGCGAACTTAAGCGAGCAAAAGTCTAGCGACTACTAGAATCCACTTTTAAAGGAGTTTGATGAAACAAGTAGCGATCAACGGCACAGGGCGCATAGGACTCTGTGCGGCTAGGATCATCGGCAAGCGCGATGATATGGAGCTTGTGAGTATGAATACCACCGCGAGCATAGATACATTAGTGCATTTGCTGCGATATGACTCTATCCACGGCAGATATGATGTAGAAAAGCTTGATGAGACTACGCTAAGGATCGGCAACTCCAAGCGTGTCAAAATCCAAAGCAATCGCGACATAACCGCGCTAGATTTTGGCAGTGCGCAAGCTGTGCTTGAATGCACCGGCAAATTTAACTCCCTAGAAAAGTCCCGCCCCCACCTTAAAGGCAATGTCAAAAAAGTTGTGATCTCAGCCCCTGCTGATGAGACGCCCACTTTTGTCTATGGTGTCAATGAGCAAAGCTATAAAGGCGAGCCTATCATCTCTAATGCCTCTTGCACGACAAACTGCCTAGCCCCTATCGCCAAAGTTTTACACGAGAATCTAGGCATAGAATCTGCGCTTATGACCACGATCCACAGCTATACCAACGACCAAAATCTCCTTGATGTCAAGCACAAAGACTTGCGCCGAGCAAGGGCTGCAGCACTAAGTATGATCCCCACTTCCACCGGCGCGGCAAAGGCAGTAGCCCTTGTGATCCCAGAGCTTGCGGGCAAATTTACCGGCTATGCTATGCGCGTGCCTACGCCTGATGTAAGCGTGGTGGATCTAAGTGTCAATCTCTCTAAGCCCACAAGCAAAGATAAGCTAAACGCCCTTTTTATGCAATATGCTAAAGAAAATCCACAGATTTTCCACATCGATATGGATCAATGTGTCTCAAGCGATTTTATCGGCGCACCATATAGCGCGATTATTATCCCGGATAAAACGATGGTGCTGCACGAGCGATTTGCCAAAATCCTTGCGTGGTATGACAATGAGTTTGGCTACACGACGCGGCTTGTGGATATGGCGGCGTTTGTGCTAGGGCATTAGGGCGCGGCTATGATTAGCTTCCACACCCCCTATGCCAAAGTGGATTCTAGCCCTGTGCTAGAAGCGATCAAGGCAGAATCTAGTAGCGGCGCAAGTGGCTACTACAAGCTCCCCTTTGACACACTCGCCCTAGAATCCGCTTTAGCATATAGCACGCGCGAGCATTTCTCAAGCATCACAGATCTTGTCATCATCGGTGTGGGCGGTAGCTCGCTAGGCACGCGGGCGGTGTATGCGGCTTTGGGGCATTCTTGCAGAAGTGCTACTAGGCGCGTGCATTTTTTGGAGCATACAGATCCCTTTGAGACAAGGCGCGTGCTAGAATCCATCACGCTAAAAAGCACGCATTTTTTGCTTATCTCTAAATCCGGCACGACCATTGAGAGCATTTCTCTAGTGAAGTTTCTTATCACGCATTTTGATTTACTAAGCAGCGCAAACAAGCAGCATTTATCCTGTATCACGGATTCTGGCTCGCCGTTAGAGAGCTTTGCCAAGGCGCAGGGGCTAGAGTGCTTCACAATCCCTGCTAATGTGGGCGGGCGATTTTCGGTGCTTTCATTAGTGGGGCTTGTGCCTTTAAGCTTGCTTGGGCTTGATATTAGCGCACTTTTGCAAGGTGCTAGGGCGATGATGGAGAGCTTTTTTGCTGGCAAAGAGGGGCATATCATCGATAAAGCCGCCTTTTTAGCCAAGCACCACAAGCAGTATCCCATAAGTGTGCTGTTTTCTTATGGGAGTGTGTTTAGCGAGCTTAATCGCTGGTTTGTGCAGCTCTGGGGGGAAAGCTTGGGCAAAAGTTTGAGCCAAGCGGATTCTAGTAGCACACAGGGCGTGGGGCTTACACCTGTGGGGCTTGTGGGCAGTATCGATCAGCACTCATTCTTGCAGCTCATCGTGCAAGGCGCGCGTGATAAGGTGGTGAGCTTTTTGTCTTTAAGTGATGAATGTGATAAGGTGGATTCTAGTGAGGATTCTAGCTTTATCGTGCCGCATTGTCATCTAGCAGGACTAGAATCCACCGATTTTGTCAATGGCACGCCATTTTTACGCTTGCTCAATCTCCAAAAGCAAGCGACTTTAGAGACTTTGGAGTCGCTTGCTATCCCCACAGATTCTATCGTGCTAGAGCGGTTAGATGAGTGGCATATCGGCGCGCTTGTGGTGTATTTTGAGCTTTTGACTTCTTGCACGGGGGTGCTGCTGGGGGTTAATGCTTACGATCAGCCCGGGGTGGAGTTTGGGAAGCGGAGGTTGCGAACTTATTTTGCTTAACACAGAGGGATTCGGTCTTGGGTAATCATAGCGGCGATTTTAAGGATTTTAGGGCAACCGCAGACCACCAGTCTAGCTCTGCCCTAAAATCCTTAAAAAGCCCCACTAGCACTACCGCAATTCCTAGAATCCACTTTTGAAAACTCTGCCGCTGATACGCAAAAGTGGATTCTAGGGTGAAGTCTAAAAGGAGTAACAATGGATTCTAAGAAAGTCAATTCTGCTAGCGTAGAATCTATGGATTGCCACGCGGTGCAAGCGGTGCTGCCAATGACAGAAAACAACGCCGCTAGTAAAAACGAGAATTCTAGGAAAAACGCCCAAAACGCAAAAGCCCAATCCACCAGCAAAAAGCCCACACCAAGCCCTAGCGATTCTAAGATTTTGGAGCTAGAATCGGGGTTTTTCAAGCCGCGCAAGGAGATAAGACTCGAGTGTCTATCGACGCAGCGCGGCGATGAAATCCACGATTCTAGCCCAAAAGCTGAATCGCCCATAGCAATAGCCTTTCTAAGTGTGCTATATAGTGGCAAATCCCCCAAAGCCCCCGGCACCGCCGGCAGCGCACTCTCTGTGCTGCTTGGGCTGCCGATTTTGCTCTACTCTGCGCAGACGCTCTTTTTGCTTGCGTGCTTGATAGGGGCGATCGCGGTGCGTGAGATTGACAAATGGGAAGCATATAGCAAAAAGCACGATGAAAAGTGGATCGTCATCGATGAGCTTGTGGGTGTGTGGCTGGCGATGAGTATCCTATGCTATGGGAATCCTTCGCTATGGCTCACTATCGATAAGAGCGCGGATATATGGCTGACTATGAGCACTCTGTGGCGCGAGGGGCATTTTGCGCATATTATGCTAGCTTTTGTGCTATTTCGCGTATTTGACATTTGGAAGCCCTCTATCATCGGGCGCATTGATAGAAAGCTTAAAGGCGGTCTTGGTGTGGTGCTAGATGATGTAGCGGCTGGGATTGTGGCTGGGATCGCTGGGATTTTGGTGCTTTTTGCGTATGATGTGGCTACTGGCATAATTTCTGCACGAGCTTACTAGCTATGCACACCCAGAGTCTAGCCCCCACCCCCGCTAAAAAGCTCGCACTCGTGCTAGGTGGCGGCGGCTCAAAGGGCGCGTATCAAGTAGGCGCGTATAGGGCATTACGCGAGCTTGGATTGTCATTTAGCCTTGTTACAGGTGTGTCCATTGGCGCGTTAAATGGCGCGATGATCGTGCAAGGGGATTTTGACAAAGCTAGCACGCTTTGGGAGAGCCTTGATGTAGAGAAAGTCATAGGCAAGGGCTTAAATCTCACCACCGATATAGACTACTACTTCAATAATGTCCAAAAGCTCCTGCCATTTCTCAAGTCCTACACGCAAAACAAAGGTATGGACACTGCGCCCTTGTGGGAGATCATCACCACGCATTTAGACTATGCAAAGCTTTCTAGCTCGGCTATGGATTTTGGGCTTTTGTGCGTGGAGGTGCCTAGCTTTCAAGCGTGCGAGCAGACCAAAGCGACTTTAAGCAAGCAAAGCCTAGCGCATTGGGTGATGGCTTCTGCTTCGTGCTTCCCGGCTTTTCCTATCTATAATATCAATGGCAAAAGCTACATTGACGGGGGCTATTATGATAATCTGCCTATCGATCTAGCCTTTAAAATGGGGGCGAGTGAAGTCATCGCCATTTCTTTGCATAATGATTTTGTAACCAAATATGATAGCAACCCGCTTGTGCGCCATATCCGCCCATCGCGCTATCTAGGCACGATGCTGGATTTCTCACAAGATTCTATCGCGCGAAATATCAAGCTAGGCTATTTAGATACAAAGCGGTATTTTGGCAAGCTTGCTGGCTTGCGTTTTGCGTTTATGCCGTTAGATGAAGTGGATTCTAGCACCTTTCGCGCGCTTTCACGCAGGCTGCTTGCTAGCCTTTTGGCAAAGGAGCTTGATAAAAACGCCCCATCAAGCAGCACTCTAGCACGCTTTGGCACACAGCTTGCAAGCACAGGGATCATCTCTAAAATCACTTCTACCACGCCATTTTGTGATATGCTCCTAAGCACGCTTAAGCCCTATAATGCCACGCATATAAGCCTAGAGCAGCTCACCCTTGCCCTGCTAGAATCCTATATGCAGCTTATGAATTATGATGAGGCAAAGACTTATAACGCCCTAGAAGTCTTCGCTAAAGCCAAGCGCGACCTAGCCTATATCGCCCAAGCCACAGCCCCTATCTCTAGGCTAGATTCTAGCTTGGATTCCAGCGTGGGGCAGGAGATCGCACGCGCTTATGCACTCTTGCAAGATAAAAAGCCAGAGACTTCGCTCTTTGATGAGTTTGGGGAGAAGCTTTTGTGCGCTATGCTGGCTTTTGCGCTAGGGTATGAAGAGGGTGCTAGAATCTAGGCTTGACAAAGTGGATTCTAGCTCTGCCAATTTTACAAGCCAACTTCTCTCTGTCATCGCGAGCCCCACGCCAGCAAGGCGTGGCGATCCATCATAAGCCTATAACTCGCGTAAAAGTAGCGATCATAAATCCGCTTTAGCAAGCACTTAGGCTGTGTTGATGTTTGTTTAATAATCCACTTGCTAGAATCCACTTGTGTGGATCGCCACGCCACGGATCGCAGCTAGATCTAGCGCGTAAGGAGGCATTTGTGTTTGTCGCGATATATAGCATATTTGTCTTTATGTTTTTGGGGTATTTTGCCAATCGCGTGCGCCTGCTTGGCGATAGACAGGGCAATATCCTGCTAGGCTTCTTGCTCAATTTTGCCCTGCCTAGCGCGATTTTCACAGGGGTATATCACTCAAGCGTGAGCCTAGAGCTTTTGGGGCTTTTTGCCCTAGCTCTTGTGTGCAATCTTGTAGCTGGCGCGCTGGCGTTTGTATTTGTCTCAAAGATCTTGCGCTTTGATTTTGGCACTTCTCTTGCTATGGCTTTTTTGGTTTCCTTGCATAATACGCTTTTCCTAGGTGTGCCTATCGTGCAAGGCGCGCTAGGCGAGCAAGCCGCGCATAAAGCCATCGTGCTAGATCAGTTCTGCACGGGGCTGCCATTAGCTGTTTTGACCCCGCTGCTCCTTAGCCTAAGCTCTAAGACAAAATTCCGTATCCAAAGCGTGCTTGTGCGGCTCTTTGCTAGTCCGCTCTTTTTATCTATGCTTTGCGCCTTTGCGCTTAAGGCTATGCCCTTTAGTATCCCAGAGGTGCTTTTCGCGCCGATTTTGGCTCTAGCGGCGTGTGCTACGCCGGTGGCTCTCTTTGCCATAGGGGTGCAGCTGCGCTTTGACTTCTTGCGCTTGCTGTGGAGGAAAGTGCTTGTCGTGCTAGGCTTTGGTATGTTTGTGGCTCCTTTGTTGTATCTTGCGATTTTGTGGCTATTTCAAGTGCCATTGCAAGAAGATCACCAAATGGTGCTACTAGAAGTGGCTATGCCTCCGCTTATCAGCGCGGTCGCGGTGATCGCGCGTGCGGGGCTGGATTCTAAGCTGGCGATTTCTTGTATCGTAGCAGGAGTGCCTATCGCAGCTTTTAGCACGCCATTATGGCTATATATAAGCCATTTGTAATATAATACCGCCATTATAATTATTAAGGAGCTATGATGAAAGACTCATTTAAAGCATTTGTCGCCGCTACACAAAATCTCCCCGAGTATAAAAAGCCTTTAGCATTTGGGATCGCGCGGATTGAGTATGGGCAGAAGTCTCAAGCGGTTTTGAGCGCGACTTATCCGCTACTAAATTGGACCGATGAGAATCTCGGCAGCTATGCGGTGTTTTTTGAGGCACTTAAAGCTGCTAAATCACTCCACACTAGTGAAAATGAAGCGATTTTTGGCATTACAGAGGGCTTCATCAAGCGTGCGCTAGAGCTGTATGAGCCATTTTTGGCAGAGTCGCTCACAAGCCCAAGCACACATAAGAATATCCAAGTTATCCTAGAGCTCCAAAAAGCCTTAACGCAAAATCGCCTCTGCACTCATAGCGGGCATTTCCGCTATCATTTGTGCGTGCTATATAGCGATAGCAAGTGTGAGAGTGTAGAATCCGCCTACCTAAAGCTCCTAGCCCTATCACTTGGCAAAGCCCCCTTGCGCTCACTCCAGCTTGATGGGATCTTTGGGCTATTGCAAAATGTCGCGTGGAGTGGGAATACCCCCTATGAGCTAGAGTGGCTACGAGAGAATGAAATCCGCCTAAAAATGGAGGGCAGCTTCCCTGCGATTGACTTTGTGGATAAATTCCCACGATATTTAATGCAAGTGATCCCCCAATACGACAATATCCGCCTGCTAGATTCTGCCAAAACGCGCTTTGGCGCATACCTTGGCAGCGGTGGCTATACGCAAATGCCCGGGGCTAGCTATGTGAATTTCAACGCCGGCGCACTTGGAGCGTGTATGAATGAAGGGCGCATAAGCTCTAGTGTGATTGTGGGAGAAGGCACAGATGTCGGCGGAGGGGCGAGTATCCTAGGCGTGCTAAGTGGGGGCAATAGCGAGCCAATCACCATCGGCAAAAATTGCTTGCTCGGGGTCAATAGCTCTACTGGCATAAGTCTAGGCGATGGCTGCATAGTCGATGGCGGGATCGCAGTGCTTGCAGGCACAATTTTTGCTATCGACAAAGCAGGGGCTGAAAAGATCGCGCAGATCAATGCGGACTTTGCTATCAAAGATAGCGGGCTGTATAAAGGGCGTGAGCTATCAGGCAAGCACGGCGTGCATTACAGGCAGGACTCTAAAAGCGGCAAGATGATCGCCTTTCGAAGTAATCGCAAAATCGAGCTAAACGCGGATTTACATTAGGTTTATACAAAAGCCTTACGATAAAGCAGTTTAGATATAGAATCTGGTTGAGCAATCAGCAAAGGAGTGGGTATGAGATTAGCTATCTTGTCTATGCGTCCTTTTCTCACGCTCTTTTGGCTAGATTCTCTTACGCAACACTTATGGCATAAGCTTCATAGCCCTACTTTAAGACCTTTTTGGATTTTAGTTTTTTGTGTGTTTGTGTTGCCTGTGTGGCTATATGCAGATAAAGATGTGGGGCAAGATGTGCATTGTTTGTATGCGAGTTATTGGGGGGCTGGATACTGCGGAAGCTGGGGTGGCTATAACCCAACTACTAGCAGCGATGAAAGTGGTAATTTCTATGCTAAAAACATTTCTACCTATGCGGCAAGCGATAGCAACTTCACTGCAAACTACAAAAACGGCACATTGATTTTTGGCAATGATAAAAAGGAGCAAGGCACACAAGGCGTGCATTTTGGTTCTGGAGGATTTACAGGCTATGTCAATGGCACTTGGAATACAAAAGAAGCGTATCTTACAGGGCATTTAGGGGCTGGGAATAATACAGGCGCAGGTGCTGGCGCGACTCTTACTTTCAATACCACAGAGAATATCACAGCACAAGGGCTCAACCTTGATATGTGGTCTAACACCACAGGCGACACACTCACGCTTAATGCTCAAGGCAATGTTACAATCAATAGCTCTACTTTCAAAATCAAAGGCTCTAATTCCAATCTCAACATCACTGCTAAAGGTTCTCTAAATGCCGATAATTTTACGCTTAGTATGCCTGCTAATAGTGAGAGTGTCAATGCGCATTTTACAGCTAGTGAGATTAACTTCAAAAATTCTAATTTAGATATAGTGAGTAATGGCGTGAGCTGGATAGGCACGACCAAGTTTCAAGCAGATAAAAACATCACCTTTGATGATAAAACAACAGCAAATTTCAGGGCAAGCCATTTTGAAATGAAAGCAGGAGAAGACATCAATCTGCAAGGCACGATCAATATGCAATCAGGCAGTAATTTAGCCGATGCCTATATCCTATTTGAAGCTGGGAAAAACCTAAGCTTAAACACGCTTAATGCCACGCTACACTCTGGCAAAGGGCAGTTTATCGCCAAAGCTGGCGAGTCTATAAAGATACAAAACCTTGATTTGCACTCCAATCTTGGCACCGCGGTGAATGTTACCACCGCTACACTTGAAGCCAAATCAATCACCCTTGATCGCGCCAATATTTACAACACCAAGGGCACTGCGCTAAATGCTGGGGGATTTCATCTAAAAATGCACGCCACAGGTGGCGATCTCACCATAGGCAAAGACTCTAGCACGCAAAACAAGCTCTCTGCCGATCATCTAGAGCTATCAGGGCAGAATCTCTACCTAAAAGGCAGCACAAGCATAGAGTCTGGCACTTCTACGATCAATGCCTACATCAATTTCACAGCGGAGAAAAACATCGCTATTGATACACTTAATGCCACGCTATTTTCTGGCAAAGGTGAAATGAATCTCAAGGCTGGAGAAAATCTATCAATCAAAAATCTCAATCTCCACGGCAATGTCGGCACAGCAGTCAATGAGACTTATGCCACCTTTGAAGCCAATAGCATAAACCTTGATAAAGCAGAGATCTACTCCACGCGCGGTATCAACAACGCCACCGATAATGCTGGGGCATTTGTGGTGAAGTTTATCGCCAAAGACTCTATCACGCTAAAAGATACCAATATCAAGCTTACCAACCAGCTAGAAGGTGTAGGCTCGGCGGACTATGCGGTGTTTGAGAGTGGTGGGGATCTCACTCATACAGGCAAGCTTACCACTGCTACTGCCCAGCAGACTTGGGGTGGGGCGACCTTTGACTTTAGCAAGGTCAAAGGCAAGGCAAGTGTAGGCGATATGGAAATAGTCGCTGCAAATGTGAAGATGAACAAAGACTTCGCCGCCAAGTCCCTAGTCGTGCAAAAGCGCAATACAAATGGCGGGCAAGATGGCTTAGGCACGAAGCTTTGGGCACAAGAGGGCGGGAAGTATAAGTTTGACTCTATTAAGTTAGATGATGGCACAGATCTCGCCGCAGATACAGCGAGAATGACCTTTGTCAATAGCGATGGCGGCAATGCCTTTGTCAAAGATAGCACGCTAGAGCTAGGCTCGCTCTCTGTGGGGGTCAAAGGCGGCTTCTACGCCTCCAATATCCACCACACCACCGCTACTAACATCACCTTGCATTCTAACTCCACTGCTTCTTTCCACAATCTCACCCTAACTCCCGGTGGGCAGATCATAATGGACGCTACCAACACCCAGCTTGTGCTAGATAATCAATTTATCAATGGTAAAAATGAAGCAGGCGTGCTAGAGCTAGGCGTATCGATCAAGGATTCTAATTTGCACAATGGCTATGGCAAGCCAATCCTAGCTATCACTAATGCTGGAGCAAATCTAGAGAATATCCACTTTAAAGCAGGCGAAGTAAAAAGGCTCATTGATGCAGGGGAGATTAAGTATAACTTTGTGGATTCTAGTGGGCAGGCTTCTCTAATCCATTGTGATGGCAGTGAGAAAGAAAAATGCGAGAGTATCAAAAACCTTATAGGAATCTATGCAGGCAATATGCCTACACAAGATCCTAATAACCCAGACTATACAAAAGATCGCTTTGATCTTAAAGCCATAGGGCTAAAGTATGAAAAAGTGCTCACTTATAACTACATAGGGCTAAAGATTAGCTCCGATAATGCAAACAACCCTTATCAAATAGGCGATATACGCTACTACCTCTATGAAAAATGTGGGCAAGAATGCATAGAGCAAATAGGCTCTATCTCTAATACCGCTACTATAACCCAAGGAGTGCAAACACAGCTTAGTGGTGATGGCAAGGAAATCTATGTGTATGAATACACAGATTCTAGTGGCAAGCTTAATAAAATCTTTTGTAATTCTAACGACACAGAGCAGTGTAAAAAAGACAATAAGATTGAAGACAACAATGGCAGCATTACCCTAACCCAATCCAATGCCACACAGGTAGAATCTGATGTGTATGATTGGCTAAACTTTCTCTCTATCTATGATAAAGGTATCACTTGGACAGGGGCAAATGTCTTAAACTATGATTTAGACTTTTTCTTGCAAACTGCCAACCAGCTTAATAACACCCTAGACCAACTTGCTTCTATTGATAGGAAGACTTCTACTTCATCTTCTACAAGACTTGCAGCAGATATTGCTAGATCAAATCGCCTAGTCAAGCTCTCAAACTTTAGTCCTAATTCTACAAACAATGCCTTTGCAGCTCTAAAAGCCAAAGCCCTAGCAAAGCTCCCCCACTATGCAGAGTCTAGCACCATAGCAAGCGATGCTACTCCTAGGAAGAATCCTGCCTTTTTGTATAAGTTTAGCAATCGCCACGACTTTATGAATAATATCTGGGCGACAGGGATTGGTAGCACCACCTTTGTCAAAAATGGGCACGGCACACTTTATGGGCTAAATGCTGGCTATGATAGATTTATCCCCCTAGGAGAGAGTGGGCTAATCCTTGGGGCTTCTACTTCTTATGGCTATGGGACTTATAATGCTGATTTACTTACAAATCACAGCCACAATGTCAATGCAGGATTCTACTCTAGGGCATTTATCGCTAATCACGAGATAGACTTCACTGCAAACTACACCCTAGGGATCAATACTGAAGATATTAAAACAAGAGAGAATCCATTTTTACGATCATTAGAGCAAGGCTATGCCTACAATACTCACGCTATCAATATCAATGCCAACTATGGCTATATCTTTGGCACGAATAACAAATCGCTTGTCTTTAAGCCTATGGGTGGGCTTAGCTACTACTATATCAGTGTAGGAGAGCTTAATGGTGGCAATAAATTTATCACTGCTAATCCAGAGTCAAATATCACACCAGATTCTAGCAATATCGCTATACAAAGCCCAGATACACAAAGACATCTCCTAGCCCTAAATCTAGCCCTAGAGACAAGGCAGTATTTCTCTCAATCAAGCTATTGGTTTATCAACATTGGAGCGCAAAAAGATCTCTATATCTCTAATGGCAATAGAGAGAATGTGCGATTTGTAGGGAATAACTCTCTAAGCTATCGTAGCAATGATGGACTAAACACACATTTACTAGGCACAGCAGGTGGAGAGGTGCTACTAGGCAAGCAAACTTTCATCAACTTTGCTCTAGGGTCAAAGATAGGACTAAGCTATAAAGACATTAACCTTACAGCAAACCTAGGAGTAAGGTATGTGTTTTAGAGTGGATTCTAGAGTGTGATTGGGGGTAGGGTGTGCAGGATTTGGAGGAGTTTTTAGTCAGTCTTGTGGTAGGTCGGCGCGATCTGCCTAAGAAATTTGCCAGCGTGTATGAGCAGCTACGCTCTTGTGGGGCGATCGCCAAAGATAGTGCGCTACATAGGCTCTCACCAGCTTTCATCATCGCTAGAATCCACAAAAACAAAGGCGGCGTATTTGCGCATAATATCGCTAGCCCTAAGGCAAAGGGACTGCGCTTGGGGCGTGGGCGCAATGGAGCTAGCACTTTAGCTAATGGTGATATAGCACTGCTTTTGATACGATCTAAAGATCCTAGGATCATCAAAGTGCTAAATCGCCATAGCACGCCTGCTTCAAGGCTTGTATGCCTAGCGCAAAAAAAGGGCAAAATCATCGGCATAGACTGCAAAAGCCTAGAATCCATACCTCTGCCCTTTTCGCAAAAATCGCTGCGAGCTTTGCCTAAGCACTGCGTGCTAGCATATCAAGGCACAGAGATTACAAAGATCCTAGGATCTTTGCTTGATCCTAGGATTGATGAGCATATAATCTTAGATAAATATAACTTTGCCAGCGACTTTAGCCAGCAAGCCAAAGAATTTGCTAAAAGCTTTGGGATTGTTGATGTGGGCTACTATACAGATAGGGTCGATCTCTGTGATAAGCCCTTTATCACCATTGATCCAAGCGATGCCAAAGACCACGATGATGCGGTGTTTTGGGAGCAGGATTCTCACACGCTCTATATCGCTATCGCTGATGTGAGCGAGTATGTCGCGCCAAATACCGAGCTTGATATGCAGGCTAGATCACGCTGCTTTAGCCTATACTTCCCGCATATCTGCTACCCTATGCTGCCAAATACTTTAAGCCAATCACTTTGCTCCTTGCGTGCCAATGAGCCTAAACTAGCACTTGTATGGGAGATCGTGCTGCATAAGCGCACTAAGCTACCGCGCTCTGCTAGGCTGTATGAAGCAGTGATCACCCCTAGGGCAAATATCAGCTACGAGCAGGCACAAGGCATTTTGGATTCTAGTGGGGAGAGCGAGCTTGCTTGGCTGCGTGATTTGTATAGCAACACACAAAAGCTAAAGGCAAAGCGATTAGAGAGCGGCTATGATTTTATGAGTGTTGATAGGGCTATGAGACTAGATACACAAGGTGCGATAGAATCTATCCACATACACACTGCCTGCCCCAGCCACTCACTTATAGAAGAAGCAATGCTTTTGGCAAATATCTTAAGCGCGCAGGTGTTGGCGGATTTGTGTGAAGAGGGCGGGATCTATCGTGCGCACGAGCCTCCAAGTGATGAGCGGATTTACGCGCTGTTGTCGCAAGCCAAAGAGCTAGGCTACACGATTCCCAAAGGCGACTTCCACGCCCAGATACAAGCCCTGCAAAAAGATGCCCTAAAGCGCGGAGAAAACGCACGCGAGCAGCTTGACACGCTCATCATAAAATCCCAAAAAGAAGCGCGATATACGGACAAGAGAGAAGCACACTTTGGGCTAGGGTTTGCAGCCTACACGCACTTTACCTCGCCTATCCGCCGATATAGCGATCTAATCGCACATCGCTTGCTAAAAACCCTAATGCGCGATTTCCCCAAGCGCACAATCACGCTGCAAAGAGGCGTGAGCCTAGCTAGCAAGACACGCAAGCAAATCGCCTATATCCTAGAATCTAGTGGCGCGATTATCCCGCTGCTCAATGAAAAAGAGCGGCAAATCGCTAGGGCGGAAGCGGAGTTTAAAGACAGAAAATACACCCGTTTAGCTAGTGGGCTTGTGGGCGAGTGTGTTGGGGTTAGGGTTGTTGATGAGCGGTATCCGGCGTTAGGTGTGATCTGTGCGGGGGATTTTAATGTGGGGGATTCAGCTTTACTAAAGAAACATCGGCTATCGCCGAGCGGTATCCCTTGTTTTAAGGCAACCGCAGACCCCAAGTCTAGCTCTGCCCTAAAATCGATAAAAAGCCCCACTAGCAACACCGCAATTCCTAGAATCCTTGAAGAAGAAAAACACGCTTTGTGTGAAAAATTAGCCGCTATTGACAAACAAGCCCAAGCTCTAGAATCCACTTTTTTAAATTGCGGACAAGAAATACAAAAAATGGATTCTAGGGAAAATGTGGATTGCCACGCGGACAAGTCCGCTCACAATGACAATAAAAACGCGATATGTGAAAAAGTGGATTCTAGCAAGCAAGCCCACTTTCTATCATCGCGAGCTTTGCGGCAGCAAAGCGTGGCGATCCATACACACAACGCCCAAGACACAAGCCTAGAATCCACTTTTGATAATCCCAACGCCAAAACGCAAAAAGTGGATTCTAGGAAAAACGCCCGGAAAAACGCCCAAAGTATAGAAAGTAGCAATGCCAAAAAAAATCCAGCCCTCCTCCAAGGCGCACGCGTAGTTATCACACAAGCCCCTTGTGAGCTTATGCGCGATGAGCTATACACTGCAGTGATAGAGCGAGTCGATCTAATCGCTGCGAAAATCTATGTCCAAATCCCCTAAAACACATAATCATACATAAAGAGTATATGCACTTCTTGATAGTCTCTAGCAGGCGTGCTAGGTAGGGTAAGCGTAGTTAGCGGATATTTCACGCCAAGCTCTAGGCGGTGTGCCTTGCTAAATAGCACGCTTATGCCGCCATTGACAAACGCGCTAAAGCCCTTTGCTAGCACAGAATCTAGCGCATTTGGATCTTCTTGCACCTCTTTGCCATACACCCCAATCCCAAGCCCAAATCCACCAAACACCCCAAAATCCACCCCCCCTAGTGTATAAAAATACGATACCACATCACTATTGACAAGAAAATGTGAAGTTGCGATACTCTCAATCCCTGTGGGACGCACACTCATCGTATAGTCTAAATACAGCCGCACAATTAGTGGCGTAAAAAACCTATACTGATACCCACCTCTCCCAGATACGCTTAGGGCAGGGTAGGTGGTGGGCTTGCTATGTGGAGTGAGATCTTGCTGGAGTGCTAGCAATGCTCCTGCTCCGACAAATACTTGTGAAGCAGGGGTTGTAAATTTAGATTCTAGTGGGGTTGCTTGTAGCCACGCTAAGCACGCTAGGGCTACTAGGCTAATTCGCATTATGCTACGCACTTGTTGCATCACTATCCTTACGCTAGCATTTGATCCTTAGAGACTTTATAGAAGCGTTTGATTTTATCATCGATTGGGGCTAGGATTCTGTAAAACACAGGGACAATCAGCAAGCTTAAGAACATCGAGACAATAAGCCCCCCTATCATACAAATCCCAATGGCTGATTTCATCGATGAGCCCTGCCCTGTGGCAAAGGCTAGGGGTAGCATACCAAAGACCATAGCGATAGTTGTCATAAGGATCGGGCGTAATCGCAGCTCGCCTGCTAAAAGGATCGCTTCAGCTATGCTATATCCCTCTTCACGCTTTTCATTTGCCACATCAATAAGCAAGGTAGCGTTTTTCCCCACCATACCTATGAGCAAGATAAGCCCCATAAGCGAGAACATACTAAGCGGCTGCCCCACAAGCCCTAGTGCGAAAAACGCGCCTGAAAAGCTTAGAGGCATTGTTACCATAATGATAATTGGCTCCAAAATCGACTCATACAACGCCGCTAGGATTAGATAGATAAGCACAAAGGCGGTTGCCACAGCTATCCCAAAGGCTTCTTGTGTCTCTGTGAGGTTATCTGCCTCCCCGCTAAAGACATAGCCCACGCCCTCGCTTGCCCACTCGCTATGCTTATCATCGATAGTGCGTAGCAAGGTCGCTAGATCTACCTTTTTGCCATCTTTGACCGCTGGGTTGGCATAGATAGTGATACTGCGCTGGCGATTGTAGCGATTGATGATAGAAGGCGTGCTAGATTGCTCTATCTCTACAAGCCCATCGATAAAGATGCTCTCTCCATTAGCGGTTTTAATCTGTATGCGCTTAATGTCTTCTACGCTTAAGCGGCGATTATCCGGCACGCGCAAGGTTATGCTGTATTCCTTGCCATTTTCTTTATAGTAGCCTACTTTATTTTCCCCGGCAAATGCTGAGCTAATCGCCTGCCCTATATCTTGGGCGGTTATGCCATATTGGTTGGCATTTTGGCGTAGGATATGCAAGCGATACTCCGGCGTCCAGTCAGACACACTCTCGTGGTAATCCACCACACTGCCCTTAAGCGCACCTTCAAGCAGCATAGACTTAAGCTTTGCCGCACTCTCATCAACTAGGGCTTGAGAGGGTGAGTAGATGATGACTTGCAAGGCAGAGTTATCGCCACCGCCGATAAGTGGGACTTCTGCTGGGATAATCACAAGCCCATTTGCCTCAGGCAAGCCATAAAGAGTTTTTGCCATATCTCTTGCCCAGACAAATTGATCGACCTTGCGATGCTTTTCATCTTTAAGCTTGACATAGATTTTAGATTTGTTGGTGTTTTGCGTCTTGCCATAGGCGACTTGAATGGTGGTGTATTCTACATTGGTAGAATCTGCCATAATGGCTCTTTGCAGGGCTTCAGTCTTTTTGCGCATATCATAGATACTAATACCCGGCTTTGTCTGCACCCAGAAATACATCTGCGAGCGATCTTCTTTAAGCATAAAGTCCATTCCAAGCTTGCTTAGCACGACAATGGAGCCAGCAAAGATACCAAAGACTAGGATTGTTACAATGGTCTTTTGCTTCATCACAATTTTAAGCGTTTTGGCATAAGCATCTTGCATTTTGACAAAGTATGGCTCACTCCAATGGTAGAATCTGGACTGCTTAGGACTTACTACAAGAGAGCTTACCATAGGCACCACAGTCATTACTACGATATATGAGACGCCAATGGCAAGGGCTACGGTGATCCCAAAGCTTTGGAAAAACTTGCCGATAATCCCAGACATATTCCCCACAGGGATAAAGACTGAAAGCAACATCGCAGAAATAGCAAAAATCGCAAAGGCGATTTCACGCACGCCCTCATAGGCAGCCTCGCGCTTGCCCATACCGGATTCTAGCTTTTTGTGGATATTTTCTATAACGACAATCGCATCATCAATGATGATCCCAATGGAAAGTGTGATCGCCATCATTGTAAGCATATTGAGCGAGTAGCCCATCATCTGCACAAGCGCAAATGTCCCAAGCACAGAAATCGGGATAGAGATCGCTGAGACAAGCGTGATTGTTACATTACGCAAGAAGACAAACACAATGCTCACCGCCAAAAGCCCGCCCAAAATCAAATCCACTTCAATATCGTGCAAGCTTGCGCGGATAAACTCTGTGGTATCTAGAAATGTCCGCACCTCATAGCCCGGGCTTACTGCTTGGATCATTGGTAGGGCTTTATACACGCCATCGGCTATGGCTATGTCATTTGCCCCAGAGATTTTCTGCACCTCCATAATCACCCCGCCCACGCCATCAAATGCCGCGTAAGTTTTATACTCTTCTAGCCCATCTTCTACCACGGCAATATCGCGGAGCAGGGTATTATCCGTGATACGGATATCGCCGACTTTTTCTACACTTTGGCTATTGCCATCGGTAGTAATGGCAAATTCATTGGTCTCATTGACGATACGCCCGCCATCAAGCTCGGTGTTTTCTCTACCGATAGCTTGGGCGATTTGCGCGTAGGTGATGTTGTATTTTGCCATTAGGGTTGGGTCGGGGTAGATTCTCACTTGTCTCTCGCGGTAGCCATTTAGCTGCACGCCTCCTACACCGCTTACTTTTTGTAGTTGAGGCTTGATGATATTATCGGCGTGCTTCATCAAATCTGGCTGGGAGTGGGTCGCACTGCTAAGGAAAAGTGAGATGATCGCCTGTCCGTTGGTGTCGATTTTGTCAATGGCTGGTTTGCGAATATCTGCATCGGTAAAGGTAACTGATGAGACTTTGTTGATGACATCACTTACTGCTTGGTCCATAGGCTTTTCAAGCTGGAATTGCACGATGACAAGGCTAGTGTTGCGCACGCTCATTGATGTAACTTGCTTTAGTCCATCAATGCCCAGCACTTGCTCTTCTACTTTATCAGTTACTTTACTCTCAATGGTTGTAGGAGACGCTCCCGGATACACGGTGCTAATTAGCACGATAGGGAAGTCGATATTAGGGAAGAGAGCAGTTGGGATCTTTTTAAACCCAAGCACACCAAAAAATATAATCCCTAGCGAAAACATCAGGGTCGCGATAGGGCGATTGATAGCAAATTTATACATTATAGTCCTTTGTGGTTGTCCTTATGCTAAGCCTAGAATCTAGCGTATTTTGATAAAGCCATCGCCAAAGAGTCCGGGGGTCATCGCGTTATCCACGGCTGCTTCAGCAGTCATTTTGCGTGTAGTGGTATCAATTGCCGGATAGATTTTAGTAATGGTAGCAGTCTTTTTCGCACCACCGCCATCAATGCTATATTCATACAAATCCCCTACACGCACTTTGTCTTGATATTTAGAATCAAACTGCAAGACAATTTTCTTGCTCGTGCTTACAAGGCGCAAAAGTGTCGTAGAAGCACCGCTTACTCCATCGCCTACTTCGATCTTCTTCTCTGCGATCACGCCATCAAAAGGTGCGCGCAAGATACTTTTGTCATAGCTTGATTGGTAGTAGTTGTAATCAGCCTCTAGCTTTTTGAAGTTTGAGTGGTATTGATCTAGGGTGTTTTTATCTATCACATCAGCACTTTTGCTATATCGCTCATATTGCTTTTTGGCAAAGATATATTGCTCTTTGATCGCTTGGAGCTGGGCGGATTTGTCTTTATTGGCAAGGGTGAGTAGCACATCGCCCTTTTTCACAGCAGTATCGACATCGACTAGGATTTTATCCACAATCCCGCCAGAATCAAGGGCTAGATTGGCATCTTGCACGGCTTTGACATTAAAGATCGCATAGACTTCCTCTGCATAAAGCGCACTTGCGCAAAGCACGCTTATCACCATTGTTTGTAGAATCTGCTTCATTTTTTCTCCTTATTTAATATATTCTTGGATTTGTTGTCCGCTATAAAAGATATAGTTTGCCTTTTGTAGCTCATAATTGTTTAGGGCTTGATTGTAGGTGGCTTCAGCGTTGTATTTAGTGCTTAGCGCGCGTAGATAGTCGGTGAAATTTACAAGCTGGTTGTTGTATTTTTTCCGCACATTCTCAAAGGAGATGTTCGCGGATTTTAGGCTTGCTTCAGCGGAGAGGATCTTGCTCTGTGCCACTTCAAGCGTCTTGCGATAGAGCATTTCATCTTTTGTCTTTTCGGCTTGTTTATAGGCTAGCTGCTTTTCTTGGGCGAGCTGGGATAGGCGCAGGGCTTGCTTTTGAAAGCTTACGCCTATATCATCAAACACTTTTAGCGTAACGCTTAGACCTATGGTGTTAGCGTGTGTGGGGAACATTCTTTGATAAAATGAAGCCATTGAAGGATCACTGCCAAACTTCGTGGGATTGGTTACATACTCGGGCTTTTGGATCTGCCACGAGTAGGTGTCAGTAAGCGTTATAATGGGGTAGTAATGCTGCTGTTTGTTTTGATATTTTAGGGCGTTTATCTGCTCTTTTAGCGAGATGATGTCTTGTCGCTCGAGATTGTCTTTTAACGCTGGGGTGGTGAGATCCTCGCGCTTTAGCCCATCAAAATCGATATTGGTTAGGTATTTTAGCATTAGGATATTTTGCTCCACACTTAGGCGCATATCAGCGATTTGGTATTCGTTTGATGAGACTTGCGAGCGCAAAGATTCTAGGTCATCGATGGTGGATAGCCCAGAGTCATAGAGCTTTTGTATGCGTGTCAAATCTGCGCGGACTTGATCAAGCTGGCGTTTTAGCGATAGGAGCTGGGAGAGATTATTAAAATAGCTGTAATACTGCTGGATCACTTGGAGATAGATACTTTGCTTGGTGTATTCTACATCAGCGACTGATGAGCGGTAGGTGGCGTTTTTCTCTCTAATCATATTGATGGTGCTAAATCCGCTAAAGAGATCAAGCGAGAAGCGTGCATTTGCCGCTTGGGTTTGGTAGTTACCAAAGTTACCAAATTGCATCATATTCTCGATAGTTTTGTAATTGTGCTGGTAGCCATAATCTACATCAAATCTAGGTAAAAACGCCGCTTTAGCGACCGAAGCGATTTTTTTGTTTGACTCTGCTTGGAGCATTTGGGCTTGGAGGGAGTAGTTATTATCCGCACCATTTAGTAAGTCTTTAAGCCCTACTTTTTGGGTGGAATCTTTAGTGAGATCTTCGATTTGCTTAAGCAGCTCATTGACCCCTAGGGCTGGCTTATCCTGTGTGGCTAGCGTATTTGTAGGCTCGCTTAAAGGTGCAGTGCTTACATTTACGCGCGCGCTAGATTCTGGCACCGGTGGCGTAGCTTGGAAAGATAGCCCATAAGCATAGGCGCAAAGTAGTAGCGCAATACCATATCGCATAATAAACTCCTAGATTCTAGTCATATAGTTATAAAAATTGAAGCGCGATTATAACACAAAGATTTTAATGTTTTCTTAAATAATTGTATATACAAATATTTAAGAAAACGCCATAATTACGGAGCTTTCAGCAAGATCGGATCACTAAGCGTGAGCGATAGAGATGAGGCAAACTGCTCGTGTGTTTTTATGCAAATCCATAAGGGCTATATAGTGTATTACGCAGATAAGGTAGGAAAAATACCGCGCATAATCGCATAGATTCTAGGGGTATTTTCAAGCTGTGGGCAGAAAAGTCTAAGTGCGCTAATGGCTTGTAAAATCAGCATATCCGCGCCATCTTTATGCCTTGTGTGGCATTGCTGGCTTAGGCGTATAAAGGGCGAAGGTGCGCCATACATTAGATCATAGGCAAGCTTGGCTTGTGTGAGCAAGGGGCGCAGAGTGGATTCTGGTAGGGGTAGGGCGTGGGATATGCTAGAGCTGGTGGCGTTAATGAGTAGATCAAACCGCCCGCTAGAATCCACATTTTTACAATCTAGCTCATCAAAGGTGCAGTAAGGGATTTGTCTTTGTGTGAAAAATGCTTCGTGCTTGCTTGAGCGATTTGCCACTAGGGTGCGGATACCACACTGCTGCAAGGCACAGGCTATGGCTTTGGCACTACCGCCAGCCCCTAAAATCAGCGCAGATTCTATGCTCTCCTTGCCATATTCTTTGCCCTTTTGGTGTATAAGCGGGGCGAGCTGTTGCATTTCTATCCCGTTTATGCTCTTCTCTTGCCCTAGTGTAAATCCCTCTAGCAAAAGACTCATAACAAATCCGGGCGCATCGGTGTTGTAGCCTATGAGTTGGTCGCTTTGATCGCGCACGAGCGTATTCACTGCGCCAATGTGTTTGGCTAGTGGCGAGAGAGAGTGAGCGATCTGGCAGGCGTGCTCTTTGAAAGGTAGCGTGATATTTGCCCCGCAAAGCCCTAGTCTAGCAAATGCCCTGCCTAGATCCTGCGTGCTATCAAGCATAAATCGCCCATAGAGATAGGGGAGATTGTAGGCTTGCAAGATCGCATTATGCAAAAAAGGCGAGAGAGAGTGGGCGATAGGATTGCCAAAGACGCAGAGATAGTGCATTACAGAGCTTTGATAAGTCGCAGGCTTACCCACCCACCAGAATTAATCTTTGCCCATTCATCTTGGGTCATCTCTACTTGGACCTTTTGCCCCTTGTAGAGTGCGCCTACCACAGGTGCGCTGGATTCTGGACTTTGGCGGATATTTAGGGTGTTGGGCAGGACGACATAGAGTCGCTCGCTTGGCTGTGTGGGAGAGAGTAGTGCTAGGCTCACCCACCCACCAGAATCAAGCTTTGCCCACTCATCTTGGATCTCCACGACTACGACACTCTGCCCCAAAGTAAGCTTGCCTAGAATGCGCCCGGAGGTTTTGGGGATCGCGCGGATATTAAGGCTTACGGCTTTGGAGTAGTAGATGGCTTCAGGTCTTTTGTCATTGGGCTGGGCGGAAATGTCTTGGGAAATGTCTTGGATAGGGCTTGAGATAGTCTCTGGCGCAGGAGAAGTAGAGCTAGTAGAATCTATATGGGCAGGAGTTTGCGTGCTAGATTCTAGCGGATCTTGCGAATGGGGATCTTGCGTGCTAGGCTCGCGATCTGGGAGATCATTTTGGGCTAGGTTTGCTGGCTCACTAGATAGGTGCAAGATATTGTTATCAGTGGTGTAGATCTCACCTTGTGCATTGATAGATGGCGGAGTGGATTCTGGCTCTTTGGCTATGGTAGAGTCTTTGGGCTTAGGGGCATCGCTATCCCCTAGGCGAGATTGGACACTTGTAGAAAAGACAATATAGTAGATCCCACCACCTAGCACCAAAACTAGTAGCGGAAGCGTGTAGGCTTTCAAAAAAGATTTCAAGATATTTCCTTGCTAAGGTTTGGGCGTAATGCCATTACATAGAATCACACCAGCGTAATGCCACGAGACTCGATCACTTCCCCTAGGACAAATCCATCACTTTTGGCAAGAATTTCAGCGACATTTTCCCTAGCCACAGCAAAAATCATTCCAACGCCCATATTAAACACGCGGTAAGCTTCCTCACGCTCGATATGTTTGAGCAAAAGTGTGAAAATCTCCTGCCTAGGGATCGCGCTTGTATCAATGCGTGCGCCAAGGTGGCTAGGCAGGGCGCGAGGGAGATTCTCTACAATGCCTCCGCCTGTGATATGAGCTAGTGAGTGGATAAGCGGCTTTAGGGCTTTGAATGTTTTGACATAAATTCTTGTAGGCTCTAAAAGTATGTCAATGAGCGTTTGATCGCCTAGCTTCTCATCAAAGCGCATAGCAAGCTTATCAAAGAGCAATGCCCTAGCAAGCGAGAAGCCATTAGAGTGTAGCCCACTGCTAGGCAGCCCGATAAGCACATCACCAGCTTGCGCGCTTAAGGTGGATTCTACTTCGCTTTTTTCAGCGATCCCTACGGCAAAGCCCGCTAGATCAAAGTCCCCTTTTTGATACATACTAGGCATTTCTGCACTCTCTCCGCCAATGAGCGCGCACTCTGCCAGCTTGCAGCCTGCGACTATGCCACCTATCACGCGCAAGGCAGCATCTTTATCCAGCTTGCCTGTGGCGTAATAGTCTAGGAAAAACATCGGCGTAGCAAAGTTGCAAATAAGGTCATTGACACACATCGCCACCAAGTCAATCCCCACAGAATCTAGCTTATTGGATTCTATGGCGAGCTTAAGTTTTGTGCCTACGCCATCAGTTGCTGCAAGTAGCACAGGCTCTTTGTATCCACTGGGCAGGGCATAAGCCCCGGCAAAGGAGCCGATCCCGCCGATGACTTGGGGGGAAAATGTGCTTTGCACGAGAGGTTTTAGCGCGCTAACTAGGGCGTTACCTTCATCGATATTAACGCCAGAATCCTTATAAGTCAGCCCTTTTGCTTGAGTGTTGTGGGGCATTGTAGTCCTTGTGCTTAAATAGTGCGCATTATAGCTAAAGTTCTTGCTAAATTATAGTGGCACTTGTGATTTTGACCGCTAAGTCTTGTTGTATTGCAAAATCGAGGATTCTAGTAGCACTACTATAATCACAAAGCGAAGCTTCTTTAGAAAAAGTGGATTCTAGTGTGAAAGCTCAAATTGTCATCGCGAGCGAGTGTAACGAGCGTGGCGATCCATACTAGAATCCACTTTTTGCACAGCGCGTTTTCATCATCACAAACGGCGTAAAATCACCTGCCAAGAAAATCACAAAGCCCTAGCTACTCTTTGTCATATTCAAAATGCAATGCATCTTTAGAGTAGAGTGGCTGCTTAAGGAGTTTTGGCATAAAGGCGAAATTCCTTGTCAAAAAGATCGAAGTGCTCCAAGTGTAGCAATTGATAGGACCAAACCCAGAGAAATCCACCTGTATCAGCCCAGACTCTCGCAAGAATCGCGTAACCCCACTATGCCAATCAGCATTATCCACGATGATCATAGCCCCTTGTGGCGCGCTTGTATTAAGTAGCTCTAGGGCTACTTTGGCACAGGGTAGGCGCGTGTTTATGCCATCAATATCGCCTCCATCAATGACAATCACATCAAACTTTTTCCCAAGCCCCAATGGGAAGCGTGCATAATCATTTGCTGCATCTGCAGCGTGGATTTGTGTCTTAAGATACATTGCATTGTGCGGCAAAACCTTAGGGCAAATGCTTGCGTGCCACTTCTTATCACTCTCGATACTTACGACAGACTCTGCTCTCTCCCCCCAATATAAAGATGAGTAGCCCCCCCCCATTCAAGAATTTGCTTATGTGAGAAATCTAAGCTTTCTAAGTATTCTAAGCAAGGATAGGTGATCCACGCGAGCGGTGCGCCGGATTTATCAAGGCATTGCCACTTTTGCATACTCTCTAGTTGGTTGTATTCTCTTGCTAGCACAAGGCAGTTATGCAGCTGCCACCGATATGGGTAGTATTTGCGCAAGAATGACTCTGGGATAATGGCTTTAAGAAGCTTTTTGAGTGTTGTAAGCATTTGTGATCCTTTGGGAGTTTTGGGAGTAAGGGTGGATTCTAGCATTGTTTTAAAAATATGCAAGCTCTTGTTGTCTTAGCAAGCAGTGTATAGTCCTTGTCATAGATGGACAAGCTGTGCGCAAAGCTGCTTGATAGTGTGCAATACCTCGCATATCCTTGAGACTTTATCACCATAGATTCTGCTCAGTAGGCGCGCTTGATGCGCTAGGAAGCGGAGAGGTTGTCGTGTAGTAGAATTTATACTTATCAAGCATTTTTGAGCTGACATTCTCTGGCACGACAAACTTCTTGCGCTGGGCGGGATCAAGCCGCAAGACATTGCCTATAAACTCCGCAAACACCGGTGCTGTTACAAGCCCTGCGCTCTCATACTGCCCTATGGGCTTAGAGTCATCACGCCCAAACCACACAATCGCTTGCACATCTGGCGTAAAACCGCAAAACCAAAAATCTACATTGTTGTTGGTCGTGCCTGTTTTGCCTGCGACTTCTATGCCATTGACTCTTGCACGCCTGCCTGTGCCATTTGCCACCACCTCGCGCATAATTGATATACCCAAAAACGCCTGTTCAGGCGAAGTTATAGTTGTCTGCTGTGTATCATAGGTAAAAACATTGCCGTTTATATCAATCACACTATCGATCAAGATAGGATCCACGCGCGTGCCATAGTTTGAAAATATCGAGTAGGCGCGCGCTAGCATAAGTGGCGTGGCATTCAAGCTACCAATGGCGATTGTCATATCTGTGTTTAGATCTTTAAACCCATACTCAAGCAAGCCGTTATAAATCGCGCTAAAGCCCACAAGCTGCACGATATTAAGTGTGGCAAGATTGCGTGAGAACATCAATGCCTCTTGCAAGGTGATAAGCCCGCGGAAAGATTTATCGACATTGCCCGCGCGATAGCCATCAAAATCCCTTGCTGCATCTGGGACTTTTGTCGCGGTGGAGTAGCCTTTGTCAAGGGCTATTTGGTAGATAAATGGCTTGACACTGCTGCCGATTTGGCGGTTTGCATCGGTGGCGCGATTAAAGGGGCTTTTGGCAAAATCCACGCCACCCACAAGGGCTAGAATCTTGCCCGTGCGCGTATCTGTAACGACCATCGCACCATTAAATGTATCTGTTTTGCTCTGCTCATCTTGCTCTTGCGCGTTAGCATTTTTGGAGACTTTTTGCAATCGCTCTTGTATGCCATTGTAGCCATTGATTAGGGCTTGCTGGGCTAGGGCTTGGTATTCTAAATCGATATTAAGCTTAATGGTATAGCCACCGGTTTTAATATCTTTGATATTACTAAGCTGGCGAAGCGCGAAATCCGTAACATAGGGCGCGATATTTTGCGTCAAGGTTTGATTATACACAACAGGCACTTCTGCAAGTGCGGCTTGGGCATATTCCTTAGAGATCCAGCCTAAGTCATACATTCTGCGGATCACATCATTTGCACGCGCTAGTGAAAAATCTATGCGCTTTGTGGGATCATACACGCTAGGGGCATTGGGCAGCCCTACTAGCATAGCGATTTCTTTAAGACTTAGCATAGATAAAGGCTTTTTGAAATACCCCATAGCAGCGGTTTTCACGCCGTGATAGCCGTGCCCAAAAAACACTTCATTTAAATAAATCTCTAAAATCTGCTCTTTGCTTAGCACACGCTCGACTTGGATTGTAAGCAGGGCTTCTTTGATCTTACGGCTAAAGGTGCGCTCGCGTGTGAGTATGACATTTTTGACAAGCTGCTGGGTAAGCGTGCTACCCCCCTCGCCAAAACGACCACTTTTGATATTTTTAATCATCGCGCGGATAATGGCGTCATAATTGATCCCACTATGTTCGAAAAATAGCGTATCTTCTATGGCAAGCAGTGCTTCTATCATACGCGGCGGGATCTCATCAAACTTCGCATAGAATCGAAACTCTGTGTCAAAGACATTGGCTATTAGGCGGTTTTTCCTATCATAGATCTGGCTTGCAAGCTTGGGGGTATAGTGCTTGACCTTGTCAATGTCAGTGCTTAAGTCCTTATACAAAAGCACAATATAAGAGACTCCAACAAGACTTGTAAGAATAACAAGAGAGAAAAAAGCTTTTTTAATCATAATCCTACTTTCAAGAGCTGCAAGCACCAGCAGAATCTGCTAGGCTAGTCTTGTGGGTTTGTCTCATCAGCAGGTTGTTCATCTTGGATAGTGTGTGGAGCAGATGTATCGCAGTTTTTGATATATGTTTTGATTTGTGCAACTTTTTCTGCGAGCATTTCATCGATACTTGCCATAACGCCTTCAGAGCCTCTCTCCATAGCAGAGATTTTTGTGTCGATGAGAGATTTTGGCGTGGCTTTAGTTGTATCAAGCAGGCTTTGGGCAAGTGCATTAGCTTCATCATGCACAGTAGCGTGGAAAGCATCGACTTTCTTATACCCCAATGTCTCGCTAAAGTTTGCTTTGCCATCGCCTTCAAAATACCACTTCCCAAGTCGGCAAGCAGTATGGGGGACTTGATTGAAGCTATCAGATACGCCAAAGAGTAGGGCGTAGAGATTGTTTTTGAACACAGTGTGGTCAAGCTTGGCAAGTGTGCAGAAAATCTGGCTATCGCAAATATTGACAGCGTGTTTAGCAAGCCTTGCGGATACAAGCGTTTGGTTTGCCATTGAGTAGATCTCATCAATGCCAGATTTGACCTCTTGGGTAAAGCCAGCGGTCTCTTCGGTGCTTGTTTGAATATCGCTTGCTTCTTGCTGCATAGATTTTACAACTATGGCGATTTCTTTGGTGGCTTTTTGTGTCTTTTCTGCTAGCTTGCGAACTTCATCAGCGACAACGGCAAAGCCTCTGCCGTGCTCTCCTGCTCTAGCGGCTTCGATAGCGGCATTTAGGGCTAGGAGATTGGTCTGCTCGGCAATATCATCAATCAGTGAGACAACATTGGTGATTTCATTGCTACGCTGGGCAAGTGAAGCTACAAGCTCGGTGGCATTTTGCATTCTCTCATAAAGAGAATTGATACTTTGCTCGACATTTTCGCTTCTTTGGCGCACCTCAAAGCTCACTTGCTCATTTTCTGCTGCTTTGGTAGAGAGCAGACCTGTCTCTTCAAGGATCTTTTGCAAAGCAGCTTGTGTCCCCATAATGCCATCTTTAAGGCTTTTGTGATACACGGCAAAGAGATCAACTCCGCCATCGCCTTTATCACATCTAGGATTCATCTCGACAAACCGATAAAAAGTCGCGCCATCGATGGTCTCACTTTTTATGCGCAAGCTATGAGTTTGTGTTGATACATATTCTTGACCGGGCTTAAGCACATCGACAATTTGATCAAGGTCAGGAAAGCTTTGAGCGATGTTGTTTTGGAAAGCGATCTCGCCATTTTTCACCCCTATAAGTGCCTCTTCAAAGGAAAAGCTCGCTATTTTCTTAAAATGCTCAACCTGCTCTCTTAGCTTTCTTATTTCTTCTTCTTGTTTTTGTAGAGTTAATTTCATCTCCCTATTTGTGCCGCCAAACATTGTCTAACCCCTTGATATGATCTCTTAAGAAACGCCGATTATAGCCTATCAAATCTTAAAAAGTTTTTTTATTTGCAAAAATTAAACTATAATTCCCACAATGTATTTGATATTGCGAGGTTGTTTAATTATGAAAGTGAAAAATCGTCTTGAGACATTAGAATCTATCTTAGAGCGACTGCGATTTTCTATCCGCCAAAATGGGTTGAAAAACTCCAAACAACGCGAAGAGATCATAAGCGTGCTTTACAAAAGCGGCACCCACCTAAGCCCTGAAGAAATCGCGGCAAACTTGCGCCAGCGTGATAAATCTACAAGTATTTCTTCTGTGTATAGGATTCTAGGATTTTTGGAAAAAGAGCGTTTCATCACCGCGCTAGAGCCGGGCAAGACAGGCAAACGCTATGAAATCGCAGCAAAGGAGCATCACGATCACATCATTTGCCTGCATTGTGGGGATATTCAAGAGTTTGTCGATGAAGAGATAGAAGCTCGCCAAATCCAAGTAGCTAGTGCCTACAAAGCCAAGCTTGTAAGCCACGATATGCGCCTATTTGTCATCTGCGATAAATGCCGCCAGCATATCAAAGACTAGCCGCGTAGCTTAATGCCTAGAATCCACTTTTTGCATAGCCGCTTTTGTGCGGGGCTGCTACTCTACTTAGCCTTTCTTGTTAGCACTGCTAGCACCGCATACGCTCGCGAGCCTTTTGAGAAAGTGGGCGATGTGCTAACTCTCGCACCTGTTGGCGTGCTTATCGTAAGCCTTGGTATGCAAGACTATGAGGGAGCTGTGCAGCTCGCAGCTGGCTCGCTTGTTACCCAAGGGGTGATAGAAGTGGTCAAAAAGAGCTTTCAATTTGCCCACGATAAGGGCTGGGGGGAGCTAGAGTTTGCCAAACGCCCTTGCTGCGATAATTGGGAAGGTATGCCAAGCGGACACGCCGGCGGGAGCTTTAGCGCGGCTGGGTTTGTGTATTACCGCTATGGGTGGAAGCCGGCATTGCCACTTATCGGGCTTGGGATCATCACTGATGCCTCGCGCGTGGTCGCTAGGAAGCATAGTGTATGGCAGGTGCTTGCCGGAAGTGCGATCGCGTGGGGAGTAGCGTGGATATTTACCACACCTTATAAGCCTAGGAAGCTCCTAATCACCCCTGATATAGGCACAGATATAGCAGGAACCACTTATGGACTAAGCCTTAGCTACTCGTGGTAGCTAGTAGTGCTTGCGCTCTAGCGTGATCGCTTTATTTGCAAAATGCGCTTCATACACCGCTAGGGTAAGCTTACTAGATTCTAGGATATTGGCATTTTGCGTGGGGGATTTGTAGCTAGAATCCACTTTTATAGGTTTAGCTAGTAGCCCACAAGTGCGCAAGATCTTTCTATATGCGCGGGAGAAAAAGTCCTGCCGATAAAAGCGCAGTAAAAAGGCTAGCGTATAGATAGCTAGCTTGCTCGTTTTAGTCCGCTCTATCAAGGCTTTGAGCCGCTGCTCCCCTAGCGCGTAGTCATCTTGTATGCGTGGGTATTTGCGCCGCTCTTTTACAATAGTGGCTAAAAACATCGTGCTAGCCCACTTTGATCGCCAAAAGGCTTGCGTTTTCTCATCTTGGAGCATTTTGGCATTAAGCATAGGCTCCCACATCCACATCGTTACGGCAATATCCCCTAAAAGCGCGTAGTCTCCGCCAAGCTCCTTGGCACACTCTATGCTATCTTTTGGCAGGACAAAAAGCTCCTTTTCTTTCTGCTTATTGACACCTCCGCCAATGGATTTTGGCGAAGAGCCTATCCAAGTAAGCGGGATATGTGAGTGGATATAGCACTCCCCTAGGCTTGCGATCGCTGCACTAGCAAAGCCATCTGGGCTAGCACTTTTGTAGAAAACGCCATTTTGCCTAGCTTTGATCTCTGCTATCACATCTCTATGCACCAAAGAGCCGGCATAAATTTGTGGCATAGCAAAAAACCCTTCCGCGCTAAGCAGCGTGGGGATAAACTCTTTTTGCGCATTTTTGATGATAAACCTAGGCTCGGCTATGTAGGCGGTTTGAATATCTTTGTAGCTCTCACTACACCCCTCCCAGAAGTAATATGCCCTAGCACCATTGACAATCCTTATCCCTTTTGCTTGAGCCTGCTCTATCAAGCGATCGCTTAGGTGGAAGAAGTAGGGCTGCACGCCATCATCACTGCCTACAATGCTTACCCACTCCCCTTGTGCTTGGGATAAAAGCCACTCATAGTGGCTACTCATCGTGCAAACTTGCGGCGGGCGCATAGCTCGCACCCTCTTATGTGCGAGTGTTTGCACAAATTCATACGAGCCATCGCTTGAGTAGTTATCACTGACAATAACTTCATAGTCCTCCCTATCGCCTGCTTGCTCTAGCACGCTAGCTATCGCGTATGGCACAAACTCTTTGCAGTTGCGCACGGGGATTATGATGGTGTATTTTATAGTCTGCATTACTATTCCTTTTCGTTTTTACTTTCCGTTTGGCTTTCTTCCTCAAGGATTCTAGGAGTTGCGGTGGGGCTGTGGGAGCTTTGCAAACTTTGGGGAAGGTTAGCGACCTTGGCGGTCGTGCCTTTCACAAAGTTTGCAATACTGCCGCATTGCTCACCCAAGACCGAATCCCAGCTCCTAGAATCCACTTTTTGTTTTTGCATTACTACTCCTTTATTGTTTAGGTGGTGAAATCACGCGCATAAGCCCAGCTTCTAGGCTGATTTTTGGGGCATAGTTAGGCAGCTTGGCAAGTGGCATAAAATGGCGGATTTCTTGGCTGGATTCCCCCCCCCCCCCCGTTTGCAGCAAGCTCGCCATCTATGCGATCTACACTTATAGGCATTTGGATTGCTGGGATCGCACTTGCGCGCGCGCCAAAATCTAGCGGCAAGCGTGCATTAGCTAGGCTCTCAAACACGCTAGCAAGCTCTCTTAGGCGTATGCGATTGGTGGATTCTAGGGTGTAGATGGTGCTTGTATGCAGGCAGTCTATGGAGTCTATGGCTAGGGCAAAGCCGCTGATAATATCATCGATATGGGTGAGATCTAGCACTTGTAGCCCATCGCTCATCGCTAGATTCTGCTTTGGGGGATTGCGCAAAAGATCGCGCCATAGGCTTAGGATCTTGCCCCTAGGGTCATTCTCTCCATAAGTGTCATAGAGCAAGATATGCACGATTTTTGTCGGCAAGGTCGCGGCATAATGCACGCAAATATCATAAAACGCCTGCTTGGTCGCAGCGTAGAGATTAAAGGGGCTATAACTGCTAGCATTGGCAAATTGAAAGTAGGAGAGTGTGTTGATAAAAAATCGCGCCGGATAAGTCGCTAGAGTCTCTAAAATCTGCGTCCCTAGCGTGAGGTTTGCCGCGATAAGATTAGCAATCTCCTGCCCTTTGCTACGCCCACTTTGCACAAACGCCGCCAAATGCACCACTCCATCGATATTGTGTGTGGCAAAAATCTGGGTCAAAGACTCTATGCTCCCATCATAGTGCGCGATCTCACAATATGGCGCGATAGCTGTCGTATCGCTACTAGGGCGCACAAGGGCTATGATGTGGAATCGCTCATAGCACGCTTGGATAAAGTGCGAGCCGATGAAGCCGGTGGAGCCGGTGAGTAGGATGGTTAGCATTAGCTAGCCCTTGCTAGTTTGGGCATTAGCTGCTGCTTGGAGGATTTGGCTTTGCTTGGCTTGGGCGTTGGCTTTTGCGCGCTTTTGCGGGATTCTGCGGCGGGGGCTTGCTCATTATCGCCTAGATAAATCCCTTCGCCCCCGCCTTGAAAACCCACAAAATCATCGCAAAATCCTGCCGCCTGCGAGTCGCTGAAAATTGGGGCGTTGTGGGTAGAAAACCTAGAATCCACTTTTTTATCGTCATTGCGAGCGGATTGAAAATCCGCGTGGCAATCCATACATTCTGCGCTAGCAGAATTGACTTCGCTAGAATCCACTTTTGCGGATTTGTGGATCGCTACGCCGTGCTGGGGCAAGCCTCGCGATGATAAAACTCGCGATGATAAAAAAGGATCTACAAAAACTCGACTAAAAAGAAGATCTAACGGGGGGGGGGGGGGAAGTTCTGTTGCGCCAGAGGCTTGTGTGGAGTGGCTTAGGCTTTGAGCATTGCTAGAATCCACTTTTTCACTCTGTGTGCTAGATTCTGCGTTTTGTAGAGACAATCGCCCTGTAAGCAGGGATTTGAGCATTTTTAGCGCGGTGAAAATGCTTGGGCAATGCTCTTTTACATACTGCTTGCTTCGCTCCGTGTAGCTAGGGCGTAGCCCAAAGAGCCTAAACTGCTGGGATAAGCGCATTTGCGCATAGAGTCTAAGCAGCGGCAAATGCGCAAAATACCGACTCCACCACAGATGATTCCCCACAAGCTGGGCGTGAGTAAGCTTGCGCGTAAAGCCCAAAATCATCTGCGGATTTTGCAGGATCATCATTAGCGCGACATTTGGATCCTTGCAGCTTGAAGCATCGTAGTGATTGCGCGTAAGCAGCTCTGCGCGGTAGCAAAACACCTCCCCACAAAGTGCCGCACGATTGAAAAATGTCATATCCCCGCTAGGAGCCTCGCTCTCATCATAGCCGCCGATTTCTATGCACTTAGCGCGATTATGCAGCAATGCCCTAGGCGGCATACCGCAAAAGCCATCTTCAAAGGGGGCTTGCATTTGCAGCTTTTGTAAGCGCGCTTGTGAGATACACTTGGCATAGAGCTTTTGTAAGCGCGTGCGTGGATATACATCGCTAGTATCTTCGATCGCGCCTATAAGCGTGGCGTGGGCGTAGGCAGGATTGGTAGCTAGGCTACTCATACGCGCTAGATAGCTAGGCAGCAGCTCATCATCGCTATGGAGCAAGCACACCCACTCGCCCCGTGCTAGCTCTAAGCAGCGATTCCAATTCCCCAGACCGCCGATATTTTGGGCGTTTTGGTAGTAGGTTATGCGGTGGGCAAATTCTTGTAGCATAGATTCTGCGGGGTAGCTTATAGGCTCAAGCGGATTTTCTACGACAATGATCTCATAAGGCTCATCAAAGTCCTGGGCTAGTGCGCTAAGGATGGCGCGGCGGAGAAGGGTTACGCGTTTGTAAGTGGGGATAGCAATAGTGAAGAGCGGCTTTTTTGCTTGTGGCGATTCAGCTTTTAGCGAAAAATGCGGGAGCGGCGGACAATCGCTACACTCATTACCGCTAAGGTAACTCCCTTGCGATTGTCCTTGCAACCCACATTTTTCATCTAAAATCTTAGAATCGCTTGGGCTTTTACTAGAATCTAGCCTTGCTTCCGCCTGCGAGCTGGCTACTTCAAAAGTGGATTCTAGCTCCAAAATCCTAGAATCCTTTGGTTGCTTGTTTAGAATTGCGGCGTTTTCCCTAGAATCCACTTTTTTATCGTCATTGCGAGATTCTGCGGTAGCAGAATCGTGGCAATCCATAGAATCAACCGCCCTTGCCCTAGAATCCAATTTTTCATTTGCTGCTGTGGATTGCCACGCCACTGCTGGTGCAGTGTCTCGCAATGACGGAGAAAGATCGGCTTGTGAAAAATGGGCGTTGCTAGAATCCTCGTTTTCTAAAAAAGCTGCACTTTGCGTATTGGCGTTTTTTCTGTCATTGCGAGCCGACTTGTCGGCGTGGCAATCCATACATTCTGCGCTAGCAGAATAGTCTTTACTAGAATCCGTTTTTTTATTATGGATCGCCGCGCCACTGCTATCGCGGACCCGAATGACAGAATGGGCGTTTGTGGCTGTGTTGTCAAATGAGGATTCTAGGCTTTGCCTAAACACACATCGCGACTCCACATTTGCAGTCAAGGCGAAATTATCCCTAGGGTAGATGAAGCTTGTAGGGTCAAAGCTAGGGTCTAAATACTGCTTGCATCGCCGCTCCACTTCAGCGATAATGGCGTATTGCTCGGCTTTGGTGTAGCTATCTTTAAGCGCGTCGCCCACGCCATAAAAAATTGTCGTGCTAGAAGATTGTGCTTTTTGGGTTTTAGGCATTGCAAAACTCCCTAATCTCTTTGGCGATATACTCTATCTGGGCTTGCTCTAGTCCCGGATACACCCCCACCCAAAGCCCTCTTTCCATCATCGCATTTGTCCGCGCTAGATCGCCTACAATGCGATAGTCCCTGCCATTTTCTAAATGCGTGAAGCACGGGTGCTTGGTGATATTGCCGGCAAAGAGCGCGCGCGTTTGGATCCCTCTAGATTCTAGGTGCTGCACAAGATCATTGCGCGTAAATGGCGCATCACTATCTACTATCATCAAGCAGCCAAACCACGCAGGCTCGCTCTCTCCTTGCGCCTGTATGATCCTAAGCCTCTTGACTCCTTGCAGCAGCTCGCATAATCGCGCGTGATTTGCACGCCTTTTTGCGACAAAGGATTCTAGCTTCTCTAGCTGGGCTACGCCGATAGCTGCTTGCAGATCCGTGGCTTTTAGGTTAAAGCCAAAATGACTATACACATATTTATGATCATAGCCATAAGGCAGCTCCCCACACTGCTGGGAGAATCTAGCCTTGCAAGTATTATCCACGCCGCTTTCACAGAAGCACTCTCGCCCCCAATCGCGCATTGATAGCAGGATCTTTTTTAGCAGTGGATTGCTCGTATAGACTGCGCCGCCCTCGCCTGTGGTGATGTGATGAGGTGGGTAGAAAGAGCTTGTGCCAATATCCCCAAAGCTCCCTGTCTTACGCCCTTGATAGAGAGAGCCTAGCGCATCGCAGTTATCTTCAATAAGCCAGAGATTATGCGCATCGCAAAAGGCTTTTACGCGTGCGATGTCAAAAGGGCTGCCCAAAGTGTGGGCGATCATCACTGCCTTTGTCTTAGGGCTTAGGGCGGATTCTAGCGCGTTTATATCGATATTTGCGCACTCATCAATATCCACAAACACCGGCACCGCGCCATACTGGATCATCGGCGCGATAGTCGTAGGGAAGCCTGCGGCTAAGGTTATGACCTCTTCACCCCTTTTGACTTGCCGCTCGCCCAAAAGTGGGGAAGTAAGCGCGAAAAATGCTAGTAGATTGGCACTAGAGCCGGAATTGACCATTAGCGCGTATTTCACGCCAAGATATGCTGCTAGCTTGTTTTCAAACTCTTTGGTCCATTTGCCGCTTGTGAGCCAAAACTCCAGCACCGCTTGCGTGGCGTTTGCCATCTCGCGCTCATCAAACACCCGCCCTGCATAATTGATCCTAGAAGCTCCGGGGATAAACTCCTGCCTAGAGGCGTGTGCTAGGGCATAATACTCGCGCACTTTTTCTATGATTTCTTGTTGCAGCTGCTCTTTAGTCATTCTGTCTTAGTCCCTTTACTTTTTCTGCTTGCATTGCGCGTATTTTAGCATATTTTGCGCGTATGTAGGCATTGATAGCGAGCCTTGCTTGTGCCTAGCTTGATTACACTTTGAGCGGAGCTAGAATCCACTTTTTCTAAAGAAACTGCGTTTTGACTTTCGGCGTTTTTTCTGTCATTGCGAGCAAATGCAGTCTCTTCTCTGTCATTGCGAGCCTTGCTCTGCAAGGCGTGGCAATCCATAGAATCAACCGCCCTTGCCCTAGAATCCGCTTTTATTGTGGATCGCCACGCCCCTGCTGGCGCAGTGTCTCGCGATGACCATAGAGGCTTGGCGTGGCGCAAAGCTCGCGATGACAAAAAGCTTGAATGTCAAAACGAGGATTCTAGGCTAAAGCGATCGATATAGGCTTTGTGCTTCTCCTTGTGGAGGAAGAAAAAGTTTGTTTCTTGTGTGTGATCTGTCATCGTTTCTAAGCCCATAAGCCTTAAAGTAGAATCCTGCTCGCAGGTATAGTAGCACCCATAGCCAATTTGCTCCAGCATCGCAATAATCTCATTTGGGTGGTAGCCATACTTCGCCGCCCATTTTCTAAGCATTTCTACAAACAATATCGGCTTAAACTTCTCTATACTTTCTAGCCCCCCTCTAAGCGCGAAAATCTCCGCCCCCTCCACATCAAGCTTGATAAAATCTATGCGCGTTAGCCCCTGCTCTTTGACATACCAATCAAGCCGCTCTACCTTGCAGATGATCTTTTCATTCTCCTTTTCCTCGTGCATAATCGCCGCAGAAGCATTGCCAAAATCCTGCTTATAGACATAGAATGTCAGCTCCCCACTCTTATCAAATAGCCCAAAGTTGTTGATACGCACGCGATCTTGCACGCCGTTGTAGTAGGCATTGGCGATAAACTGCCTATAAGTGCTAGCCACCGGCTCAAAGGCGTGGATCGTGCAGTGCTTCATCTTGGCTAGGGCTATGGAGTAGTAGCCGATATTGCCGCCAATATCTAGCACCAAGTCCCCATCTCTCACAAGTGTGAAAATCATCGCGCTATCTAGTCGCTCATAGTGCTTGAAGTTTAAGATCTCTAGCGGGGTCATTCGCTCGCAGCCTTTTTGTAGCAGCAAGGTTACCCCCCCCCCCCCCCCGTTTGTGTGCGCACAGCAACCCTCACACAATTAGGCGTGATAACTATCTCTTCTATGTCGCGATTAGCGATAAACTCCGCATACTCAAAGAGCCTATCGTGCAGCTTATACATCTGCGTGATATACTCTGGCTTTGGTAGCTCGCCTTGCAAAAAGGCGGATTCTAGGGATTTCAATGTTTTCATAAATAGCTCCTTATAGTTTTGTAAAATCCTTGCTCTATGGCTATCTTAGGGCTCCAGCCTAGAGCCTTAAGCTTATCTGTCTTTACAGCACAAGACATAATGGGGCTTGGCATATAGCTCTCTTTTGGAGCTTCAAAGCGCACTTTTAGTCCCTTTTCTGGGAAGAGGCTTGCGATGATCTGCGCTAGCTCCTTGATACTTACGATCCCTTGCTCATTGGCTACATTATAGGCTTCATTATTCACTCCTTTTGTCAAAATCAAAAAATACGCGATCGCCGCATCGGCTAGGTAGAGGAAGCTCCTTTTTGCCTCTCCGCTGCTTGTTAGCACGATGTCTTGCCCCATCACCACAGATCGCACAAAGTCCGCAAATACCCTGCCATCATCTAGCTTCATACCCGGACCATAGGTGTGAAATGGACGCGCGATCTTCACAGGCAGCCCATACTCGCTCCCATAAGCTATGCAGAGATTCTCGCCCATTCTTTTAGACTCGGCATAGCAAGATCGCAAGGAAGTGGGATCGACATAGCCATAGGCACTCTCATCAATCTCCCCGGCAAACTCCCCATACACCTCGCCGCTAGAAAAGTAGAGGAAAGATCGCACAGGATTTATGCGGGCGAGATTTAGCATATTGATCGTGCCTAGCACATTGGGGTAGATCACTGATAGCGGGGCATCTTTGTAGAATCTAGGGCTAGCAGGCGAGGCAGCGTGGATAATGTAGTGGATAGGATAGGGGAGGCTAAGTGGCTCGCTCACATCGTGGGTGATTAGGATAAGGTCTTGCCGAGTGGATTCTAGGGGTTGCGTGGATTTTTCACACTCGGTGGGTTTTTCACCATCGCTTTGGGATTCTAGGATTTGCGGTAGTGCTAGTGGGGCTTTTAGCAAATTTTGGGGTGGAGCTAGACTTGAGTCTGCGGTTACCCCAAAATTTGCTAAATCGCCGCTATGATTACCCAAAGCCGAATCCTTTGTAAAAGTAGGGTCTAAATAGGGGGCAAATACCTCTCTAGCGTGCTTATAATTGCGCACCAGAGCTAGCACACGGCAGGGGGCTGATTTAAGAAGCGTGGCATTAAGATTTAGCAGGGTCTTTGCCATATAGGCTGGCAGGAAGCCGTTTGCCCCGGTGATTAGGACATTGGCATTGGCAAAGGCTTGCCAATTTATTAGAGGGGAGGAGGTGATGGCGGTAAAGTCTTCTTCTAGCATTGGGGGTATCCTTAGTTAAATTTGGCTGGTGGATTCGGCTTTGCGCGATAAACCTTTGATTGCTGCGCCGCGCTGTGTCGATAGACCGCAAGTCTTATCTCCTTGCGCGGCTTGCAAAGCAAAGGTTTCTCATCGCAAAACCTAGAATCCTTTGGCTGCTCGTTTAGAATTGCGGCGTTTTTCTTGTCATTGCGAGCAAGCGCGGTAGCGATTGCGCGGCAATCCATTTTCACACTAGAATCCACTTTTGCGGATTTGTGGATCGCCACGACTTCCTTGCGGAAGTCTCGCGATGACAATAGGGGGTCGGCTTGTGATGAAAAAATGGATTCTAGGAGCTGGGTGGATTTTTCACACTCGAGTTGGATTTGTGGTGTAAAAGTGGATTCTAGTGTGAGTTGCTTGCGGCTGGATTTTTGGGTGGTTTGCCTAGAATCCACTTTTTTGCTAGCGGCGTTTTTCTTGTCATTGCGAGCGGATTGAAAATCCGCGTGGCAATCCACTCCCCACACGCCTCTGTCATTGCGAGCAAGCGCGGTAGCGATTGCGTGGCAATCCATTTTCATATTAGAATCCGCTTGCGCGGATTTGTGGATCGCCACGCCTTGCTGTCGCAAGGCTCGCGATGACAATAGGGAGTCGGCTTGTGATGAAAAAATGGATTCTAGATTAAAGTTGCTCGCGGTTGATTTACTAAAGAAACTGCGGCTGCGCCTTGTTTTGTGATTTTCACTGCTTTTGGATTCTAAGATTTTAGGATTAGAATCCGCTTTTGGAAACGCCAAAAATGTAAGCGAGCCTGCAAAGGATTCTAGGATTGTAGATGAGAAATTGGCGTTTTGCAAGCGCGTGCAAGGGCGCATACTTGGCGTATGTAACTGCAGCACGCGCGAAGCAATCGCCGATTTATCGCTACAAGCCGAATCCACCAGCCAAGCTGAATCCCTTAAATATTTACCCCCCCCCCCCCGTTGCTAGCCGCCGCCCACATCTCCCCAATCCTACTCAAATACGGATCTGCCTTGATAGACTCTACATCTAGGCTAGTGAGATTACTTGCAAAATACTCGCGCATAGATTCTATGGCGTGGCTGTGGGGGGTGAGCTTTAGGGCTGGCATTGCTGATAAAAGCCTAGAGTTGTCGCTGGTGTATTGATTGTTTAGCCCAGATTCTATGAAGTGGATCGGCGACTTGTAGGGGGAAGTGGCGTTGATGATCTTGGCTAGCTCGCTTAAGAGTATGCCCCTGCCACTGCTGGCATTATAGACCCTATGATCTAGGCTAGCAATGCTAGCGTGCAAGAAGTGGTCAATTATGCGCAAAAGATCATCGATGTAGATGTAGTCAAAAATGCAGTCCTTGTAGATGGTGATTGGCAGGTGTAAGAGATTTTTGACAATGGCGTTTGAGATGAACTTGTAGCGGTAGTTTTCGCCCGCACCATAGCAGCCAAAGATACGCAGGCAGATGACATTGCCGCGCGTGGATTCTATAAAGCGCGAGCACACGCCCTTGTAGAATCCATAGGAGTCAAGTGGCAGGCTCTCTAGGTAGCTAGGCTCGCTTGCAGATATGATGGGCTTGTGCTTGCTATACTCCGCCCCAGAGCCAAAGTGTAGGATTTTCTCTACCCTATTGGCTTGGCTCATAATGGCAAAAAACATTCGCAGATTATACTCGGCGATGTCGTGCAAGCCCATCGTGTCGCGCCCGCCGCCGCGGTTGGCTAGGTGGATAATGTGGGAGATTTTATGCGCTTTTATGTAGGAGCTTACTGCGTGGCAGTCGCGTAAATCTAGCTCGCTAGAGCTAGGCGTATAGAGCTTGTAGCTATATCTAGTTTGCAAGAATTCTTGCAATGCCCTGCCGATAAATCCTGCGCCCCCGGTGATTAGTAGGTGCATTAGGATTCTACCTTTTTGGCTAGAAAGCGGATTGATTTTGGGCAGCCAAATCGCTTTGATGTGCTAAAGATTTCACAGACAATAATTTCTAGCCCAAGCACCTTACCCATCTCTATAAATGTCTCCTTTTTAAACATATTGATATGCTCGTGGATAAGCTTTGCTCCATCGCTATCTTCTCTCCAGCCAAACTCTGCAAAAGGCACTTCGATATACAGCAAAGAATCTTTATGCATAAGAGCTAAAAACTTCTTCATAAACTCCATAGGATAGCTCACATGCTCTAGCATATGCGAGCAGATGATGAGATCAAAGCTTTGTGCAAAAAGCTCTTTTTCATCATAGATTTTAGAGACATTTGCCACAGGCTCTTTATTGGAAATATCAAAGACAAAGCATTTAGCATAGTGCAGCTCCAGAGGAATAATCTCACCCCCCCCCCCCCCCGTAGTCTAGGATTGTGCGGGGCTTAGAATCCACAATAAATGGCGCGATAAAGTGCGCTAAATTTGCGCGCCGATTGGCTAGATTCTCATCATTAACCACGCGCAAAGTCTGCTCTATAAATCCCTTTTCAAAACTCTCTCGCTGGTGCAAATACTCTTCTAGCATATAGCCATCATACTGCCTTTGCATTTGCACATCATTTGGGCGGAAGCTTGAGTATTCAAAGCCACACTTCTTACACACATAAACATCTGTGTCCTGCGCTTTTCCAGCAAACATTCTAGCGATTAAAAATGGGCGAAATCGCGCCTTATACGCGGCAATATCACTATGCCCACAAATCACACATTTCATATTTCTCCTTTATTGTGTAGTAAAGATATTTTCTGCCATCTCATCTTGCGATAAAAATGGCGATAAGTCCTCTAGCGATGGGCTTATCATACTGCCATCTTCTAAAACTTTCGCGCTAAGCTTTGGGGCGAAGTCATAGTCTTGCTCTAGCATAATCTCCACAAGCATCGCACCTTTGCTCTCTAAAATCTGTGTCAAATCTTTTTCTAAAGTTTGTGGGTCGCTAAGTCGCCTTGTCTCAAAGCCAAACGCCTTACCAAGCGCGCTAAAATCAGGCACTTCCACGCCACTGCTCGCGCCACTGCCTGTGAGATTGCCGTTGAAAAAGTTTTTTTGCGTTTGGCGGATTGATGAGTAGCCATCGTTATGTAAGACAAAGAGCTTTATAGGGATATTTGCGCTCTTTAGCGTTTGTAGCTCTTGGAGATTCATCATTATAGAGCCATCGCCCTCTAGGCACACTACCTCTCTCCCCTTGCTTGCATAAAAGCTCCCAATAGCCGCTGGCAGAGCAAAGCCCATAGAGGCATTGCCGGAGTTTAAGATATGGCGTTGATCGGGCTTGATGATTGATCTTGCAAAGGTGCAGACACAAGCCGAGCCATTTGCCATAACAAGTATCGTGCTAGGCTTTAGGCAGCGTGTGAAAGTCTCTACAAAATGATAAGGCTCGATTTTCTCGCCTTGTTTTTGCTCGATACTGCTGTATTTATCCCTTAGATTTTGGCAAAACTCTAGCCAAGCCGGGCGCGTGATAGCTTCGGCTATTTGCAAAAGCTTTGGGATAAACTCGCCCAAATCCGCACATATCGCTAGATCTGGGATCAATGTGGGCTTTTGTAGCTCTGCTTTGTCAATATCTACTACGATTTTATAGGCGTTTTTGGCGTAGTTTTCGTAGTTGTAGCTTACTTGGCGGATATTATTGCGCGTGCCAAGGCATAGGATCAAATCGGCATTTTGCAGGGCAAAATTCCCCGCTCTCTGTCCTAGAGAGCCGATCCTGCCTATGTAGTTTGTATGTGTGGATTCTATACTATCCATTCCATTAAATGTCGTAACAACAGGGATATTAAGCTTTGTCAATAAGGCTTTGAGATTTTCTACTTGATGGGCTATGCGCACGCCGTGTCCAGCTATGATAAGCGGTGCTTTGGATTTCTGCAACGAGCTAATGACTCTCTCCATAATGCCACTATCTAAAGTATCTAAGTCTTTATGCTCGCTATACTCGCTCCTATCAAACTCTACTAGATTTTTTTCATCAATCATAGCAGCTTGTATATCTATGGGTATATCAAGCCACACAGGACCTTTACGCCCATTTGTCGCTAGGTAAATTGCCTTATCCAAGTGGTATTTGATCTCTAGCGGATTTGTGATCATCACTGCATATTTAGTCAAAGGCTTGACACAAGAGATAATATCCACCTCTTGATCGCCAAGCTGTCTTAAAGGGATCTCTGGCACAGAAGCTAGCGTTGTAGTGTATTTGACTTGCCCAGAGATATACAAAACAGGCACAGAATCACTCCACTGCCCAAATACACCATTTAAGCAATTAAGCCCGCCCGGACCGGTAGTAACATTTACTACTGCTAGATCTTGATTGACCCTAGCATAGCCCTCTGCAGCGAAGCTACACGCCTGCTCGTGGTGGTTTGCTGTATAGGGGATAGCTCTGCCTAAACTATCATTTAAGTGCATAGCCCCACCGCCAGAGACCATAAAAAAGTGCTTGACTTCATAATGCTCTTTCAATCTTTTTGCGAGATAGTCGCTTAATTTTATCTCTGCCATTTATGCTCCTTATAACGCTTGCCACTCATTCCAAATCTCTGCTAGCACTTCTTGCGCCAAAGACACTTCCACATCATTAACCTTGCTAAACACATACTCATCACGCACACAACGGGGGGGGGGGGGGGAAATTTGTGCGTGCGTATTGGCTAGCATAATCAATGGCAGGCGATTATCACTCGCGGTATTTTTCTTATCCTTTGCCATAGCTGTCAAAGTGGATTCTACATTGAGCTTAGGAATCTCACACGCCAAAAGTGGATAAAGCACATTGCTAGCGATATAAGCTTCTTCATCTTGTGAGAGCAGCCCGCGCTTTTTGCTTACGCGATTTGCTAGTAGCATACCCACGACTACGGCTAATCCGTGTGGCAAGGCAAAGTTTGTAGAGCTCTCAAGCGCGTGTCCAAAGCAATGCCCAAAATTAAGGAGATTTCTCCTGCCTGTATCAAACTCATCTTCTTCAATGTAGCCTTGCTTCACTTGCAAGCAAAAATAAATTGTCTCTAGTAGCACTCTTTCATCGCTTGTAAGCTTTGGCAAAATCGCTGCAAAATCTCTCGCCTTATCCCTCCCACAAAGTAGATGAAACTTCGCCATCTCCCCTATACCAGAATAAACATCTACCCTATCAAGCGTATTGATAAAAGGCGCATAAATATAAATAGAATCTGGTGGGAAAAATGTGCCTATAAGGTTTTTGTAGCTGGCAAAATTCAGCGAGGTTTTCGCACCTATGCAGCTATCAGTTTGTGCGAGCAAAGTCGTGGGGATAAAGCTCCACTTCACACCACGATAAAGCGAAGAAGCGATAAAGCCTGTAATATCTTGCGTGATCCCACCGCCGATAGAAATTAGGTGGATATTTTTCTTTGGCGCAAAGTGCATAATCTTTTCATAAAGCGTAGCGACATAGTCAAGGCTTTTGTGATTTTCATCAATCTCTAGCAAGATAAGCGGCTTATCTACAATGGGGGCTAACGCGCTATGTTTATAGAGCTCATACACCCTAGAATCCACCATAAACAGCACATTATCTAGCCCTGCAAGCTTGGCTACAAAATCTGTATTTTCACAAAAATACACCTGATAAGTTTTGATATTTGATGCAATATCTAGTCTTTTATACACAGGAAAATCCTCCATCGATAAAAATCGTTTGTCCGGTTATATAAGTATTTTTCACGCTTAAAAAATACGCCAATTCTGCTACCTCCATAGGCTCTCCTAGCCTTTTTATCGGTAAAGATTCTTTGATAGATTCTATTAGGGGGGGGGCATTATTTATCGCGGTCATTTCGGTGTTGATAAATCCCGGAGCAATGGCATTGGTCAAAATCCCATAAGGACTTAGCTCCACGCCTAGTGCCATACTTAAGCCACTTACCCCAGCCTTAGCACTAGAATACACCACGCGAGCATTTTTAGAAAATCTACACCAAATTGATGAGAAATTCACAATCCTGCCATAGTTGTTTTGCTTCATTTTGGGGACTACGGCTTTGATTAGCTGCATATTGGAAAACAAATTCACCTGAAATGACTCTTGGATAAGCATTTCATCGGCTTCTTCTAAATGGGCTAGCTTGTTTATCCCAGCGCAGTTTATGAGTATATCTACCCTATCAAGTGTGGCAGTGTAGGCTGCGATACTTTGTGGATTAGCTAGATTAAGCTGCTTTGAGCTTGGGGCATAGACTTTTAAGCCACGCGATTCAAAAAGCTCTTTAATCGCCTTGCCAATCCCCCTAGAGCCTCCGGTAATCAACGCGCTATACATTTTCACTCCTATTTACGCTCTTGTAAAAACTTCCCATAACGCTCCTCGAGCATTGCGATACGCGCAGAATCTTCTTTATAAATTGCTTGATAAAAGTCGCGCTTGTTGCGTAGCCATAGCAGCTCAAAATGCACCGCTTTCATAAGTCCATCGGCTATGTGTGGATTTGACATAGCAGCACTAGCATTAAAGATCACCTTTCTTGTCTCAAAACGCGTGAGAGATTGTGGCGGCAATGTGGCAAAAAATGGCAAAGAAGCGATAGAAACCCCACCGCCGATCACTAAATCTTTATCACAACTAAGGCAGGTAGTCGCCAAATCAGTAGCGATTTGCAAGATTTTTTCACTATGGATTTCATCTCTGCTTAAACCTAGAGAGCCTGTCATATCCACTCGCCCCAGCACAATACCGCTAACTTTTTGAAACGCTTTACTAGCGCAAATTGCTTGCAAATTAGTAAAGCCTGTGATTGTTTCGATATTTATGAGATAGGACACATTGTCGCTAGCAAAGACAGAGCTTGCGGCATTGACATATTTTTCTAGTGCATAGGCAGTCTCAATCATAGGGGCTACGATATGCGACACGCCCAAAAGCCTTGCTTCTCTCATATCTTTTATCGCTTCGCAGCCACCAATTTTGATTGTCAAATCAAGCCCCGCTTTGCTTACAATCTCCTTTAAGCGCATAGCTTCTTCAAGCCTTGTGCCTTCTGCTTCAAACTCCGCTTTCACGCCCACGACACCATAGTTTTGGCATAAATCTTTCAAAACATCTACCATTTGTAATTCAAGCATATTCATTTGCATTCCTTCATTTTGTCCATATACTCCCCAAGCTGCTCTTGGCTTAGGATCGTGCTTGTCTCGCTCCACGCCCTATACCACGCTACGCTTTTTTGTATCGCTTCTTTAGCACTCCATAGCGGGCTAAACCCTAGCAGGCTGCTAGCCTTGCTAGAGTCTAGTGCCAGCAGCCCACTCTCGTGCAAGCTAGAGTCTAGCTCGATCGTGTAGGCGATCTGCTCCCACTCCTGCTGCGCTAGCTCTAGCACTTGGCTCACGCGCAAGATCTGCCCCCCACTAGGTCCAAAGTTAAAGCTACTAGCGCACTCTATGCGCCCTGCTAGCAGAGCCTGTGCTAGCAGCAAGTAGCCCTGCAAGCTCTCGCACACAAACTGCCACGGGCGCGTGGAGCTAGGATACCTAATGCTAGCAGGCTCGCGGCTTATCGCTGCTCGCACGAGATCTGGCAGCAGCCTATCGCGGCTGAAGTCCCCTCCGCCTATCACATTCCCAGCCCTAGCCGTAGCGACTAGCACGCTATGCTTCTTGCCATAGTCATCAAGGCTAAAAAAGCTCCGCCGCATAGAGTCTGCGATGATCTCCGCGCACGCCTTAGACGCGCTATAAGGGTCATAGCCGCCAAGCGCATCGCACTCTCTGTATCCATAGAGCCACTCTTTGTTGTCATAGACTTTATCGGTGGTTACGATCACTACTGCGCGCAAGGATTCTAGCTTGCGGCAGGCATTTAGCACATTAGCAACGCCTAGGGCGTTTGTGTGGAAAGTCTCAAGCGGATCCTTGTAGCTCTGCCTTACAAGCGGCTGGGCTGCTAGGTGGAGCACCACTTCAGGCTTGGCTTCTTGCAGGGCGGACTCTAGCGTGGCATAGTCGCTGATGTCTGCTAGCCACTCTTTGGCAAAGAGCTTTTGCGCACCGCTTAGGGCGTAGTGGCTAGGCTCTTGTGGGGGCAGGGAGTAGCCATAGAGCCTAGCCCCTAAGTGTGAGAGCCACAGAGCTAGCCACGAGCCTTTGAAGCCGGTATGCCCCGTTAGCAAGACTCTTTTACCGCGGTAAGCTTCATCAAACATTGCGATCACCATACCGCCCAAGGTGCGCTGCCGCTAAGCCACATTTGTGTCAAGTCATTTTTGTCTTTCAAAGTGTCCATACACTTCCAAAAGCCGCTATGCTGGTAGGTATAGAGCTGCCCATCTCGCGCAAGATTTTTCAAAGGCTCTTGCTCCAAAATCGTCATATCCCCACGCCCTGCGCGCTCTATATACTCAAACACCCTAGCCTCGCATACGAAAAATCCCCCATTGATCCAGCCGCTTTGCTGCGCGCTAGCATCGCCTCTGGGCTTTTCTACGAAAGTCTTTACCGCATTGGTGCTAGGCTCTATCTCTAGCGCGCCAAATCGCCCCTCTGGCAGCACAGAAGTCATACTCATAGCCCCTTTGTGCGATCTGTGGAAGTCTAAAAGCGCGTGTAGATTTATATCGCTCAAACCATCGCCATAAGTGAGCATAAAGCTTTCGTTGTTGATATAGGGCTTGGCGTGGAGGATCCTGCCGCCGGTCTGGGAGTCTTGCCCGGTGTAAAGGAGCGTTACACGCCAAGGCTCGTGGCGATTGGCGTGGATCTGCAAGGAGTTGTCCGCTAGGTCGATAGTGATGTCGCTGTAATGCGTGTAGTAGTTTAGGAAATACTCCTTGATGATATGCCCCTTATAGCCCGTAAGGATAATAAAATCGCTAAAGCCATAGTGCGCATAAATCTTCATAATATGCCACAAAATCGGTCGCCCGCCGATCTCTACCATAGGCTTTGGCTTAAGCCCTGTCTCTTCAGCGAGCCTTGTGCCAAGACCGCCGGCTAGGATAAGGACTTTCATAGGGGGAGCCTTTGGGGTTTGGGCTTGGGCGTTGGCTTTTGGGCTTGGGGATTCGGCTTTGCGCGATAAACCTTTGATTGCTGCGCCGCGCCGCGTCGATAGACCGCAAGTCTTATCTCCTTGCGCGGCTTGCAAAGCAAAGGTTTCTCATCGCAAAACCTAGAATCCTGCGGCTGCTTGCTTACATTTTTGGCGTTGTTTTCTGTCATTGGTAGCACCGCTTGCACCGCGTGGCAATCTACACTAGAATCCACTTTTTTGCTAGCGGCGTTTTTCTTGTCATTGCGAGCAAGCGCGGTAGCGATTGCGTGGCAATCCATAGCTTCAAGGCTAGAATCCACTTTTTTTGCGGTAGTAAAATCAGCGGCGTTACTAGAATCCGCCTGCGCGGATTTGTGGATCGCCACGACTTCCTTACGGAAGTCTCGCGATGACAGAGAATGAGCGTGGCTCTTAGAATCGTGGCTTTTTTCAAAAGTGGATTCTAGGGGTTGGGCGGTTTTCTGTATGGATTGCCACGCCGACAAGTCGGCTCGCAATGACAAAAAAGGCGCATTGTGTGAAAAAGTGGATTCTAGTGTAGAGTCGCTCGAGGTAGATTTACTAAAGAAACTGCGGCTGCGCCTTGTTTTGTGGTTTTCATTACCGCTGCGGGATTCTAGGATTCTAGGATTTGCGGTATTGCTAGCGGTGCTTTTTGTGGATTTTAGGGTAGAGCTAGACTTGTGGTCTGCGGTTGCCCTAAAATCCACAAAATCACTGCTATGATTACCCGAAGCCGAATCCTTACAGGATTCCCCCCCCCCCCGTTTCTAACAGAGTTTTTTATACCAATATCCACCAAACACACCTTCACACACCTTAGACCTAAAAGTAATAAGCGTGGATTCTAGCACAATATGTTTAAAATATGTTTTAAGGCTTGTGCGTGCCTATAAGTCGCCACCCTTACTGCTACTCTTGCGCAGGGAGTTGCCCACGACAAGCAAAGAGGACAGACTCATACTAAGGGCTGCGACAAGCGGGATCACAAAACCGCATAAAGCTAGCGGGATCAATAGGGCATTGTAGGCTAGGCTTATGGCGAGATTTTGATAAATCCTAGTATAAGTCTCCCTAGCGATCACAAAGCCTGCTTGCAAGCTCACTAGACTATCATCTAGCACGATCACATCACTTTGGGCGATAGCTATATCACTCCCAGCCCCCATAGAGACCCCCACATCGGCAGTCTTTAGGGCTACAATGTCATTAAGCCCATCGCCTATCATCACCACACTAGGATCTTTGCGCCAGAGTCCCTTGCCCCTAGGCGTGCTTAAGGAATCTTGCAGATCCTGTATATATTGCGCCTTTTGGTCTGGGAGCAAGCCACTATGAAACTCCCTAATCCCAAGCGAGCTTGCCACAGCCTCCACCGCGCCCGCCCTATCGCCACTAAGCAGCACTACCTTTTTGCCATTGCTTTGTAGGTATGCTACAAGCTCCTTTGCCCCATCTTTTGCCTCATCGCTTATGTAGCAAATGAGCTTAAGGGCTTTGTTTGTGGCGTAGGCGAAGATGCTCATAGAGTCTAAAGGCGTTAGCTTTTGCTTGGTGGATTCGGCTTTGCGCGATAAACCTTTGATTGCTGCGCCGCGCTTCGTCGATAGACGCTCGAGTCTTATCTCCTTGCGCGGCTTGCAAAGCAAAGGTTTCTCATCGCAAAACCAGCGAAGCGCAGTTTCTTTAGAAAACCAGCGAAGCGGTGCGAGCGTGGGCTCGCAGGTTTCTTTAGAAATCCTAGAATCCTTTGGCTGCTTGCTTACATTTTTGGCTTGCTTGCTAGAATCCACTTTTTGTAATGTTTGTATGTTTTGTGCGTTTTTATCAAAAGTGGATTCTAGGGCGGTAGTTTTGATTTCAGCTTGTTTTGTAAAACCGCTTTGGGATTCTAGGATTGTGGTGCTAGAATCGTGGTTTTTCAAGCCGCGCAAGGAGATAAGACTTGGGTGTCTATCGACACAGCGCGGCGATGAAATCCGCGATTCTAGCCCGCAAGCCGAATCCCCACCAAACAAAGCCGAATCCATAACGCCATTTTCTAGCAAAAACTCTACACTCCCGCCTACCACCTCCTCCTCCCCCCATTTCGCCCTTATCCCTCTAGAATCCACCTGCACCACCGCGCTTAGCTCCATAGCTCCACTTGGGCGGAAGCACTCTGCCACTGCCGCAGAAATAGGGTGAGAAGAGAGCCGCACAAAGTGCGCTAGCACGCTCTCATCAAACTCCCCAAATCGCTCCATATACTGCACCTTTGGGCTGCCCTTTGTGAGCGTGCCTGTCTTGTCAAAGACCACCGCCTTTGCTTGTGCCAGCACTTCTAAAAATCGCGCTTCTTTAAACACCAGCCCCGCCTTATACGCACGCGAGATCCCCACCACACTAGCAATGGGCGTAGCAAGCGCAAGCGCACAAGGGCAGGCGATCACAATCACAGAAATTGTGATGATCAACGCCTGATCCACCCCAGAATCCACCCACCAATACACAAACCCACCCAGCGCGATAAGCAGCACAAAGCGGGAGAAATACTTCGCCAAGCTATTAGCGAGATTTTGGATCCTAGGAGTGGAGCTTAGGCTCTCTTCTAGGAGCGTGATAATCCTACTCATCGTAGAATCCACATATCGCTTGCGTACTTCATAGACAAGCGATTTTTCTAGCACGATACTCCCAGATAGCAGCTCTTGCCCGCTCTTTTTACTCACAGGCAAGCTCTCCCCAGAGAGTGAGCGCATATCTAGTAGCACATCACTGCAAGCCACCCCATCGCACGGCAGCATCTCCCCCACAGCGATATGCACCCGCTCCCCTATGCGCAAATCTTTCACATCGCAGACTTGCAAGCTCCCATCGCGCTCCACTTTAGCCATATTTGGCAAGATCGTATGCAGGCTATCAAGGCTATCGCCAGCGACCCTCCTAGCGCGCATTTCTAAAAACTTCCCACTAAAGACAAAGAGAATGATCATCGCCACTGATTCAAAGTAGCTCTCCCCACTGCGCGTAATGCTCGCATAAATCGAGTAGATAAATGTCAAGCTAGCCCCAAAGGCTACTAAAAAGTCCATACCGACATAGCCAAGCTTAAGCCCATAATACGCCCCGGAGAAAAACACCCGCCCTGTATAAAACAGCACCGGAGCGGCAAGCAAGCAAGCCACAAGATTTAGCACATCTTTCATCAAAGGCTGCATACCATAGAAATACCCCACATACTGCGCGATAGCCACCATCATAATGCTCATCGTGCAAAACACCCCCACCACAAAAGAGATAAAAAAGCTTCTTTGTGCTTTTGCTAGCTGCTCTTCTTGGGATTTGGGGTCATAGATATGCGCGCTATAGCCGATAGACTTTATAAGCTTAAAGATAGCAGATAGGCTGATTTGCGTGCTATCAAAGAGGATTTTTGCTTTGTTGTTTGTGTAGTTGATATGCGCCTTTTTAATGCCCTTTTGCAGGCTTAGGATATGCTCATTAAGCCATACACACGCCGCGCAGTGAATGCCCTCTATCACAAGACTTACTTCATTGAGTGTGCCTAGCTTTTTTGTGTGCTGGGCTAGGAAGCTAGGCTCATCAAGATAGCGTAAATCTATGCTTTTTTTCTCTAAAGGTGTGAGCGTCACCTCGCCCAATCGCTCATAGAATCCACTAAAGCCACTTTTTTGCAGTAGCTTATACACGCTCTCACAGCCATTGCAGCAGAAATATACATCATTACCACAAGAGTCTTTGGCGTGTGTGAGCTGGGATGGTGGGAAGCTACGCTGGCAGTGCGAGCATTTGCAAGAAGTGGGAGCGGTGGGGGCTTGGTCTTGCACGCTAGAGCACCATAACTGCTAGCAGAGCGCATTCACACAGAGTTGTTTTGGTGCTAGGGGCGTGATATGTGCCTTTGCCCCCGCCCTTGCCTATGCGCTTATCATCGCGCCTAGAAGCTAGGAGGAATGAGAGGAAAAACCCAAGCATACCCCCGCAAATCACTTGGGCTATCGTGTGTCTTTTAGCATCAATCCTAGAGATCCCAACCACACTTGCGATCGCCAAGGCTGGCAGCCCCAAGCGCAGCCCATACCGCTTCTGCAAAAACCCTACCGCTGCAAAGGCTGAAGCCGTATGCCCACTAGGGAAGCCCTCGAAATTCTCACCATCTGGGCGTTTGGAGAGAGCTTGTATCCTAGGGCTAGAGGGTGCTAGAAAATGCAGGGCATACTTCACTGCATAAGTGCTAGCCACCACTGCTACAAAGCCCACAGCCTGCTGCCTAGCCCCCACAAAATCGCGTAAAAAAATCGCATACACCAAGCTTGCCGCTGGCAAAAACTGCGCCACATCGCCAAACTTGCGCAAGCTGCTAGAATGCGTAGAATTTGTAGCAATATTTTGCATTTCAATCTCTTGTCTCTTTTGCTCAATCTCGCTATATGCTAGGCTTACAACTAGCACAATAAACAACAATGCCTTCATAGAAATCCTTAAGGTAAATTCTGCGCATTGTAGCGCATATCAAAGGGCTTGTGCAATCTCTTAGCGTAAAGTGGCTACATCGATTTGCTCTAGGATCTGGACTACACGCAAGGTGTGGCTGGCTAATTCTTGGCATATTTGTCCTTGTGTGATTTGGGCGTAAAAATGGGCGATGGAAGAGATAAGTGGCGGAGTGGTGGGGAGTTCAGCTTGGCTTGATTCTGGCATTGGCTTTTGCTTGGTGGATTCGGCTTTTGGGCTAGAATCGGCGATTTCTGCGCGCGTGCTGCAGTTACATACGCCAAGTATGCGCCTTTGCACGCGCTTGAAAAGCCCCGATTCTATCTCCAAAATCCTAGAATCCTTTGGCTGCTTGCTAGAATCCGCTTTTTGTAATTCTGCGTTTGTATCAACAATCCTGCCGCCTGCGGCGTGGCTATCAAACACATTTTCAGCTTTTGCGTTGTTGTCGCAAAACTTGGCGTTAGCCGATGTTTTTTTAGAAAATCCTGCCGCCTGCGAGTCGCTTACACTTGGGGCGTTTTGAGTAAAAATCCTAGAATCCTTTGGCTGCTTGCTTACATTTTTGGCTTGCTTGCTAGAATCCACTTTTTCATCAATCGTGTTTCTTCTGTCATTGCGAGCCGCTGCGGTAGCAGTGGTGTGGCAAAGCGTAGCTTCTTTAGAAAACAAGGGATACCGCTCGGCGTTAGCCGATGTTTCTTTAGAATCCATACATTCTGCGCTAGCAGAATAGTCATTGCTAGAATCCACTTTTGCGCCTTTGTGGATTGCCACGCCGCTATCGCGGCTCGCAATGACAGAAAAATGGGCGTTAGGGCTAGAATCCTCGTTTTGTAATTTTGCGTTTTTATCAAAAGTGGATTCTAGGATTTGCGATGAGAAAGCAGGGTTGTGCAGTGGCGAGCAAGGAGATAAGACTTGGGTGTCTATCGACGAAGCGAGCCACAAACTCCCTGCTTTATCGCGCAAAGCCGAATCCTCCCCAAGTAAAGCCGAATCCATAGCAAACATAGCGAGTTTATTTTCTGCCACCTCGTTATATATCACCCCTCTCCCACTCCTCCCCACGATCACCATTTCACGCACCTTTGTAGGCGAGAGCCAAGAGGTATGGATCGCAATAGTCGTGCGCGTATCCACCAAGCCTATGTCCGCCACAGCACGATAGCCGCCTGCTTCCACCACCCTAGCAGAGGGCTTCATCTGCTCTAGCACGCCCGCCCCTAGCACATAGTCCAAAATCGCTATATCGTGCAAGGCAAGATCCCACACCACGCTTACTTCTTTTTGCAATCGCCCCAAGCTCTCACGCCGTGCGTGGATAGAGCAGATCTCGCCTAGCTCGTGGATATGCGCCTTTAGCCACTGCACCGCTGGCGCATACAAAAAGATATGATCGCAATGCACCACCACACCCTGCCTAGCTGCTAGCTCATAGAGCAAGGCGCACTCTTTAGAGCTTAGAGCTAGGGGCTTTTCCACAAAGATGTGCTTTTTTGCTTCTAGGGCGGCTTTAGCTAGGGCAAAATGGCTAGCCGGGGGCGTGATGATAAACACCGCTTGTATCTGCCTATCTGCTAGCAAGGCTTCAAAGCTAGGATAGATATGCACGCTCGGGCAAGATTCTCGCGCCTTTTGCGCATTATCTAAATGGCTATCATACACACCTACAAGCTCAAATTCCGCGCTGTGTAGCACGCCTTTGCCATAAGGCTCTAGCACGCCTAAATCCCGCGACTCTTGCGGCTTACACAAAGCACTTAGCACCTTTTCCCCCCAATATCCACACCCCACAAGCGCGCATTTCATCGCTATAACTTCCTAAGCGCACTACCTAGGAGCATTGTGTCCTTTGCCTGTGTGATTTGCACTTCATATAGCCCGGGCGCAAGCCCACTAGAATCCACTTGCGCCTCTAGGCTAGGATCTAGCTCGTTTATCAAAATCTCCCCATCAATCTCTAGCCCCCACCTATGATCTCGCGCGCTGTAAAAATACTCGCTTACCGCACTTTTAGACTCTATAAATGCCTGCACTCTCGCACCTTGCAGGGCTTTGGCACGCTCTTTTGCCTGCTTTGCTAAAAGCTTTTGCAAGATCTTTAGTCTAGCATTGGTGGTCTTCGTGGGGACTATGCCGCTCATCGTATGCGCTAGCGTGCCTTCTTCACTAGAAAACGCAAAGAGATTGACGCAATCAAACACCCCTTCTTCTAAAAACTCTTGCAACTGCGCAAACTCCCCCTCACTCTCGCCCGGATGTCCTATGATAAAGGTGCTGCGCAAAAAGGCATTGGGTGCTTCTTTCATAAGTCTTAGTAGCTCTCTAGCTTGCGTGCTTGTGTGGTTGCGGCGCATTCGTTTTAGCATATCATCTGCGATATGCTGCAAGGGCATATCAAAGTAGTTTTGCACGATGGGCGAGCTAATCATCGCTTCGATGAGCTTGGGGCTTGTGGTGGTGGGGTAGAGATAGTGGATTCTAGCGTTTTGGGCGATATTTTGCGTATCTAGGGCTTTTATGAGCTGGATTAGCCCGTCTGTTTGCCCTTGATCGCGCAAGTAGGAGCTAGAATCTTGGGCGATGAAGCTAAAATCCACAAAGCCCTGCTTGGCTAGATTCTCCACCTCGCGTAAAATAGAGGCGATAGGGCGGGATTGGAGCTTGCCTTTAAAGCTTGGGATCGCGCAAAAGGAGCAGAGCTGATTGCAGCCTTCAGAAAGCTTGATATAGGCGTGTAGGCGGGAGTTTGCGATGACTCGCTTATGTGTTTCATCTGCTAAAAAGACTTTATCCTTACTAGAGGCGATCCTGCTAGCTTGCGCCGCGCTCTTAGGGCTTGTAGCAAAGGTATTAGGAGCAGCAAAAAAGCGCGGAAAGCTAAAGCCCTTTTGCTCTAAAAGTGTGTCGATTTTAGCGTAATCGCGCACGCCGATGATTAAGTCAATCTCTGGGATTTCTTGCTCTAGCTCTGTGGCATATCGCTCGCTTAGACAGCCGCTTACCACAAGTAGCGCGCCCTTTTTACGCGCATTTGCCGCTTCTAAGATCGTTTGGATACTCTCTTGCTTTGCTGCTTGGATAAAGCCACAAGTATTGATGATAATCACATCTGCCCTAGCTATATCATCGCTTATTTCACACGCGCTAAGCCGCCCTAGCATAACCTCACTATCGACAAGGTTTTTCGTGCAGCCAAGCGAGATTAGATGAAGTAAGGGGCGCATTATAGGGCTTTTTGCGCTTGTAGAGAGGCAAAAAAGCTTGCATTGCCTACGCCATCAAAGCTGCGTAGCCCAAGCGCATCTAGGCTTAGCTCTAGTGCGTTTATCACATAGCTTGCTTCATAGATATGGATAAGCCCCATATGATTGATACGGAAAATGCTATCTTTGATATGGTCTTGCCCAGCGGCGACATTCACGCCTAGGGCTTTCATACTTGCGCGGATTTCTGCGGCTTTTGCGTGGGCTATGGCACTCATCGCTAGGGCAGGGGATTTGGGATAGAGAGATAAGCCTAGCGCGGCTATGGCTTCACGCGTGGCTAGGGCTAGGGCTTTTGTGTGGGTATATGCTTTGGCAAAGCCCTGCTGCAATAGTGTAGGGTCTAGCTCTTGTGCAAAAGTGGATTCTAGTGCGGAGTCTAAATTGGAGCTAGCTAGGGCTTGGACTATTTCAAAATACCGCACAAGTCCGGTGATAAGTGTGGTCGGCGCGGTCCAAGCGGTGGTGTTTTTGCGCTGGTTTTTTCGCTCTGTAAGGAAGTGAAAGTAGAGCCCGCCTTTGTGTGTGGGGCGATTTTCTAACGCCTCTAATGCTCTTTGTGAAAGCCCCACGATACTCATACCCGGTGGGAGCATAAATGCCTTTTGACTTCCGCCGATTAGGACATCAATATATGTCGTATCTATGGGCTCTACGCCCATAGCCGTAATGGCATCAGCGATGATGATAATATCCTGCCTGTATGTCTTCACTTCACGCGCGATTTGCTCCAAAGGCAGCCGCAGCCCCCCAGCAGACTCACACACTTGCAGGGCTAGAGTATCAATGCTAGGGTCGCTCTGCAGGGCTTCTAGCACTTCTTGCACGCTTATGGGCGTGTCCCACTCTGTGGCAAGCTCGGTGTAGGGGAGATTGTTTGCTAGCGCGATCTTGCCCCACCTTTGCCCAAACTTCCCGCAGCTAATGCTAAGAAGCTTGCTATGGCAAAATTGCAGCACACTTGCTTCCATAGCTCCTGTGCCGCTACTTGCTAGCATTAGCACTTCTTCCATATTAAGCATTGCTTGTAGCCCTAGCCTAGCCTTGGCAAAAATGCTTTCAAACTCCTTGGTGCGGTGATGAAGCGTGGGGGTCGCCATCGCGTGGCGGATAGATTCTGGCGTGGGGGTTGGTCCGGGGGTAAAAAGTAGCATAGAAGTCCTTATCGCGCTAGATTTGTGAAGCGGGCATTATAGCATTAAATATTTAAGCCCTTAGCGATATAATACGCCTTAAACAAAGCTTTGACAAAGCTAGATCTAGCTGCTTTACTTGCATTTGCGAGATTGTGCTAACAATCGTGGCGAGCAAGGCAAAGCCTAGATCCAACTCAAACAGAAAGGTTACTATGATGAAAAAAGCCCTCCTTAGTGTCAGTGATAAAAGTGGCATTGTAGAATTTGCTAGAGAGCTTACGCAGCTAGGCTTTGAGATTTTATCCACAGGTGGCACGCTACAAGCCCTCCTAGCAGCTAATATCAAAGCCACAGAGGTAAGCTCCTATACACAAAGCCCAGAGCTCTTTGATGGCAGGGTCAAAACACTGCACCCTAAAATCCACGGCGGTATTTTGCACCGCAGGGACAATGCCAAAGATTTGGAGCAAGCAAAGGCGCATAATATACACGCCATCGATCTTGTGTGTGTCAATCTCTATCCATTTTATGAAACCACCCAGCGCACAAGCAATTTTGATGAGATTATAGAAAATATCGATATAGGTGGTCCTAGTATGGTGCGAGCCGCGGCGAAAGCGTATCAATCTGTGCTAGTCATCACAAGCCCTAGCGATTATCCTAGCATTATCACCGCGCTAAAAAATGGGCAAAACACCCTAGAGCTTAGGCAGCAAATGATGATAAAAGCCTTTAGCCACACTGCCCACTATGATGCCACCATTGCTAATTATATGAATACGCGCTTTTGCGATGGCTTTGGGGAGATGGTGTTTATCAGCGGGAAAAAGGTGCTGCAAACGCGCTATGGCGAGAACCCCCACCAAAAAGGCGCGTTGTATGAGTTTGAGAGCTTTTATAGCCGCAATTTACGCATACTCAAAGGTGAGCCAAGCTTCAATAACTTTACCGATATTTATAGCGCGCTGCGTTTAGCCTCTAGCTTTGGAGACAAAAAGGCAGTAAGTATCATCAAGCACGGCAATCCTTGTGGCTTTGCGATGAAAGAGAGCCTGCTAGAATCCTACCAAGCAGCCCTAGCGTGCGATAGTGTGAGCGCGTATGGTGGCGTGGTAGCAGTAAATGGCGTAGTCGATCAAGCCCTAGCACAAGAGATGAGCAAGACATTCATCGAAGTGCTAGTGGCAAGTGATATTACCCAAGAAGCCCTAGAGATTTTCGCACCAAAAAAGAGAATGAAAATCTTCGCCCTAGCCTCCGCCGCGCTAGAATCCACTTTAGAATCCACCTCCAAAAAATCCCTAGAATCCACTTTTGCCCCAGCCCTAGCCCTGCCACTAGATCCTATGGACTTTAAGCATATTGGCGGAGGCTTTGTCTATCAGCAGAGTGATCACATCACAAGCGATGAGCTAGCAAATGCCACGCTTAAGAGTCAAGCCATAGCAGATCCTAGCACGCTACAAGATCTGCATATCGCCTACACAATCGCCGCACTTACCAAGTCTAATTGCATAACTTATGTCAAAGATAGCACGCTAATTGCCATAGGTATGGGTATGACAAGCAGGGTCGATGCCCAGCGCGCCGCCCTTGCCAAAGCGCACGATATGGGGCTTGACACCGCAGGGTGTGCTATGGCAAGTGAAGCATTTTTCCCATTCCGTGATAGTGTGGATCTAGCTGCCAAAGCAGGCGTTAGAGCCATAATCCAGCCCGGCGGTAGCCTGCGTGATGAAGAAGTGATAAACGCGGCAGATGAGCATAAGATCGCGCTTTATTTTACCGGTGTGAGGCATTTCTTGCACTAATGCAGCAAAGTGGATTCTAGGGCTAGTGATTCAGTCTTGGGCGAGCAATGCGATTGATTACGCGATTTTTTGGGCAACCGCAGACCTCTAGTCTAGCTCTACCCAAAAAATCGCGTAAAACAACCACAGCCCCACCGCAACCCTTAGAATCATTATGATACAAAACGATTGTAAAAAGTGGATTCTAGGGCTTAGTGGTCGCGCATTGAGAGCTTTTTAAGCCCTCTTGTCATCATAAAGCTCTGCTCATAAAAGATAGAAAATACAATAAGCACGCCTGCTACAAGAGCCAAAGAGACAGAGAACATAATCGTAAAATTATCAAAAAAGAGCAGCAAATAATCGAGCCGCGCCTTATCATCGCGCTGCTGCACAAATGAGAGTAGCGATAAGATACTTTTATATCCATAGCTTCCCGGAAACATCGGCAGAAGAGAGGGGAAGACGATCACTTCTATGGGAGCTTTGACGCGCTTTGCCACCACGATCGCCAAAAGCCCTATACACAAGCTCGCGCAAAAGCTCGCCCCCACGAAGCTAACAATGGGCAGCTGCATAAGCCCAAAGCGGATATTGTAGCCAAGCCCAGCAAAAAGCGCACTCCAAAAAATCGTGCGCTTGAGTGGATTAAGCCCATAAGCAAAGCCAAGCCCTGCGATAAAGGCAAAGACAAAATCCACAAGCATTGCCATAATGAGTGAATCGTGCCACGAGGTCGCATACAGCACTTCTTGGATATGGGGATAAAGCTCTAGCATCACAGCACACTCGCATTGGTGATAGCTAGCGTGAGATACACGCCTGCTGCGATACACATCATAAGCACCATCATATTGATAAGTCGGCTGATACCCATAAGGGTGTTTTCGTGGATAATATCTACAAAGGCGTTTAAAATCAGCGCACCCGGGATTAGATACAAAATACTGCCGCCAATGGCTACACCCGGGGTCTTGCTAAGTCCTAGCCACACGCCAATATAAGCGACAAATGAGACAATAAAGGAGGCAAAGAGTAGCTGGGCGCGATTGTCTAGGCGGATTTTGTTAAAGAAATTGCGCATAAAAAACCCCATAAAAGTCCCCACAAATATACATAAAAGCGCGCCAAAATCTCCATCAAATAGCTTGCAAAATGTCGCATTTCCTAGCGGGATAAGCAGCGCACCTAGCACTAAAGAGCGCGATTTTTTCGCGCAGATATAGGAAAAATGCTCCTTTGCCTCTTGCAAGGAGATATTTTCATCATAGATTTGCCAGCTTAGTGCGCTAAGGTTTGAGATAAGCGAGAGATCCATACCTAGGTGCATATTTTTGATCACTTGTGTGCGGCGGTTGTTGTAGTCTTTTTTATCAGCGATATTGATTGTGATGTATTGTAAAAACACGCTTAAATGCACTTCATAGCCAAAGCTCTGCCCGATTCTATTGGTGCATTTAATCACGCGTGCCGTGTAGGCTCCGCTTTGTAGCAAGGCACTAGAGTAGGCACACAGAAAGTCGCATATCTCTTCTATCGGGGGTTTTTGTAGAGATTTTTGGGATTGTGGCAGATGGGATTGTGATGGGCTGGGCTGTGGGGAGTGATGGGAAGAGTCCTTTGGGGTGTGGGGCTTGCTCATAGGATCTCCGGCGTGTGAGTTTGGGCGCGATTGTAATGTATTTTTTATTAAGATTGCATAAGCTATAAAGCAGAATCTAGCTAGAGTGTGTAAGGAATGGCGATGAAAATCATTGGCGCGAGTGTGGTGTTTGTCTGCGATAGGGAGTTTTGCATTATCCGTGATGGGGGCGTGGTGTATGAGGGGGAGAGGATTGTGGAGGTGGGGGGGTATGAAGAGCTAGTAGCAAAATACACAAAAAGCCCAAGCGATTCTAAGATTTTGGAGCTAGAATCCACTTTTTTAAACAATGCTGAAAAAATACAAAGCATAGCTTCTTTAGAAAAAGTGGATTCTAGTTGTGAAGCTATGGATTGCCACGCGGATTTTCAATCCGCTCGCAATGACAGAAAAAACGCCGCTAATAAAAAAGTGGATTCTAGGAACGCGCAAAATCCACACGAGCAAGCCGACTCCACCTTTTTGTCATCGCGAGACTTCCGCAAGGAAGTCGTGGCGATCCATAAAGGCGCGAAAGCGGATTCTAAAGAAAAAATGGATTGCCACGCCACTGCTACGCAGCGGCTCGCAATGACAGAAAACAACGCCATTAGTGAAAACGCAGTTTCTTTAGAAAACAAGCGAAGCGGTGCGAGCGTGAGCTCGCAGGTTTCTTTAGAAAAAGTGGATTCTAGGGAAAATGCCGAAAGTTTAAACACGCCGCAGAACGCAAAGGCTGAAAATGTGTTTGATAGCCACCTCGCAGGCGGCAGGATTTTTGATGAAAAAGCGGGGTTGTGTAGTGGCGAGCAAGGAGATAAGACTTGCGGTCTATCGACACAGCGAGCCACAAACTCCCCGCTTTTTCGCAAAAAGCCAACGCCAACATTAGAAACAGAGTTTTTTAGCGGTTGCGTCTTGCTCCCTGCCCTCATCAACGCCCACATTCATTTTGAGTTTAGTAGCAATTCTACAAGCTTTGTGTATGGGAGCTTTGAGGGCTGGCTAGCAAGTGTGATGAGTAAGCGCGATAGCGTGCTAGCTGATATGCCCACCGCCATAGAATCCACCATAGATGAGCAGCTAGACTCTGGTGTGGGGAGTGTGGGGGCGATCTCTAGCTATGGAGCAGATATGCAAGCATTAGCCAAAAGCGCGCTAAAGGTGGTGTATTTTAGCGAAGCCATTGGGGCAAATCCTGCTGCGCTTGATACCTTGCTAGCAGATGTGAAAGCACGATTCTATGAGGCTAAAAAGCTCTCTTCTAGGAGCTTTTTCCCGGCTCTTGCCCTGCACGCGCCCTATTCTGTGCATAGCGTGCTAGCAAAGCATATCATCGCCTTTGCTAAAGAGGCTTTTTCTAAGCAAGCTTTAGAATCCACGCGCCCTACCCATACTATCAATAATCCTTGCAATAATCCTTGCGAGATGTCTTGCACGCTTAGTGCGCATTTTTTAGAATCTAATGCCGAGCGAGTTTGGCTAGAGTCCAAAGATCGCGCCACCGCGCCTAAGGGGTGGTTTTATGACTTTTATACACAAGTGTTAAAGATCCCTAGCCCAGTCCCCTACTACACACCGCAGGAGTTTATGGAGCTTTTTTCATCTATGCGCACATCTTTTGTGCATTGCACCGCCTTGCACCCCCTAGAATCCACTTTTTTAGCGCAGCAGGGGCACTCTCTCATCACCTGCCCGAGATCTAATCGCCTGCTTAGCGGCTCTATGCTTGATCTAAAAAAGCTGGATTCTAGCCTAGTGGAGAATCTTGGCATAGGCAGTGATGGCGCAAGCTCTAATGCCAATACCAATATGCTTGATGAATTGCGTGCGGGGCTTTTTGGTATGGATTATGATCTGCCGAGGCTTGCGCGTTTGCTGCTGCTTGCTGCCACAAGGGGCAATGCCAAAGCCCTAGGGCTTGCTAATGGCACGCTAGAGAGTGGAAAAAGCGCGGATATGGCGGTGTTTGAGATTAAGGGTATCAAGGATTCTACCCAGCCAGAAGTGCATTTTATCCTGCTAGCAGACAAGGTGCGTAGACTGCTTATCAATGGCGAGCAAGTGCGCTAAATGCCAAACTTATGGGCTAATCACATAAGAAAATTATAAGTCTGTCAAAGTATAATTACGCCATTTTTGAGACTATAACAAAGATCCATAATGCAGCAATCACAAGAACCACAAGAACAAAACTTTAGTGATTTGGGGCTTAAACGCTCCGTATTAAGAGGTATAGAGTTAGCGGGATTTAGCGTGCCAAGCCCGATCCAAGCAGAAGCGATCCCGGCGATTTTGCAAGGAGGCGATCTCATCGCCCAAGCCCAAACAGGCACGGGCAAAACTGCCGCCTTTGTCCTACCTATCTTGCACAATCTCCGCAACAATGGCGAAGTAGAAGCCCTTGTCATCACGCCTACAAGAGAGCTTGCTATGCAAATTAGCGATGAGGCATTCAAGCTTGGTAAATTCTGCCGCACGCGCACGATTTGTGTCTATGGTGGGCAAAATATCAAGCACCAAATTAGCTTTTTAGACAAAAATCCGCAGATGATGATCGCTACTCCGGGCAGACTACTAGATCATTTGAAAAACAACCGCCTGCGCAATTTCGCGCCGCGCATTGTCGTGCTTGATGAGAGCGATGAAATGCTTGATATGGGATTTTTGGACGATATTGAAGAGATCTTTAGCTATCTGCCAAGCGAGATTCAAGTGCTGCTGTTTTCAGCGACTATGCCAAAGCCTATCCAAGAGCTTGCGGATAAAATCTTACTAAACCCCACCAAAATCAAAATCACCCCCACAGAAGTGGCAAACACCGATATTACGCAACGCTACTATGTCATCAATGATAATGAGCGCAATGAAGCCATTATCCGCCTGCTTGATACCCAAACCCCCACGCGCTCTATCATCTTTACTCGCACCAAAAAAGAAGCCGACACGCTAAACACTTTCCTTAACGCGCAGGGCTATGCATCTGTGGCATTGCACGGGGATTTAGACCAGCGCACAAGACGCGCGGCGATCACGGAGTTTAAGAATAAAAGCGTGCAGATCCTAGTCGCTACTGATGTGGCAAGTCGCGGGCTTGATATTAGCGATGTGAGCCATGTATTTAACTACCATATCCCGCTCAATCCAGAAAGCTATATCCACCGCATAGGGCGCACAGGACGCGCGGGGAAAAAGGGCGTGGCGATCACGCTTGTAAGCCCACTAGAGTATAAAGAGCTGCAAAGAATCCAAGAAGATGTCGGCAGCAAGCTAGAGCTATTTGAGCTGCCTGTAAATATTGCTAAAAAGCTTGATGACTTGCTAGCGACTAAGATTTCACAAGAAGCCATAGATACTTATAATCAGCTAAGTAGCCAAGCCGAGCCAGCCCAGCTGTGTTTAAAACTTTTGACACATTACTTAGAGCATAAGCGCACAAGTTTGCCGATGATGGAATCACCCGCGCGAGTGTATCGCACGACTAAATCCCATAACAAATCAAGGAAATCACGATGAAAGAATCAAGCTATATTTGGAAAAATGGCGAGCTTATCGCGTGGAAAGATGCCACCACGCATGTCTTAAGCCATACACTGCATTATGGCAACGCTGCCTTTGAAGGCACAAGGGCGTATATGACGCCTAAGGGCTTGGCGATTTTCCGCCTAAGAGAGCATTGCGCTAGGCTGCTACGATCGTGCAAGATTTTGCGCCTACATTGCCCTTATACACTAGAGGAGCTAGAAGCTGCACATATCGCGCTGCTTAAAGCAAATCGCGCGGACTTTTCTGGCAATGTTTATATCCGCCCGCTTGTGTATTTGGGCTATGGCGTTATGGGCGTGGCGCATATCAACGCCCCTGTGGAGACAATTATCGCGGCGTGGGAGTGGGGCGCGTATCTTGGCGAAGATGGCATAAATAATGGCATAAAGGTCAAAACCAGCTCCTTTGCGCGTAATCCTATCCGCTCTACTATGGGCAAAGCAAAGGCTGCTGCAAACTATCTCAACTCCCAAATGGCAAAATACGAAGCTTTGGCGTGCGGCTGTGATGAGGCATTGCTGCTTGATGAGCAGGGCTTTGTAGCAGAGGGAAGCGGGGAGTGTATATTTATCGTGCGAGATGGCAAGCTTATCACCCCACCGCACGACTATACACTAGAATCTATCACACAGGCTACGACTATCGAGCTTGCTAAAGACTTGGGGCTAGAGGTGCTAGAGCGGCATATCACGCGCGATGAGCTTTATGTAGCTGATGAGGCGTTTTTCACCGGGACGGCTGCGGAGATCACGCCCATTAGAGAGGTGGATTTTTATCCAATCGGCTCTGGTGGAGCTGGGCAGATCACCAAAGCCCTGCAAGCAGAATTTCACGCGCTAGTCAATGCGCAAAAAGACCAGAATCCAAAATATGCTAGCTATCTAACTTTCATTGATTAAGGACACACTATGCCAATAGATCTAAACGAGCATTTACGCAAGAAAAATCAAACCCCACCTAGAGATAATAACGATGATAAAGACACGCGCGATAATCGCCGTGGCACAGGAAGTAAGCGAGATGATAGCAGAAATAGGGGTGAAGGCAATACGCCACGCGATTTTCAGGGCTTTAATATCCCGCCAAATTTGGCTAGCAGCAAGATGGTTACGATTGTGATCGTTATCGTGGTGCTAGGGATTCTCTTTTTTATGGCGCGTCCATTTGTGATTGTCAATTCTGGGGAGACAGGGATTAAGGCTACTACGGGTCGCTATGATCCAAAGCCCCTTGAAGCTGGAATCCACTTTTTTATCCCCTTTGTGCAAAGTGTGATTATTGAAGATACAAAGGTGCGCGAGGTGAATTTCTCAAGGGCTGATGATATTTTGGTAGGGAAAAATCGCGGGATCTTTCGCAACAACGCCATTGACACAATGGATAGAGATGGCTTGCAAGTGCTTGTGGAGCTAACGGTCAAATATGTCCTAGATAGCACCAAAGCCCCAAAGACGATTGAGAAATGGGGGCTTTCGTGGCAGGAGAAAATCGTCTATCCTGCGATCCGTGATGTGGCATTAAGCGTGATTGGAAACTACCCTGCCCAAGAGCTGCCCGGCAAGCGCGGAGAGATCGCCCAGCTTATCAGCAGTGGGATTAAGGACAAAATCGAGCAGTATGAAGACCGCCCGGTTAATCTCGTCTCTGTGGAGCTGCGTGAAATCGTGCTGCCACCTAAGGTAAGAGAGCAGATAGAAGAGGTGCAAAACGCACGCCAAAAAGCCCAAAGACGCCAGCAAGAAGAAGAGGGCGAGGCTAGGGCAAATCGCATTAAAGCCCAAGGTGTGGCAGATGCCAAGCTCATTGAAGCAAAGGCGGTGGCAGAATCTAATCGCCTTGTAGGACAAAGCCTAAATAATCAGCTAATCCAGCTGCGCCAGATCGAGACACAGGGCAAGTTTAATGAAGCCTTGAAAGAAAACAAAGATACGCAGATTTTCTTGCTACCCGGTGGGGCTGTGCCAAATATTTGGGTCGATAGCAAAAATCCTAAGCAAAACGCCGCAGTATCTGACAAGTAAGGCAGTGGCAATCGCCCAAGGGTGGCAAGGACTTAAAGGCAGGATAAAGGGGTAGATCTATCTATGGTAGTAGATGAGATAGTAGCTAGGCTTGATTGGGGCAAATCTCCGCTAATGCCCGCTATCGTGCAGGACTCTAGCAGCAAAGAAGTGCTAATGCTAGCCTTTATGGATAAGCAGGCTCTAACACTCACACTAGAGAGTGGTTATATGCACTACTTTTCTCGCTCGAAAAATCGCATTTGGAAAAAGGGCGAGCGCAGCGGACATACGCAAAAGGTAGAATCCATCGCGCTAGATTGCGATAATGATGCCTTGCTTTTTATCATCACACAAGTGGGGGCGGCGTGCCACACAGGGCATAAAAGCTGCTTTTTTACTACGCTAGATTCTAGCTCCACAATCTTAGAACCCCAAACTTCCCCAGAATCCACCTTTTTAACCACTTTAAAATCTAGCCCCCTAGAACCCACTTTTGCGCCCTCTTCGCCTAATGATCCCTCCCAAGTCTATGGCATTCAAGCCTATGACATTATGGATACGCTTTATCACGCGCTTTTAGAGCGCAAGGGCGCACCAGAATCTAGCTCTTACACTGCTAGTTTGTATGCAAAAGGTGTCAATGGCTTTGGCAAAAAGATCATTGAAGAAGCAGGAGAAGTCGTGCTAGCGTTAAAAGATAAAGATTCTGCGCAGATTGTCTATGAATGTGCGGATTTACTCTACCATATCCTTGTGGGGCTAGCCTACTATAATATCCACCCAGAGCAAGTGCTAGCCGAGCTGCAAAGGCGTTTTGGGCTTAGTGGGCTAGAGGAGAAAGCCCAGCGCAAAGCCTAATACACATCGCCTATTTTCATCGCACTAGGCTTGATTGTTAAGCTTATCTTTGGTGTCTTGTAGGATTTGTGTGTATTCTTGCAGGGTATTTTTATATGGGGCGATATGCATAGCAGCATTCTTGGCATTGTCCATATATGCTTGACTTAAGCCCCATAAGGTCTTTTTATACAAAGCATTGTGGAGAGAGAGCTTGTCTTGAAATGTGAGAAAATGCAGAGCATTATTCAAGCTATCGCGGATATTTTCTAGCGTGGGAGTGAAAAGCGCGAAGTCTTTTGGGGATTGCTTGTGCTTTTGCAAAGCGTAGTTGATTGTGTTATCTAGGGTGTTTAGCGTTAGCATTATGGCATTTGGGTAGTTTAGGGTAAGGAGTGTTTTTAGCGTATCAAGCTCGCTTTGGAGAGTGCATAGAGCTTTGGCATTTTGTGCTTGGAGTGATGAGGTAATAGTGTGGCACAAAGCCAGCCAAGAGTCTTTAAGCTTTGGGCATTGATTAAGCCCAAGCGTGCTACTTTGCGTGCAAAAAGTCTTCATCTCATTGTCTAAAAACTCGCCCACATTCTTCCCAAACGCGCTTATTTGCAAGCCTAGTGTGCGGCAATCTAGCAAGAAGCGATTTTCTTCACTATGGAGCTTGCTTATAATCGTGTCTTTGGGGATTATGGTGGCTTGGAAAGTTTGAGACTGCGTATTTTGCATACCTAGGATATTTTTGCTTGTGATAGATAGGGTGAAATCTTTGGATTCTAGCTGGGAAAAGATGTATTGCGCAAGGCTTTCTAGTGTGCTGTCATAGCGCGTGAAAAAGGCGTTAAACTGCTTCTCTAAGCCACTTTGCAGGGCATTAAATCGTAGCGTGCTATCAAGTCGCTCTAGCATTTGTAGATACGCGCTAGTGGATTCTAGGGCTTGGTGTATCTCTGCTAGACTTTGGGTAAGGACTTCTTGCAAAGAGCGGATAAGCTTGCTAGATTGCAGCTCTTTGGCATTGCTAGCTAGCGCGGTGATAAACTCTAGCACAGCAGAGAAATTTGCTTGGCTATATAGAGTGCTAGATTCTAGTGGTGTTTGTGTCTGCTCTGCCATTTGCATAGCCTTTAGGGCATTTTTGGCAGAGATAGCAATAATCTCGCTAAAACACCCGCTAAAGGCGGATTTGGCGTATTCTAGGCTTGTTTGGACTTCATCATCATTGGCTAGGCGATCTTTTTGGTTTAGCACACAAAGGGATTTAGAGAGATAACGCTTGATGTGGGATTCTATAATGTCTTTTTCACTTTGCTTGCCGACATTATCGATCAAAGAGAGCCAGATGATCCCATCGACACGCGATAAGATCGCATTAGTCGTGTCAGTGTCTATGGCATTTTGCGAGTTGAAGCCGGGGGTATCAAGCAGGCTTATGGAGCGAAGCAGGGGGTTTGGGGCGTAGAGGACAAACTCGCGGATCTGGAGATTTTCTAGCTCATCTAGTGTGTGGAGAAACTCTAGCGGCTTTGTGGCAGATCTGCCATCATTGTAGATAGCCTCTAGGCTGTATGTGCCGCCATAGCAAATCGTGCAGACTTTTGAGGTTATAGGCGTGATCCCACTAGGCAGGATCGCACGCCCTATAATGGCATTAAGAAAAGTGCTCTTCCCGCTAGAAAACTGCCCTACAACAGCTATGGATATAGGCTCATCAAGGCTTTTTTCAAGGGTGTTTAATGTGCTACTGCGCTCTTTGGTGAGTGTGTCTGTGCGACTTAGGGCATAGCGTGTGAGCTGGATAGCTTGGCTTAGAGGATTGGCACTAGCAGTGAGCAAGCACTCTTGGATAAAGGATTCTAGTAGTGTGGGAGAATCTAGGGCTATATGCGCTTGTGTGGGTTGCATTGCTTGGGGGGTGGTGTTTGTAGAGATCATCGCAGAGCCTTAAGGATCATTTGCACTTCATTGTGCAGGGATTGGATCGTTGCAAAAGTGGATTCTAGGGCTTGTATATCACTTGGGCTAGATTGCTTGGCTAGGGTGGATTCTAGTGTGGAGAGATTGTGGGCGATCATCTCTTGCAGGGCATTTTCTTGTGCTTTGGTATAGGCTGCTAGGCTTTGCTCTAATAAGCCTTGTATGCGTGTATTTTCTTGTGTGAGCAAGTGGGTAAAATCTCCTAGCTGTGTGCGCAAAAGCTCTTGCAAGCTGGCGCGAAGCTTTTCTTGGGAGTTTTTGCTGTGTGCGTTATTAAGCTCTAGCACGGCTAGGGCTAGGGTGCTAGCTAGGGTGGTGATTGCAGCAGAGTTATCCGGGTGGGTTATGATGGGCATTGCTAGGGGTGTATCTAGGGGCAAAGAGGCATTAGTAGAGAGTGTGAGCTCATTGAGCGTGCGTAGCTTCTTGGCGACTTTGTATTTGTATTCACGCATAAGATCGTGGTAGCTATCTTGCAGGCTTTGGTTGATTATGGATTCTACGCGTTCTTTGCTTGGCTTTGCGTTTTTGGCGTATTCATAGATAGCATCATCATAAAGCTGGGTAAAAAGCCTTTGTATATGGGCGTTTAAGTGGGCATTGATAAGTGATAGTAGCTCGTGCAAATACTGCATAAAATCGCTTGCCAATGTCTCTAGCTGTTTGTGGGCTTTGTGCATTGACTCTTTTAGCTTTTCATTTTTATCTCGCAATTCTTGTGCTATTTTGTGTCTATCTTCACTATTTGCTTGCATTATGCGCTGTTGTAGCTCTATATTTTGCCTTGCTGTATCTAGCTCAAGTAGCACTCCCCTATACGCGCTATATAGCAAGTCTCTTTGCTTGGGTGCATTATCGCCAAAGAGCATAGATTCTAGGTAGGCTTGCACTTTGGGCAGTCCTGTTTGCTCTAGTGTAAAGCCCTGTGCTTGTGCTTTAGCGATGATGTCTTTATCATCTGTTTTATACCCTAGGGCAAAAAGTGAAGAAACAGGGATAAAGTCAATACTATCTAGCAAGGCTTGTATATCGCCATCATAGCGTGCTTTTTGCAGCTCTTGTTGTAGGCTTTGGCGGGTGTAGTTTAGGCTAGATTCTAGCTCTTTGCCACTAAGCAAATCCGCACGCGTTAGCACTACAAGTATCCTTGCTAAATGCCCACCAATGAGCGATTCTAAGATAAAGTCCATATCCTTTTGCGTAGCCGCACAGCTTGCATTCATCACATAAATAAGCATATCACACTGCTGGATATAGGATTTTGTAAGCTCTTCACGGATACGCACAGGATCATCAAGCCCGGGTGTATCGACAATCTCGACATTATTTTGCAAGAATGCCAGCGGTAGGGCGAGCTTTACCTGCTTGACTAAAGAGTAGAATCCACTTTTGTGGTTGGCTGAAGTGTAGTGGGCTAGCTCTTCACAGGCTATGGCTTTTTGCCCCATTTCTAGCAAGGCTTTTTGCTCATTTGTGAGTGTATCGCTGCTTTTATGCTGGGCAAGCTCTTGCGGGGTGAAAAACTCCACTTCCGCACACTCACTTTGCCCATAGTGCAAGATAGTAAGCGCGGCGGTCTCTGGGATTGTGGAGGTGCCTAGCACACTCTTGCCTAATAGTGCGTTTAAAAAGCTGCTTTTCCCCGCACTTAGCACACCGGCTACACCGATAGAAAAGCCCTTGTTTTGGAGCTTTGCCTTGGCTGTGTCAAGGGCTGGTTTTGTATGTGGGATGGCGGATTCTAGTGCGCTAGCAATGCTGCTAAACTCATCTTCTAAAGCCTTGGTAGAGATATTGCGCGAAGTGGATTCTAGGCTAGGGGCGATCTTTTTATCCTGTGAGAAACATATCTCTAGCATTGTAAAAAGTCTTTTTGCTCGTTGTATATCACATAAGCCTGTGGCGATAATATGGCGCATAAGCTCTAGGCTCTCTTGGATTCTTTTAGGCGACTCACAGGCTAAAATAGCGCATTGCAAAGCTTGCATAGCCACTAGAGAATCGCTAGTAAGATTGCTTGCACAAAGCATAGAATCTAATGCCTGCATAATGTGTGTAAATGTCTGTGTCTGCTTATATCGTGCGAAGTTGCTAGAATCTATTGATAAAACAATCGCCATAGCTTGGGGCGGGATTTGCCCTACAACACTAGCAAGCCTATAAGCATACTCAAGGAGTGCTTCAAGCGTTGCAGGCGTCCCGTGTGTGCTAGAGCTAGAGAGTATATCTTGCCAAAATGCTTGCAAAAGCTCCTGCCTAGCACAAGAGAGATCTGCATAAGATTGCAGAGCGGATAGGGATTGCGTTGTTGTGTGCATATATGGACTTTGTTTTAGGGATTTGCGCGAGATTTTACCAAAAAACACTTGCAAAATATTGTTATAATCTCGCCATTTTATTTTCAAGGGGTGTGTATGCAGCCAACAGAGCGGAATCTAGAGAAGCTAGGATTGCGAGATGTGTTTGTCAATTTTTTAAAAAGTGAAGCATTTGGGGGGGTGTTTTTGTTTTTCGCAGCGGTGCTTGCGATGATTATGGCAAACTCCCCTTTAAGCGAAGCGTATTTTAACTTTTGGCATATGAAGCTAGGTGTAGAGATACAAGGGCTTATGCATCCATTTCCGTTTTTAGCGCATCTTGGCGCACAAGGAGAAGATGGCAGTATATTTATCGGCTTTAGTATGCATCATTGGATTAGCGATGTGCTTATGGCGTTGTTTTTCTTAATGGTGGGGCTAGAGATTAAGCGCGAGGTGCTTTTTGGCGAGCTAGCAAGTGTGAAAAAGGCGTTATTCCCAGCTCTTGCGGCAGTTGGCGGTATGCTTATCCCCGGAGCGATTTACTTTGGGCTAAATGCCGGCACACCTTCAGCACACGGCTTTGGAATCCCTATGGCGACAGATATTGCCTTTGCTCTTGGGGTGATAATGCTCCTTAAATCGCGCGTGCCTATGGCGTTGAAGGTCTTTTTGGTAACGCTTGCAGTGGTTGATGATCTAGGGGCGATTGTGGTGATCGCGCTGTTTTATACAAGCACTTTGAATTATGCGTATTTAGGCTTGGCAGCGGTGCTTATTTGTGTGCTTATCGCGCTTAATAAGTGTGGCGTTAGAGCGTTAGCTCCGTATTTGTGTGTGGGTGTGGTGCTGTGGTTTGCCGTGCATAATAGCGGGATCCACGCGACTATTTCTGCTGTGGCTTTGGCGTTTTGTATCCCTGTGCGCCCTAAATTTGATCTGCAAGATTTCACGCCGTATGTCGGCACGATGGTAGATAATTTTGTCCGTAGCAAGAGCGATGAGCAGGTGTTTTTAAATGAATCTCAAGTAAGAAGCCTCCGTGATATGCGTGAGACTATCGCACAAGTGCAAAGCCCACTTGGGCGACTAGAACGCACCTTGCACCCGTGGAGTGCGTATTGCATTATGCCGCTATTTGGCTTTGCCAATGCGGGTGTGCGGCTTGATGATGGCATAGATTTTAGCGCGCTTTTGGGATTTGATCATATATTTTTAGGCGTGGTTTTAGGACTGCTTATCGGTAAGCCTTTGGGGATTTTCCTTATCACATTTTTATGTGAGAAATTAGGCATTGCCTCGCGTCCTAGTGGGATTACTTGGGGTGAGATTCTAGGGGCTGGTATGCTAGCAGGGATTGGCTTTACGATGTCGATTTTTGTATCCGAGCTTGCGTTTAAGGGTGTGGAGAATGCCGAGCAAGCAGCAGAGATCTCTAAAATCGCCATTCTTAGCGGCTCGCTTATGTCGGGTATTATTGGCGCGGCTTTTTTGCTCCTAGTCGCAAAAATAAAGGATAAAGTAAATAAATAGGCGTTATAATGCGCCCCTAATTTATGCATAAGGATGTCTCTATGGGTAGTAATGCTAATGAGCTTTTTGTCTCTCTTTTGCCTCTTATTGTGCTTTTTGCTGTGTTTTACTTCTTTCTTATCCGTCCCCAGCGCGTGCAAGCTAAACGCCACAAAGAAATGCTAGAAGGATTGAAAAAGGGCGATAAAGTCGTAAGCTCTGGGGGATTTATTTGTGAGATCATCAAAGTAGAAGGGCTGTTTTTTAGCGTGCGATTAAGTGATGAGAGCACTGCTAGGCTTTCTAGGGATTTTGTCGCCTATAAATATGATGATACACAAGCTACGCAATCATAGCTACTACATTAGATAATTAGATGAAACTCTTTCAGCCGAGATTCCTTGTCTTTTTGGGGGCTTTGTGTTTTGGCTTGGTGTTTAGTGTGCCAAGCTTTTTTGACACTAAGGGCTATAAAATCACATTAGGGCTTGATTTGCAAGGCGGCTTGCAGCTCTTGCTTGGTGTGGATACAGATGCGGCAATTACCGCGCGCTACTCTTCTATCGCTTCTGCCATAGAGTATGAAGCAGGCAAAAAGCAGATTCTACTCTCTCCTGTGCAAGCCCAAGAGAGCAGCGTGCAGTTTGATTTGATCGATTCTACTGAGGCTAGCGAGCTTGAAATCTTGCTCAAATCTTTGCGCGGTATCGCCTATGAAGCCCAAGAATACCACTACACCATTATCCTTACCCAGCAAGAGCGAGATGAAGTGCGCAAGCAGGCTATCGCTCAAGCGATCACAACTATCCGCAACCGCCTAAATGAATTTGGGCTCGGCGAGCCTAGCGTAACACAACAAGGGCGAGAGCAGATTCTAGTAGAATTGCCCGGGATCAAAAACACCAAGCAAGAGCAGCGCGTGCGTGATCTTATCTCTAAGGCAGCATTTTTGCAGATGATGGCAGTCGATGAAGATCGCGTGAGCCGCGTGTATGCTATGAGTGATTTTGAAGCACAAGGCTTTAGTGATGTGATTTTGCCCTTTGCAGAATCCACCAAAGAAGCCCAAAGTGCTATGGCTAGGGGCGAGGGCGTGCCAAAGCTTTTGCTAAAGGCGACAGCTATTTTAGATGGCTCTATGATAAGCGATGCACGCGTAGCGTATGATGAAAACCACCGCCCTGTGGTGGCATTTGAGCTAAACGCACAAGGGGCAAAGCGATTTGCTGATTTTTCAAGTGCTAGCATAGGTAAGCGTATGGCAATCGTGCTAGATAGCAAGATTTACTCCGCGCCTGTGATTCGCGCTAGGATTGCTTCAAGCGGGCAAATTAGTGGGGATTTCACAGAAGAGGAAGCCACAGATCTAGCGATCACTTTGCGAAGCGGGGCATTGCCTGTGCCACTCTCTGTGCTAGAAAAGCGCAGTGTGGGTCCTAGTCTAGGATCTGATAGTATCCGTGCTTCAATGCTCGCACTCATTGGTGGCTTTGTGCTGGTAGTGGGCTTTATGATCGTGTATTACGCGCTAGCAGGGGTTATCGCTTCTTGCGCGCTTGTGGTAAATCTCTTGCTGATTATTGCGGTTATGGCAATCTTTGGTGCGACATTGACACTGCCCGGTATGGCAGGGATCGTGCTAACAGTCGGGGTAGCCGTTGATGCAAATATCATCATCAATGAAAGAATCCGCGAAGCCTTGCGTGCTGGAGAGTCGATCGCGCGGGCGATCCAAGTAGGCTATATCAATGCCTCTCGCGCGATTTTTGACTCTAATATCACCTCTCTTATCGCTTCATTTTTGCTCTATGCCTATGGCACAGGCGCGATCCAAGGCTTTGCTATCACTACAGGGATTGGGATTTTAGCTTCTATCATCACAGCCATCATCGGCACACACGGGATCTATGAAGTCTTGCTCCCTAGACTTAGCAAGACAAAATCAATGAAGCTGTGGTTTGGCGTGTCTTATCCTGCTGTGAAGTCAGCTATGCACGCTACTAAGCCAAAAGCAAGCATTAAATCCGCGCCCAAAGGAGTCAAAGGAGAGCAAAATAATGGAAATTTTTAAACAAGTGCGCCTTATTGATTTTGTGAAATACTCTAATTATGGGCTATGGCTTAGTGTCGCGCTATTGGCAGTGGCGGTGTTTTTGTTTATCAAGCCCGGCTTTACTGCGGGGATTGATTTTGCTGGGGGGAGTAGTGCGCAGCTACGCTATGAGGGCAAAGCTCCCATTGAGCAAGTGCGAGCGTTGCTAGAGCCTGTGTTTAAAGGAGTGCAGGTAAGCGAGTTTGACTCTGCGCAAGAATTGCTTGTCAAAATCCCCAATAACGCCGAGCTTGAAGGGCGCAATCTCGCCCCTATGCTAGAATCCACCTTAGCCCCAAGTGGCAGCTTTGAGATCCGCAAGCTAGACTCTGTGGGGGCGAAAGTCGGCGCAGAGCTTAAGGAAAAGGGCATTGTCTCACTGCTATTAGCATTTATCGCGATGATGGTGTATGTGAGCTTCCGCTATGAGTGGAGGTTTGCTCTGGCTGGGATTTTGGCATTGATACACGATGTGATCATCACTGCTGCAAGTGTTGTGATTTTTGATATTGATGTAAATTTGGAAGTTGTAGCAGCACTGCTTACTTTGATAGGATATTCGATCAATGATACCATTATCATCTTTGATAGAATCCGTGAAAAAATGCTCAATGATAAGACAAATGATATTGCCCTTGTTATCAATGAAGCTATTTCTCACACGCTTTCACGCACGCTGCTCACTTCACTTACGGTGTTTTTTGTCGTGCTGACTTTGTATGTCTTTGGTGGGTCGATTATTGTGGGATTCTCCTTGCCTATGCTTGTGGGGGTGATTGTAGGGACTTATAGCTCAATGTTTCTTGCCCCAAAGCTTGCGATACTGCTAGGCTTTGATATAGAAAAGTATCATAACAAAGAGCTAGAAAAGCAAAAGCGCGCAAAAGAGAGAGCTAGAATCCGCCAGCAGTATGAGGGCGGACGGGTCTAGAGGGAGTGTGGAAGTGAGTTACTGTGTGGTTATGAGAGATTCAGGTGTCTTTAGAAAAAGCCGACACCCACAAAACAAAAAGTGGATTCTAGAATAAGGAGCTAGTATGGACTGGGGTAAAGTCATTTTTATTTTTTTCACACTAAGCAGTGCGACTTCTACGGCAGGCTTTTTGTATGCGCCGGATTTGACGATTTTGTTTGTCGCTATTGCGCTAAATCTTATCGCCACGACCTTGAAAATCGGCGTGCGTAAAAGGCTCTCATCAGAGCTGTTTGCTAGCTCGATTGTCGCGGATCTGCATTTGTTGCCAGCATTTGGTGTGTTGCAAGTGTTTCATAACGAAAAGCTAGCCTATGTCTTTGTGCTAGGCGCGCTTATGGCAAATATCTTCTCGCTTATTTTGATTCTCATTGAGAGTGCGCAGAAGCAAGATGTGGATTTCTAGGATCGTGTATGCGTAGCTATAATCCAAAAACCATAGAAAAAAAGTGGCAGCAGCATTGGGCGGAGACAGGGGTATTTGAGCCAGAGTGGGATTCTAACAAGCCTAAAAAATATATCCTAAGTATGTTTCCCTACCCAAGTGGCGCGATCCATATGGGGCATGTGCGTAACTACTGCATAGGCGATGCGCTAGCAAGGTATTATCGCAATCGTGGCTTTAATGTCTTGCACCCTATCGGCTTTGACGCCTTTGGTATGCCAGCAGAAAATGCCGCTATCAAGCACAAGCTTCACCCAAAATCTTGGACTTATGACAATATGAATGCTATGCGTGCGGAGTTTCGCGCTTTGGGCTTATCTTTTTCAGCACAGCAGGATTTGGCGACTTGTGATCCTATTTATACAAAATGGGAGCAAGAATTTTTCATAGAAATGTGGGAAAAGGGGCTTATATACCGCAAAAAAGCCTTGCTAAATTGGTGTCCTAAGGATCTTACCGTGCTAGCAAATGAGCAGGTGATCGATGGTAAGTGCTGGCGATGTGATACGCAAGTTGTGCAAAAAGAAATGGAGCAATACTACATAAAAATCACTGATTATGCAGAAGAGCTGCTTGAAGATTTACAGACTTTAGAGGGCAAATGGTCGCCACAAGTGCTGCTTATGCAGAAAAATTGGATCGGTAAGTCCCACGGGCTGCAGTTTGGACTCTCCCTAGAATCTAGTGCCAAAGAGCGCAGTGGGATAGAGAGTCTTGAAGTTTTTACCACGCGCCCGGATACGATTTTTGGCGTTACTTATTGTGCTATTGCACCAGAGCATCCGTTGGTGCAAGCAGTCTTTGCCACTTTGGATACGCAAGCTAAAGAGAGTATCATAGCTATGCAAAATACTAGTGCCAAAGATCGCGCCATCGCGCCAAAGCAGGGCGTGGATTTGGGGGTTAAGGTGATTCACCCGCTTACAGATGAGCTACTGCCTGTGTGGGTGGCAAATTTCGTGCTTATGGATTATGGATCTGGGGCGGTGATGAGTGTGCCAGCACACGATGAAAGAGATTTTGACTTTGCTAAGAAGTATGGGCTGCCTATCAAGCAAGCCTTGCAGACGCAAAATCCCCTGCCTTGTAGCGATGATGGGGCAATGCTAGAAGGGGCGTTTAAGGGGCTTAGTGGTGATGAAGCTAGGCAGGCAATGATTAAGCATTTTGAGCAAAATGGACTTGGCAGGGGCGTGGTGCAATATCGCTTGCGTGATTGGGGAGTGTCTAGGCAGAGATATTGGGGTGCGCCTATTCCTATCGTGCATTGTGATGATTGTGGGGCTGTGCCAGAGAGATTAGAAAATCTCCCTATAACACTGCCAGAAGAAGTAGCAATCACCGGCGAGGGCAATCCACTTGCTAGCCACTCTAGCTTTATGCACGCTCTTTGTCCTAAGTGTGGCAAGCAGGCTAGGCGAGAGAGCGATACGATGGATACTTTTGTAGAATCTAGCTGGTATTTTCTGCGCTATGCCACGCGGCGTGATAAGTGGGAGCAGTGTGGCATTGATACAAAGAGCGTGGCGTATTGGCTGCAGGTTGATGAGTATATCGGCGGGATTGAGCACGCGATTTTACATTTGCTGTATGCACGCTTTTTTACCAAAGTGTTGCGCGATTTGGGCTATCATAGCTTCAATGAGCCTTTTGCCCATTTGCTTACACAAGGAATGGTGCTAAAAGATGGCGCGAAAATGGCAAAATCTAAGGGCAATGTTGTCAATCCTAAGGATATTTTACACGCGTATGGCGCAGATACAGCGCGGCTGTTTATCCTCTTTGCTGCTCCACCTATCAAAGAGCTTGAGTGGAATGATAATGGCGTAGAAGGGGCAAATCGCTTTATCCGCCGCTTGTATGAGAGAGCGCAAAATGCCTACCCTACTAAAGAGACCCCGCGCATTGATGGAAGCAAGCTAGATTCTACGCAAAAGCTCGCACGCAAAAAGCTTTATGAAGCCTTGCAAAAAAGCCAAGAAGTTTTCACCAAACGGCAGAATAATTATAATTTTAATACACTCATTGCCTCTTGTATGGAGGCTTTCAATGCCCTAAATGCGCAGGATAATCCAGATATTTGGACAGAGGGGTATTTCATTTTGCTGTCCATTTTAGAGCCTATTATCCCACATATTTGCTGGGAGCTTAGTGAGGAGCTTTTTGGTCTAGCAAACTTTGGCGAGATAAAAGTGGATTCTAGTGTGTTTGCTAGTGATGAGATGATCTATGCTGTTACTATCAATGGCAAAAAGCGTGCAGAAATTAGCGTGCAAACAAGTGCGCAAAAGCCCCAAATCATCGAGCAAGCAAAGCAAGCTGCACAAAAATGGCTGCTTGGGACAACTATCAAAAAAGAAGTCTTTGTCCCAAATAAACTTGTAAATTTCGTGGTGGTGTGAGTGTATAGACTTATCGCTCTAGTGGCTATAATGCTCGCACTTACAAGCTGTGGCTATGTCCCTTCAGCCACCTATGCGCAAAAAGCCTTAGGCGAGAGAGTTTATGTGGAGCTAAAGGTCAATCTCCCCAACCCAGAAAACTCTGTCGAGCTTAAAGACCTTATGAATAAAATCATCATCTCTCGCTTTCAAATTCGCGTCTCTAGCAAAGAAGATGCCGATAGTATCATCACAGTAGCGATCAACAAAATCGTAGATACAACTTTCGCCCTAAGCAGTAGCGCATTTACGACTTACTATCGTGTGAATGCGTATGTAACTTATACTTATGACAACAAAAAAGGCACAAAAAGGACCTTTGATGGCAGTGGGTATTATGACTACAATGTCTCACTAGATAATCCACTTACGACATACAACAACCGCTACTACGCGATCAATCAAGCCTTCACGCAAACAGTGGATCAATTTGTCGCGCAAATTTCCTTTGATGGGCAAAAATAGCACGATAGGCACAAAAATGGAGATGATATGGAGCAAAAGCCGTTATGGATTCTCGTGGATCTAGGCTCACTTGGCACGCGTATTTAGAATCTAAAGGCGCGGAGTATGCGGCATTTGATCCATCTCGTATGCCTAAAATCTTTGCTGCTTTGGATTGCAAGCTCCCAAAACACATCATTCAAATTTTAGGCACAAATGGCAAGGGCAGCACGGGGCGGTTTATCGCACTTGGGCTTTTGGCGCAAGGCTACAAGGTGCTGCATTTTACCTCTCCACATTTGCATAGATTTAATGAGCGATTTTATAAAAATGGGTGCATAGTGAGCGATGATGAGCTAGAAGCGGCGCATAGGGCTTTGCAAGAATATAGCTGTGTCCAGCAGGCAAGCTATTTTGAGTATGCGACTTTGCTAGCTCTAGTGCTGGCACAAGATTGTGAGTATTTTGTATGCGAGGCGGGGCTTGGCGGGGAGTTTGACTCTACAAGTGTGCTAAAAGAATATGTGGAGCTAAGTGTTTTCACACCTATTTCTTATGATCATACAGAGTTTTTAGGCAATAGTATAGAATCTATTGCTACCACAAAGCTAAAGGCTATGAGCAAGCGTGCGTTCCTAGCTCCACAAACCTACAAAGAAGTAGAATCTATTGCTCAATCTATTGCTAAAAAAGTGGATTCTACATTGACAATACTTACTAAAGACATCATACACTCTTGCCTAAAAGCCCCAGAGATACAAGCATATATGCGGGATTTCGCGCCATTTTTGCAGGAGAACTTCGCTGTGGCTGTGTGTGTGCTTGCTGCTTTGGGAGTTGATGATTTGTCTAATATGCCTAGATTTGACCTACCAGCTAGGGCGCAAAAAATCGCGCCAAATGTGATGATCGATGTAGGACACAATGCCGAGTGTGCGCGTGCCATAGCGCAAATTCTTGGTAAAAAACGCATAAATCTTGTGTATAATACTTTTTCTCAAAAGGATGTGCGCGAGATATTGAGTATCTTAAAGCCCAATATCGATCAATTACTAATCTGCCCTATCACACATACTAGAGCCATACCCGAAGATGAGCTATTAGCGGTTTGCGCTGAGCTTGGGATCGCACATAAGGCTTTTGTGCTTGATTGCTCTTTGTTGCAAGATGAGAAAGAGTATGTGGTGTTTGGGTCATTTAGCGTGGCAGAAGCTTTTTTGGAGATGTGGAATGCAAGAGGATAGACTTGTTTTTTCGATTGTTGATGAGAAGGGATCTAGGCAGTTTTCTCTCCCTAGAAATGTAACCAAGCTTGTCGCAATCGGTGCTGTTATAGTGCTAGGACTATTTTTGCTAAGCTTTGTTGCGATGTATTTTCTTATGCATCAAGTCAATGATATTGCCAAACAAAAAAGCGATGCTATCGCACAATACCACTCAATCTACCAGAAAAACGCCTTGCTTAGAAATGCCATTAGAGAGCGCACTGATGAGCTAGAAGTGGTAAATTCTAAAATCGATAAGCTAGAGGATATTGTAAGTATTAAGCGCAATATCACTAGGCAGCCCCAAATCACAAAAGTCGATTTACAAAATATCAGCAATACACATAAACTCTTGCTTCTTAGACTTATCCCCAATGGTGATCCGCTTAAAACTTTCACAAGCAAGCATTTAACCGCAGAGCGGTTGCATCCACTGCGCAATGTAAGTGGGGTTGAGGGGGCTATGGATTACATCGCGCCAAAGGCTACTCCTGTGTATGCCACAGCAGATGGCGTGGTTGTGCTTGTGCAAAACAACGGCAAAACAGGGCTTGGTAATGTGATCAAGCTCACACACTCTTTTGGATTCTCATCAGTCTATGCACACCTTGATACGCTCACGATCAATAAGGGTGATTTCGTGCAAAAGGGGCAAATCATCGGTTACAGCGGCAGTAGTGGTCGCTCTAATGGAGAGAGGTTGTATTATGAAGTGGGATTTTTAGGGACATCGCTTAATCCCGCTACCTATGCGAGCTGGAATTTTGAGAATTTTGATGCGATTTTTCAAAAAGAAGATGGCATTGATTGGAAAAATCTTGTATGGGCGATTGAAGATATTGCCAAGCTACAAACATTGCGCGTAAGCTCTAGCGAGAAGCTCAAAAAAGAGTCTTTATGATATTTGACCAACGCCTTGTGCTTATGATCACCCATAAGGATGGGAGTAAGTATGTCAATGTCAATATGATTTTTCGCCAGATCACTTTATATGTCCTGCTCTTTTTTCTTAGTGTGGTGTTTTTTATCGCGGTGGCAATTGGCGTGTTTCGATCTGAAATTGCTGATATTAACGCCAAAACTTCGCTCATTGAAGAGCGCAATGAGACAATGCTGCTTGGCAATGCGATTTTAAACGATGAGATCAATCAACGCTTGCAAGAAATCTCCATAGCAAGCGATAAAATCGACAACCTTGAAAATGTCATTGGTGTGAATAATATGCCAAATGAGAATCTAGTCGATCGCGTGGATATAGCAAGTATCACAGGTGTGCAAAAAGCGTTTTTTATGAAGTTTATCCCTAATGGCTATCCGCTTGAGTCTTTTTCTAGTATCACAGATCCTTATGGCACGCGTCTGCACCCGGTGCTAAAAGTCGTGCGTCAGCATACAGGCACGGATTTTGGAGCAAGGATTGGCACTTCTGTGTATGCCACAGCTGATGGCGTGGTGGATTGGGCGGATTCTGGCTGGAATGGTGGATATGGAAAATTAGTAAAGATTACCCATTCATTTGGCTTTAAAACTTATTATGCTCATCTCAATGAGGTTTTAATCAAAGCAGGCTCATTTGTGAAAAAGGGGCAGCTCATAGCCAAAACGGGGAATTCTGGCGTTAGCACAGGTCCGCATTTGCACTATGAGGTGCGGTTTTTAGAAAAGCCTATCGATCCTATGAATTTTGCTAGGTGGGATATGAAGAACTTTGATTCAATTTTTACAAAAGAAAGGAGTATTGCATGGCAATCTTTACTAGCGACGATAAACAACCTAATGGATTAGGGCAAAAGCCCGGAGCTGCGACTATCATCGCACAAGGGACAAAAATAAAGGGCGAGATCGATACAGACTGCCACTTGCACATTGATGGCGAAATTGAGGGCAGTATCCGCTCAAAAAGCACGGTAATGATCGGCAAAAGCGGCTTTGTCAATGGCGAAGTCTATGCCAATAAGCTTATAGTAAGTGGCAAGCTTAAGGGCTTGACAGAGAGCGAGAGCGTGGAGATCGCTTCACTTGGGCGATTTGAGGGCGTGATAACTTCTACAGAGCTTGTGATCGAGAAAAAAGGCGTGTTCATAGGAGAAAGTAAAATTAAAGGGCAAGCAGCCCCAAAGAATGCTCCAAGCAAATCTCTATAGAATCCTTATAGACACATCACCTGCACGGGTGATTTTGTGTAAGGATTATGAAGAAGCTTTAAGTGCTTATCAAGTCGCGCTCTATACATATAGCGCAAAGCTCTCTACTAAACGCCCGCTGCTTTGCAAGGAAATGCGCCTACGAGTGGGCGATGATGTGCGAAGCTTTTTTATCGAATTTGTGGAGAATCTAGCCCAGCTTCGTGCATTTTATGCTGATGAAAACACACTTCTAATCACACCCATCTCTTCACTTATATATCCACTGCCATCGCAGAAATACTGCCAGAATCTTAGGCTTGCAGTAGGGAAAGACTATCGACTTCAAGAGCTTAAAGACACATTGATCCGCTATGGATATGAGAGTGTTGATATGATAGAAATGGAGGGAGAGGTGAGCTTCCGCGGGGATATTGTTGATATTTATCCCCCACTTAGTAAGCCCTATCGCATTAGCTTTTTTGGTGATGAGTGTGAAGAGATTAGTGTATTTAGCATAGAAACACAGCTTAAAGAGCAAGCTAGAGAAGATAGCCTTACTATACCGCCTGCTCTTTTTAGCTTGGATTGTGGTGAGTATGAGCGATTGTGCGAGGCGGTGGAGGAGAGTGATTATCAAGTGATGAGCAAAGATATGCTCTCTCTAGGGCTTTGGTATTTGCCACATAGAGAGCTGCTCCCTGCTAGCTACCCTAGTATTTTGACTACAAATGCTGCTAGAGAGCTAGCAGAGATCGTATCTGTGGATCGCGGAGACGCCCTAGAATCCACTTGTGCAGAGCTGGATTCTAGGGCGCAGGATTTTTGGCAGCAAGTGCTTGTGCATATCGCAGAATCTAGAGAGGATTCTATGCAAATGCCTGCAATCTTACAAGAGCTAGAATCCTATCGCGATGTCGAGTTTCATTTAGAAGCATTAGAAGCACTGCTAGCCCACCACGCAAGCAAGCGCACCACAATTATAGTGCGCAGCAAAAGTGAGCTAGCTGCCATAAGTGCAAAGATTGTGGATTCTAGCAATATTGTAGAATCTAGCGCGGTTGTGCATATTAGCACGCCTGATGAGTTGATATTAAGCCTAGAATCCACTTTTACACATAGTGCTGCTAAACGACCCAAACGCCCTAAATTTGCCCTAGATGAGCTAAATATCGGTGAATATGTCGTGCATAGTGAGTATGGTATAGGGATTTTCAAAGGTATCGTGCAGAATACTATCCTAGGCGTTACGCGTGATTTTATCCATATCCAATATTTTGGCGAGGATAAGCTTCTGCTCCCTGTGGAAAATCTCCACACAATTGATCGCTACATTGCTGCAAGTGGCTCTATCCCGGTGATTGATCGACTTGGTAAAGGAAGCTTTGCAAGACTTAAGGCAAAGGCTAGAGACAAGCTCTTTGCCATAGCGGATTCTATCATCAAGCTTGCTGCTACACGCAATTTGCTGCAAGGTAGCGTGATTGATACCAAAGCCCCGGAGCTAGCTGTATTCCAGCATAGTGCGGGCTTTGGGCTAACCCCTGATCAAAGCAAAGCCATAGAATCCATTTTTAGCGATCTTGCAAGTGGGCGCGTGATGGATAGGCTGCTAAGTGGCGATGTGGGCTTTGGCAAGACAGAAGTAGCGATGAATGCAATCTATGCTGTGTGTAGAAGCGGCTATCAATGCGCGCTTATCGTGCCTACAACACTTCTTAGCGCGCAGCATTTTGCCACACTATCCAAACGCTTTGCGCCCTTTGGGATACAAGTTGGTCGATATGATCGCTATCTTAGTGCCAAAGAGAAACGCGAGGTCGCAGAGAGCTTGAAAAATGGCAAGATTTCTGTGGTGGTTGGCACGCATAGTCTCTTTGGCGCGGAGTTTAGCAAGCTTGGGTTGGTGGTCGTTGATGAAGAGCATAAATTTGGCGTGAAGCAAAAGGAGAGTTTAAAGCAGCTAAGCACAAATGTCCATATCCTAAGTATGTCTGCTACACCAATCCCTCGCACACTCAATATGGCTCTATCTCACATAAAGGGTATGAGTCGCCTAGATACACCGCCCACTTCGCGCAAGGATTCTCGCACATTTATCAAGCATAAAAGCGATGCCTTGCTCAAAGAAATTATCCAGCGAGAGCTGCGCCGTGGCGGGCAGGTGTTTTATCTCTATAACAATATCGCATCTATGCCTGCTATTTATAAGCATTTGCAAGAGCTTTTTCCGGAGCTTGCCATAGCTATGCTGCATTCTCAAGTCAATGCTAGTGAGAGCGAGCAGATAATGTATGAGTTTGCCTGTGGAAAATATCAAATGCTACTTTGCACTGCCATTATTGAATCAGGCATTCACCTCCCCAATGCCAATACCATAATCATCGATGGGGCAGATCGCTTTGGGCTAGCGGATTTACACCAGCTAAGAGGGCGAGTAGGGCGAGGCGATAAGGAGGGGTTTTGCTACTTTTTGATTGAATCAATGGAGAGTATCACAGAAGATGCGGGCAAAAGACTCCTTGCTTTAGAGCGAAACTCCTACCTAGGCTCTGGGGCTAGTATCGCTTATCACGATTTAGAGATTAGAGGGGGTGGGAATCTCATCGGCGAGTCCCAAAGCGGGCATATTAAAAATATCGGCTTTAGCTTGTATTTGAAGCTTTTAGAAGATGCGCTTGCTACTTTGAGTAATCAGCCAAGTGCCATAGAGCATAGCCTAGATTTGCGTTTAAATATCAGCGCGTATTTAAGCCCAGATCTCATCACCAGCGACTCCCTGCGCCTAGAGCTTTATCGCCGCTTATCGCTTGCTAAAGAAGTGCGTGAAGTCATAGATATAGAAGATGAAATCCGCGACCGATTTGGCGCACTAGATACACTAAGCCAGAACTTTATCCAGCTTATTATCATAAAGATTCTAGCCACCAAAAAGCGCATTAAATCCATTTTGCATTTTGGGCAAAATATCCAAATCACCCTAGAATCCTTAGAAAAGCACAGTATAAAAGCTCCAACTACTGATGATGATTGCGTGCTTGAGAGCTTGCTTGCCTACTTGCGTAGCTAGATTTCACAATGCCTTTATCTAGACTCTCTATAATCACGCAAAAAGGAGTCGCCAAATGACTAGCGCAACAAAGCCTACCAAGATGATTAGCAAAAAGACTTGGATGAAAATCCACACATATTTGAGCTTATTTTTTCTGCCATTTGCACTGATTTATGCGATAACAGGTGTTGGATATATTTTTGATCTGCGGCAGGATTTTGGCGCGAAAGTCTTTGAGCTAGAGCTAGAATCTATGCCCAAAAAAGGCGAAGAGCAAAACTTGCTACTTGAGCTTTTAGCCAAACATCATCTAAAAATCCCACCAAATACGGAAGTGAAGCTTATCAAGGGCAATCCTAGCATTGGCAATGTGGCATATAGCGCGACAATCAGTAGGGGCAAAGATGGGAAGCCTACCTTTAGGGTGGTGGAGAGAAGCTGGTATGGGGTTTTGCTGCTTATGCATAAATCTAGTGGAAGCAAGTTTGAGCTAGGGTCGTTTAAATTTTCTGCATTTGATATATTGGCGATAGGCTTTGGCATATCGCTTTTACTATTTTATCTATCTGGCTTGATTGTTACTTCCTTTTGCAAGCGCGATAGAGTCGTGAGCTTTGCTATTTTGGGAGGTGGGGTTATTGTGTGTGTTTGTGCGATTTATGTGAGCCTCTAGCCCACAGATAATCGCTTATTGTTTGGATAAAAAGACCGAGGGATCAAAGTGCTCAAAATCCACGCCCGTGTCTGTGTGCTTGGCTTTGCCAAATAAACTCTCATCACAAATCGCCTGCGACAATGTGCTTAGTGTCTGTGTGATCTCGCTAGATTTATCCTGGATATAGCCGATAAACCCAGCAAAATCTCCGCGCTCTAGCAGTGGCATAGGCGATGGATTTTCAAACTCTATACTCTGTGTGCCGACTTTGGCACTAAGCATAGAGTCAAACAGCTCATTACCCATAAATTTACACTGCGCTACTTGCTCGTTGATTTGATAGATGATTAGGTGATCTTGCACCTCATCATTGCCCAAGCCATTGGCAGAATCTAGCATTTTTTTATAAGTGTGTTTAAGCACTTGAAGCGCACCTGTTAGTTCATTGGCACTTTTTATATCCTCGCCAAAATTTTGGATCCTTTGAGTTTTGCACAAGGGGATTTGCATTTTTTGAGTTAGTCCAAACTCTCCTACATACTTTTTAAAGGTTTCTAATATGTCTTTTTGCTGCATAGCACACTCCTAAGTGGTTTAGGGTAGGTGAAGCATTTTTTGTTCCCTAAAGTGTTGTGGCGATATATGGGGCTTGGCTTTGTAAGATTTTGTTATAATCACAGCTATTTTTTTATCAAGGATAGCGATGCGGTTTGTTTGGCTTTGGGTTTGTTTTGCGGCGGTGCTTTGTGCAAAGACATTGCGCCCTATTGATTTTGAGATTGTCAAAAAAGAGGTATCAAAATCCCCTACATTATTGATCATTGGAGGGATACAAGGCGATGAGCCCGGCGGCTTTAATGCGACAAATATTTTTCTCAATCACTACACGATCAAAAATGGCAGCGTCTGGGTAGTCCCTGTGCTAAATCCACATTCTATGCTACTAAATCATCGTGGAATCTATGATGATATGAATCGCAAGTTTGCACTCATCAACCCAAACGATCCTGAAAAGCCCTTGATAGAGCATATCAAAAGTGTCATCAAAGAAGACCAAGTCCAAGCTGTGCTGCATTTACACGATGGGAGTGGGTATTATCGCCCAAGCTTTGAAAGCACACTTGCTAATCCAAATCGCTGGGGAAACTGCACGGTGATCGATCAAGTTACCTTAGAGGGCGTGAAATTTGGCGAGCTAGAATCTATCGCAAACGCAATGATCGCGCATATCAACGCACATTTACTAGCCCCAATCCACCGCTATCATTTGCACAACACCCAAACTGCTGAAAAAGACAAAGAAATGCAAAAAGCCCTGACCTTTTATGCGATCAATCAAGGCAAGCCCGGCTATGCCAATGAAGCGAGCAAGGAGCTTAATGTCGCCCAGCGCGTGTATTATCATTTGCTAGCTATTGACGCGCTTTTGACACAAATGGGCATAGAGTTTGAGCGGGATTTCACGCTAAGCCCACAAAATGTGCAAAAAGCCATCAAAGATCGCTCCCAGACCTTTGCCCTTGAAAATCTCCCTGAAATGCCACTTTTTGGCTTGCGTCCTGTGCTTGCTAGCTTCCCTATCCCTAAAGGCAAAAAAGCTAGTGAAATCACCATCATTTCAAACAACAAGATTCTAGGGCTTTTGCCTAGGGATAATACACTAGTGCTGAAATATGGCAATAATGTGATGACCAAAATCCTCCCCAAACGCGTGGAGCTCTATCAAGGATCAATCAAGCCCCTAGAATCCACAATCGACAAGCAAGCACGAAAAATCTCTGTGGGCGAGCGCGTGCAAATAGCGCGTGAGATAAGCCTACCTAGCACAATAACACTTGATGATAAGCACACGATGCACCTGCGCGTGGTGGGGCTTGTAGGGAAGGATCCTAGCCACATCACAAAGGCTTCTCTCAACCAAAATGCGAGCCTTGATACAGCCGGCAAGCTCTATCGCGCAGAAATCTATATCCAAGAGAAGCTAGAGCCTAGCAATACGCAAGAAAAAGTGGATTCTAGCAAAGATCATAAAGAGGATCTAGACTTTGCTACTGCACTTCCGCGCGTGCGTGTAAATGTCAATCTAGCCAATATCCGCACGCAAGCAAAAGTGGATTCTAGTGTCGCTGGTATGGTGCGATGGGGGAGGGAGCTAGAGGTGCTTGATAGCATAGAATCCACACAGGGCAAGTGGCTCAAGGTGCGCTATATTTATACAAGCGGCACACAGGGGCGTGAGGTTGTAGGCTATATCCTTGCAAGCCTTACAAAGCCAAATAATAGCTCCAAGATAGCGCAAGTGCGTGTCAATCTAGCACATATCCGCCAAGAGCCAAGTATCAATGCCAATATCGTGGCAAAAGCACCACGCGGGAGAGTGATGGAGGTGCGATCTACCACAACAGGGCTAGATTCTACGCAAAATGCCAATACAGAGCAATGGGCGCAAATCCATTATGTTTATAGTGCTAATGGATTAAAGCGCGAGATCAATGGCTATATCCTTGCAAGCTTGCTTGAGCCATTAGAATCTAGTAAGCCACAAGCTCCTAGTGTGCCAAAGCCCAAAGCCCAAAGAGCCTATAAAGAATACTTTGGCGGTATGATATTGCTTGATTTTGCCAATAACAATGCGCAATGATACTAGAATCCACAAAATCACCATTTAAAGTGCTAGAAAATGCGGAGTGGCACACATATAGAGCCTACATAATCCGCACCTTTGCAGGGGAATTTTGCTTGCGTGCAATTATGGATTTTGGAGAGATGCCTAGGCTTGTTGGTATTGAGAGTCAAGCTAGGGTGCTGCAAGAAAATACCTCGGCGTTTTTAGCTGGGAAGCAGGCGTTGCACGCGCTGTTGTTTGGGGCTAGGGGCTGTGGCAAAAGCTCTTTAATCAAGGCGACCTTGCTACCCTATTTGCTAGATTCTAGCTCGCCTTTGCGTGTGCTAGAGCTTGATAGCAAGGATATTTGCTTGCTGCCTTTGGTGTTTGATAGCCTGCGTGATTTGCCATATCGCTTTATTGTCTTTTGCGATGATATAGCATTCAATCAAGGCGATCCAAGCTACAAAAGCCTAAAAAGCACTTTGCAAGGCTCGCTTGAAGCAAGGGCTAGCAATATCTTGCTCTATGCTACCTCTAATCTCCGCAGACTGCTAGAATCCACTTCCTTGCGTGCAGGCAGTAGCCTTCCCCCAAGCAATGAGCTAGTCCAAGAAGAGCTGGCTTTAAGCGAGCGATTTGGCTTGCAGATTGGATTCTATGATATTGGCACACAAGAATATCTAGCACATATCGCACGGCTTTTAGATGATGAAACGATTTTGCTAGAAGCAAGCCCTGTGCGACAGAGCGCGCTTAATTTTGCTGCTAAAATCGGTGGCAGAAATGCGCGTATAGCTGAAGAGTTTGCCATAGCGTGGCGCAACAAAAGCCTATAAAACTAGAATCCAAAAAAGCAAGAGAAAAGCAAAAAGCAGGAAATACAAGAATACAGACGAGCCCCCCTCCATACTCCCCTTAATCTCTGTTAGATAAACCGATGAGAGAGAGCAGGCTCATAAAGATATTGTAGAAGTCAAGATACAGGCTAATCGCCGCATCGACAGGGCTAGAGTAAAGCCCGCGGATAATATTTTGCGTATCATACGCCACATACACGCTAAAGAGAATCACCACCGCACTTGAAATTATTACTTGAAACATAGAGCTTCCAAGAAATAGATTCACAAGTGAGCCGATAAATACGACAATCAACGCGACAAAAAGCATTGTCCCCATACTTGCTAAATCTTTGCGTGTCCTAATACCAAAGATACTCATCGCGCCAAAGACAATTGTCGTCATTGCAAATGCCATCACCACAGCTCCGGCTCCCGCTTTTGCCGCTACCATAGCCACAAGTGGAGTAGCCACCAAGCCTGTAAGTGTGGTAAAGATAAAGAGCATTGCGATATTAAGTCCGGGTTTTGAGCGAGAAAACATAAGCCCAAAGAGTGCTGCAATCTCAATGATGAAAAGTATCATACGATTTTCAAACACAAACTGAAGATTGTAAAAGCCAATTACCGCGCCAACAAAAGCGAAAAACAAGCTCGCTCCAAAGAAAATGTAAGTTATCCTTACAAACTTCACAAGCGCATTATCTTGTGCTGCTGCTTTTTCAGCAGAGATATTTACATTGCTTGTATCACTTGCATTGTTTGTATAGTTTCTATCATAAAGTCCCATTAGTATCTCCTTTTGATGAAATGGACTAGGATTATATAGTATTTATCTAAATAATCACGCACGCGTTACTAGCCGCGCTTAAAGACTTCCGCAAACACATCGTGTATGGTTTGCACAGGGATTATTGTGAGATGATCAAGCACTTCCTTTGGGATTTCTTTTAGATCTCGTTCATAGTTTTTTGCCGGGATTAGGGCGCGTTTGATCCCAGCTTTGTGTGCGGCGATAAGCTTTTCTTTGAGTCCGCCAATTTGCAAGACATCGCCTGTGAGTGTTAGCTCACCTGTCATAGCGATCTCACCGCTTATAGGCTTCTCACAGAGGATTGATGCAATCACACACGCCATAGCGATCCCTGCACTTGGACCATCTTTGGGTGTAGCTCCCTCTGGCAAGTGGAGATGGATATTGTATTGATTATACATAGGACCTTTTGCTTTATCTTTAGATTTTATTTTAGATTCTAGCTCACCACTCTCAAGCAGCACCTTTACCACAGAGTGCGCGATTTGCGCGGATTCTTTCATCACATCACCTAGACTTCCTGTAAGTCTAAGCTCGCCTGTGCCTTTTAGCTTTATGGCTTCGATTTTTAGGACATCGCCGCCTACGCTTGTCCAAGCAAGCCCATTGATGATCCCTATACGCGCTTTTTTGTTTGACTGCTCGATCTCAAAGACAACTTTATCTAAGAAGTCTGGGATCTGCTTTGGCGTGAGCTTAATGGGCGTGAAATCTTCATCTTGCAGCACTTTAGTAGCGACTTTTCGCAAAATCGCAGAGATTTGCCGGCGCAAGTTTCGCACGCCTGCTTCGCGCGTGTATCGCTCGATCAGCACACGCACGCTCTCTTTGCTAAATTGGATTTGCTTGTCGGTAAGCCCGTGCTTTTTCAGCTCTTGAGGGATTAGGTATTTATGCGCGATTTGCTCTTTTTCTTGCGGGGTGTAGCTAGAGATAGAGATAAATTCCATTCTATCGCGCAAGGGGGCTGGGATTTGGGCGATGTCATTTGCTGTGGCGATAAAAATCACTTGCGATAAATCAATGCTGAAATTTGTGTAATAATCGCGGAATTCGACATTTTGCTCTGGGTCTAAAATCTCTAGTAGCACGCTTGTAGGATCGCCTCTCACACCACGCGCGATTTTATCGATCTCATCAAGCACGACTACGGGATTCATTTCTTTTGCTTCAATGAGTCCTTGCACAATGCGCCCGGGCATAGCCCCGATATAAGTGCGCCTATGTCCGCGCAGCTCATTGACATCTTCTAGCCCACCTAGCGCGATACGCACAAGCGGGCGGGATATGGCTTTGGCGATGGAGTTTGCAAGGCTTGTTTTCCCCACGCCCGGAGGTCCATAAAAGCACAAAATCGTGCCTTTGGACTTTTGACTCTCTGTGTCGCGGTTTTTTGTCTTTTTGGCATTTGCTTTGGCATTTTTGGCGAGCAATTCACGCACCGCAAAATACTCGATAATGCGCTCTTTGGGCTTGGTTAAAGAGTAGTGATCTAGATCAAGTTGTTTAGCGACATTTTTGATAGATAGCTCGCCTTTAGCATAGCTACCAAAGGGGATTTCTAGCACCCACTCGACATAGTTTTGTAGCAAATTCGCATCAGCACTATCTTGGTGCATTTTAGATAGGCGGTTGATTTGCTTTTTTATCTCTTTGTAGGCATCTTCATTGAGAAATTGCTTTATGGATTCTAGCTTTTTGGCAAATTCATCAAGCTCTTCATCGCGCTGCTTATCGACTCCTAGCTCCTTTTGGATCTGGCGCATTTGCTCTTTTAAGAAATATTCGCGATTGGTTTGCTCAAGCTTATCATGCACGCGCGATTTGATTTCTTTTTGGAGTTTTTGGGCTTGGATTTCTTGCGTTACAAAATCGATCAACATCATCATTCGCTCTTCGATATTATCGCTTGCAAAGAGTTTATACGCTTCTGCTGGTTTTAGGCGCAAGGTCGATGCGACAAGATCGATGACGCGATTTGGGTCATTGGTCTCTTCAAGCGTTTTTAGCATTTCTGGGGGGAAGTGGCTGATATTGGCGTAGTTTTGGACATTTTCTAGGAGAAATTTCATCATCGCTTCAACACGCACTTGGTTGTAGTCTTGATACTCGATAATCTCAACAATAGCTTCAATCACGCTATCGTCTTCCTCGCTAGTTTGTGGCTCTAGAGCGATCACTTTAGTGATAGCCATCCCTTGCAAGAGGATCTTCACGCGCCCATCAGGCAAGGACACTTTGCGTAAAATCTTGCACACCACACCCACATCATAAAATGGCATTGCACTAGAATCCACTTTTTCATCACTATTGGATTCTGGGCTGGATTCTGCCTTTTGGCAGCACACTAGCACAAGGTCATTGCGCTCTAGTGCGACATTTGCTGCTGCGATATTTTTCTGCCCTTGTGTGAAAATAGGGGCAATCGCAAAGGGATAGGTAAAATCCTCCTCTACAATCACAGGAAGAGTAGGGGGGACAGGAAGAGTGGGGGGGAAATGTTGCGGATTTTGCATTCTTGCTCCTTAAAGAGATAATTACCAATTAAACATACGCACATATTCAGGTATGTAAGATGGCTTGGGCTTGGCGTTAGATTCTAGGTCATCATCGATTCTATCAAGGTATTTTTGCACTGCTTCGGGCTTTTTTTGCTTTTTATAGACATTGACAATCCCCCTATTAAGCTCATTTTGCCCTAGCACAAAGCGCACTTGCATTGTCTGCACGAAAGGCACATACCGACTTGTAGGATATTTATCTAAAAAATCATCAAAGGCAGAGAGAGAGTCAGAGAAAAACTCCTGATCTTTACTAGAGTTCTTAATCCCATAGTAGCGACTTTGGAGTTTTAAGTAGGTGATATAATCAGCATTTTTTGCCGTGCCAAAACGCTTCAAATACTCATCAAAATAAAATTCTGCGAGCAAATACTCCTCTTTTCTTATGTGAGCCTGCCCTAAAATCAGCATAGCTTCTGGTAGCAAGGGGGAGTTGATATGCTCACTTTGCAATGACGCATAGAAATTATCCGCGCCTTCTAGATTCCCAAATTTTATTTCTTTGATGATGTTTTGATACCAATATGTCGCTGGTTTATTAAACTCATTTTTGTCTTTTTTATCACAAGCACTAAAGACAACACAAGCGGCAAGCGCACCACACTGCAATACACAAAAACGAAAAAGCCTTTTATCAAATCGCATACATTACCTTAGAGAGTGAGAGTGTGCGCATTATACACTAGATTCAATAACCACCGCTTCGCGCTTAAATAGCTGCTTGGCTAGATTTGCTTAAGCAAGATTCTAGCGTTTGAGAGAATTAACCGTTTGGAGCATTGCATCGGCTGTTTGGATTGTTTTGGAGTTTGCCTCATAGGCTCTTTGTCCGGTGATGAGATCTGTCATCTCCTCTACAAGCTTGACATTACTTAGCTCTAAAAAGCCCTGCCTAAGTGCGCCAAAGCCCTCTGTGCTAGCCACGCCTACAATCGCATCGCCGGAAGCATTGGTGTTTAGAAACAAATTATCCCCCAAAGAGTGCAGCCCTGCTGGGTTTATGAAATTTGCCACTTCGATTTGCCCTATCACATTGCTTACGCCATTATTTGCCTGCACGACACTCACCGTGCCATCTGTGCCGATATTGATTTGTGTGGCATCTTGGGGGATAGTGATTTGGGGCTGGAGAAGATAGCCCTGCGCGGTTACGATATTGCCATTATCATCAAGTTTAAACCCTCCATCTCTTGTATAGGCGATTGTGCCATCAGGCAGCTGGATCTGGAAAAAGCCCTTGCCCTCAATGGCTACATCAAGGTTGTTTTCTGTCTCTTTGGGGCTACCTTGGGAAAACATTTTTTGCACAGCACCCGGGCGCACGCCAAGCCCCACTTCTATACCCGTGGGGGAGAGTGTCGTCTCGCTTGTGGCGGTGCCGGCGTATTGGAGCGTTTGGTAAAAGAGATCATTAAACTCAGCTCTTTGCTTCTTATAGCCGGTGGTATTGACATTGGCGATGTTGTTTGAGGTGGTATCAATCTGTAACTGCTGTCCTAGCATACCTGTGGTGGCGGTATAGAGTGAGCGCATCATTTGCAATCCTTTGGGCGCGAAGTTTAAACACCCAAAGGCTAAAGCAAAAAAAGTTCCTAAATTTGTCACCTAAATTTGCTCTATGTTTTGTGGCAGGAGTATCGGCAGTGATTTGGGGCTTTAGCCTAGCGCACAAGCAAGCGATAAGCAAGAATATAAGCGATGATAAATACTAGGCAAGTAAGCATAAGCGCAGAAGTGTTGGCATAAAAAAATGTCGCTAGGATAATAAAGGGTGCATTGGCACAGATGAGTATAAAAGAGGTTAAAGGATTGTTGCCTAGCTTTTTGAAAAGGAGTGTATGAAAATGCGCAGAATCAGGCTGCATTGCTTCTTTTTTATCAATCACTTTGCGCCTTAGTATTGAAAATAAGACTTCCCAAACTGGATAAATCATCACGCAAAACCCATACCAAGGGCTAACGATAGAAGATGGCTCTTGTGTGAGTAGCACAAGCATCACGGCTAAAAAAAATCCTATGAGATATGCGCCACCATCGCCTAAAAATACCTTGCCCTTGGGAAAATTTAGCACCAAAAATCCCAGAATCGCACTTAGCAAAATCGCGCACCCAATGGCAATGGGAAGCATATCTACCTGCTTTGCTATGATGATAATCGACACACACACACACGCCGCCACGCCGCCACTTAAGCCATTAAAGCCATCGATGATATTCATCGCATTACACACGCCAACAACTGCAAACACCCCAAACGCCACGCCTAGCACATAAACAAACTCAAACCCAAGTCCCAAGTCCCTAAGCCACGCATTTTCCATAGCTACACACGCCACGCTTGCGCCAAAGCATTGGATAAGCAAGCGAAGCTTGGGGCTAAGAGACACCCCCATATCCTCCACAAATCCGCTAGCAAATATCACCAAACACGCCACGATAAAATACACCCACGCACTAGAAAGTAGCCCAAATGAAGCAAACCCTACTAGCACGCCTACTAGCACGCCAAGACCACCAGCACGAGAAGTAGGGCGATAGTGGAATCTCTGTGGTTTGGAAGAGCTACTAGAATCCACAAAAAGCTGATATTTCTTGCTAATGAGTATCACCCCTTGTAGCACTAAAAAAGAGAGAAAAAACACAAGCAAATACAGCAAAATCCACATATCCTAGAGCCTTGAGTAATATAATCACAACACAAAGGCTGGATTCTAGCAAAGCCTTACTATATGCTCCCTTAAAGGCATAGAATCCAAACGCGGATTCTAGTAAATTTAGTTATGAAAAGTCTTATTTTCAATACTAAGAAAAAAACTCGCTGGGAAATCCCCTATGCAGCCAGACTCCAAACACTTCCATATGCTCCTTTTCAAAAAGCTAGGCAACAATCCTTTAACCTCTTTTATACTCATCTGTGCCAATGCACCCTTTATTATCCTAGCGACATTTTTTTATGCTAACACTTCTGCGCTTATGCTTACTTGCTTAGTCTTTATCATCGCCTATATTCTTGCTTATCGCTTGCTTGTGCAAAATAATCCACACAAATAATATGCTACAATTCCCGCTATAACACCCACTTAATAAGGCTCTCTATGCTACTTTCTCTCCTAAAAGCAGATGATACAAAAGCCCTAGAGCAAGAGATTTCCACGCGATTTGTGCGTAATATGGAGTATTTTCACAAAACTTCCCCAGAGCTTTTTGACGCGCTGAAAAATGACCCCACTGACTACAATCTCATCATCAACACACAAGGCATAAATATCCTAAATCTTGCCAGCAATGAGCTTATCTACCCTGTGGAAGATGGCATCTCACAAATGGTAGCAATCAATGAAGCCCTAAGTCTATCGCCTTTGAAAAATGATAAATGGCATATCCACTCAAATGGTGCTTATCTTGACAAAATGGATACGCAAAAGCTCCCTATCACTGCTGAAGTGTGCAATGGCTTCATTGACCTGCTTTTTACGCACAATGGCGTGAAAGAGTATTTTTTAAGCAAGGATTTCTTGCCTAGCACTACGATTTTTGGGCTACTTGGGGGAATGTTTGTAGAGTTTTTGCGTGAAAAGGGAGTGTTTTTCCACTCATTGCTAATCTTTGAAGAAAATCTCGATATGTTTCGCATTAGCTGCTATTTTGTGGATTATCCTAGGCTTTTTGAGAGCGTGAGCGATGGGGCGTGCTATTTGTTTGTCAAAGATTTGGTGAATCGCTTTTTTATCCGCAATTTTTTCGCACGCCAGAAAATCACTAATAACTTCTTGCGCCTAGAGCTTAATCTCTATGAGAGTCCTAAAATGGATTCTGCTATGCAAATTGTCAATGAAGAGCATTTGAGCAATGCGCGTGGATGGGGGAGCTTTGAAGATGAGATGATAGGCATACAAAATACCCTAGAAAATCTCCCAAGCAAGCACAAGCACAACTATTTTCTCCAGAATCCAAAGCGCATTGATATGCCTATTTGTGTGGTGGGCAATGGCGCGAGCTTGGATTCTAGCTTAGAGTTTATCAAAGTAAATCAAGCAAATATGATCATCTTTAGCTGCGGGACAGCACTCGCCCCGCTAAAGCACGCAGGGATTGAGCCAGATTTTCACATAGAAATAGAGCGCATAGACTATCTAGCAGACTACTTGCGCCCAGTCCTTGGCAAAACGCCCTTGCTCTGTGGCAATATGATAAATCCTAGCGCGCTAGGGCTAGCAAATGAGCGGTATGTCTTTATGCGTGGGGGCAGTGCGAGTGGCTATATGTTTAAAAGCCCTTATGTAATGGAGTTTTGCGCACCATTTGTGGGGAATGCAGGCTTTGCCCTTGCGTGCCAGCTAGGGAGTGAGGTGCTGATGTGTGGGCTTGATTGTGGCTATATTTTAGGCTTTGGCAAGCACGCGAAAGACTCTGCCTATGGCAAAGAAGAAGCCTTTAGCCTAGAGAATCTCCCCAAAGGCACTATCCCCGTGCGCCCAAATTTTGACCACGAAAATCAAGCGATGCTAGAATCTATGCCGGAAAATTATGCTGTATATAGTGATTCTATCTTTTTGCTCTCCGCCCAAATGCTCTCTCAAGCCATTAAAACCTACAAGCCAAAGACCATCTTAAATCTCGGTATGGGGGCATATATAGAAGGTGCTCGCCCCACGCACTCAAGCGAATTTGCCTTGAAGAAAAATAAAAAATCCAAATATATTAAACTACTCAAAAGCTACTTTACTAGCGATTTGCACGCTGTCTTTAGCGATTGCCGCAGTGATTTTTATCTCCAAGAGATACAGGACTTCAAGCAGCAGCTTTCTTCTATGCTTGCTTGCGATCTTGTGAGTAAGCAAGAGCTTTTTGTCTGGGTGGATCAGGTCTTTAATCTCTGTGCGAAAAAGAGCGCGAGCAGCCCGTATGTGGGCATTCTCTTTGAAGGCACGATCGCCCATATCTGTCAGAATCTAATGCTTGCTGCCTTGCATCTCCCAAGCAATAATATCCAAGCATTTTTCAGCGATGCGCGTGCGCTTATCGCAAGCGCATTAGATAAAATGCTCTTGCGCTATAAAATGCTTATCTCGCGTTATTAGATATAGGGGCGTGTATGGATATAGCGCATAATTTTCTAGGGCTTAAGACACTCATAGCAAGCGCATCTATGCATATCAAAACGCCAGAGATGGCAGTGTTTGGGCTATTTTTCTTAGTATTTGTGCTGGTATTTTTCTTTTTATTGATTTTTTGGCGGTATCGCTTGGTGTTTATGCTGTGTGTTATGCTTGAGCTGTGTATTGTGTTTATCACGCCTTTTGGTGTGGCATTTGTGATGCGGCATTTTCTCTATCCTATCAAGGTCAGCTACACGCATTTCGCGCCCTTTGTCTATACAAGTGGCTTTAGCTTTGATCTAACTATCCGCAATCTTAGCAAGCTAGAAATGAAAGAATGTATGCTTACTATCACGCCCTTGCGCGAGAATCCTAAGCAAAGCCTGCTTATCACTCTGCAAGATACGCTTCTACCGCTAAATGCCTACACACAAGTGCTAGCCCAGCCTATCAAGCCTAAGCAAAGTGTGCGCTGGAGCGGGATAATTGATAATTATCGCTATGGGGAGCGATATAGCTCGGTGCTTGATTGCCATTAGTATGGAGTCGTGTGTCTTTGGCAAATGGTGCTACTATGATTGTGTCGTGTCTCTCAAAGCCCACAATCAAAAGCAAAGCAAAGAGCTTTTTGCCTATATCGAGTCCCATAAGCACACATTGTTTTTTGTAGGGTTTGTGGAGTATGAGTTTTATCGCTATTTGCGTGATGAAAGCTATGAGAGCGCAAAGCCTTATTGTGTGTTTTATGGCTTTAGGAGTAAAAGAGCCTTTATAAAAGAGGGCATAGCACAAGAGCGTTTTGCTCCAAGTGTGCTGCACCCTCTTGATAAAGCCCGCTATTTGCGCGATTTTGCCGCGGTTAAAGAGGCGATTGCTAGCGGCAGAAGCTATCAGGTCAATCTCACACAAGAGCTAGAGTGCAGCACGAAGCTGGATTCTAGCGCGCTGTTTGACTTGCTTTGTGCTAGGCAGGATACGCCGTATAAAGCCTTTATCCCAAAAGAAAATGGCGCGATCATCTCGCTTTCCCCAGAGCTATTTTTCAGCCTAAAGGGCAGGGAGATCACCACAAAGCCGATGAAAGGCACAATGCCAAAAGGCAAGGGCAATAAGCGCAAGCTCGCTAAAGATTGGAAAAACAAAAGTGAAAATCTAATGATCGTGGATTTGCTGCGAAATGATTTGTCTAAAATCAGCAAGCTACATAGCCTGCACACAAGGCTTTTTGACATAGAGTCCTACCCCACGCTCTATCAAATGACCTCTACTATCACAGCCACGCTAAAAAGGCGCGTGGGCTTGTATGAGATTTTTGAAGCACTCTTTCCTTGCGGCTCGATCACAGGTGCGCCAAAGCACGAGACAATCACGCTTATAGAGAGCCTAGAGCAGCGGGAGAGGGGGATTTACTGCGGGAGTATAGGCGTGGTGCATAAGAAGCACGCGAGCTTTAGTGTGGCGATACGCACCTTGCGGCACAGGGGCGAGCGGTTTTGCTATGGTGTGGGTGGCGGTATCACTTGGGAGTCTCGTGCGCAAGATGAGTGGGAGGAGCTTGGGCTAAAGGCAGAGATTTTGCGAGCTAAAGAGTGCTATTTGTTTGAGACTATGCTGCTACAAGATGATCACATAGTGCTACTACAAGCCCATAAGCAAAGATTGCTAGATTCTGCTAGGAAGCTAGGCTTTGATACAGGGGGTATTGATGAATTTATGCGAGGGTTTAACGCCCTAGAATCCACTTTGAGCCGCGAGTTTTTGGGCATTGATAGAGAGTTGTTTCACAAAGTGGATTCTAGTCAAATGCCAATGGATTGCCACACACTGCAAGCGGTGCTGCCAAAGCCAGCAAAAAGCCTTGCTAGTCAAAAAGTGGATTCTAGCCCCCAATCCAAAAGCGATCCTATCATCTTGCGACTTGTGCTACATAGAGATGGCAGCTTAGAATCCACTTTTGCCCCCTTACACCCCGCCACAAGCGATGTGCTGCTGCTTAGTCCTATCACGCTTCAAAGTGCCAGCGATCACCTCTATCATAAAAGCTCTTTGCGCGAAGTGTATGACTCACACAGCCATTTATGGCGGAAAAATCGCTGCTATGATGTGGCGTTTTGCAATGAAAGGGGCGAGCTGTGCGAGGGAAGTAGGAGCAATATCGTGCTGCAACAAGGAGGGCGATTCTACACGCCGCCCCTGAGTAGCGGACTGCTTGGTGGCGTGTATCGGCAATTTTTGCTCCAAAAGGGTGCGATAGAAGAGCGCGTGCTGTATGCCAGAGATTTGGAGAGCGCGAGCGCGATTTATTGTATCAACTCTGTGCGCGGGGCTAGGCGAGTGCGGCTATGAAGCGCGTGCTAATTATTGATAATTATGATTCTTTCACCTATACAATCGCGCTGTATTTTAGGGAGCTTGGCTATGCGTGCGAAGTGATCCAAAGTGCCAGCGTGGCACACCCTAGTGATTTGCGCTGCCTGCGCTTTTCTCATCTAGTGATTTCACCGGGTCCAAACTCCCCCAAGGAAGCTAGCTTTAGTGTCCAGGCGATACAGTATTATAAAAAACGCACGCCCATTCTAGGGATCTGCCTAGGACATCAGTGTATCGCCTATGCCTTTGGCGGAGAGATTTCTAGGCTAGAGTCCCCCACCCACGCCAAGCTCCACACGCTACACTACACAAAATCGCCTATTTTTAGAAAGCTCAAAAAGCAGCCTAGAATCTGCCTCTATCACTCACTTTTTGTCTCGCAATGCCCCAAATCCTGCAAGGTCATAGCCTATGACAATAGGGGCGTGATTATGGCTATCGCGCATAAAAGGCTGCCTATTTATGGGATACAATTTCACCCAGAGGCTGTGCTAAGTCAATGTGGGAAGCAGATATTGCAAAATTTTATGCGCCTAGCGTGATGGTCTTGCGTTTAAGCGATGTAGTCTTGGGCGAGCAATGCGACCGAAGTAATCCATTGTTTTCTATCCTTGCGAGTCGCTTTAGTGGTGTGGCGATCCAAATTTCAAAAGTGGATTCTAGTAGCAACGCTTTTTCTGTCATTGCGAGACACTGCGCCAGCAGTGGCGTGGCAATCCATAAATTCTGCGCTAGCAGAATAATCATTACTAGAATCCACTTGCAAGGATTATGGATCGCCACGACTTCCTTGCGGAAGTCTCGCGAGTGAGAGAAAAGCGGCATTAAGCCTAGAATCCACTTTTTCTAAAGAAGCTTCGCTTTGTGATTGTTGTGTTTATTGCTTATGGATAGCCGCGCGATGCAAGCACCGCTTGCAAGAGAGCGCAATAACCGCAAGTGAAAAGTGGATTCTAGGGGGATAAAGGCTATTTGACCTTTTCGACATATTCGCCGGTCTCGGTATTTACGCGTATGCATTCACCCTCTAGGATATGGAAAGGGATTTGCACTACCGCGCCTGTCTCTAGTGTGGCAGGCTTTTTGCCAGCAGAGGAAGTATCGCCCTTGAAGTTTGGAGGGGTTTCTATGATCTTTAGCTCGACAATTTGCGCCACACTCACAGAAATCGCCTTGTCATTATGCAGCAGCACCTGCACGCTAGAGCCATCAAGCAGCCACTTTTTGGCATCGCCTACTTGATCCTCGCTTAGAGCGACTTGCTCATACGATTCTGTATCCATAAATTGATAGTATTCGCCATCGTGGTAGAGGTATTGCATAGGCTTTTCTACGATATTTGGCTCCTCGCATTTATCGCCTGCGTGGAAGGTCTTTTCAATCACTTTGCCATCGAGAAATGACTTGATCTTTGCACGCACAAACGCCGCGCCCTTACCGGGCTTGACATGTTGATATTCTACGATCCTATATGGAATCCCTTCAATCTCGATTTTTAAGCCTTTTTTGAGTTCGCTCATACCGATTGCCATTGTGTATCCTTTGCGTATAAAATCTAAGAAGCGCGCATTATAGCAGATTTTGGCTCTAGCCCTTAGATCTTAGCTAGAATCTAGCTATAGCACCACGCCGCATAGAAGCACAAAGGGCAGGTATTCTTTCTCATAGAGATGATAGGTGTTTTCTTTAGGTGTATCAATACTAGGGCGCAAATCAAGGGCGGAGCATAGCACACCTTGTGGGCTTGCACCCATTTGCTTTGCGACATTTTGTATCATCTCTGCCACTTCGTAGGGAATAGAATCTAGCTCGCTCATATCTGGGGCTTGCTCTTTTGCACAATAGACATTGATAGAAAAAAGCGCGAGTTTAAAGCTATCGTAATCCGCGAGTTTTCCTGCTTGTTGCAGCTGCCCTATATCGCGCACTTGTGTAATGGCTTCTTTAATGCGCCCTATGCAGCTGCTGCTAAACTCCCACTTAGCCCTTTTGCCGACATTAAGCCATAAATGTTTAGATTCTATCCATATATCAAACCCATTAGCCCCCTCTGTCGCACACCAAAAGTCAATCGTGCGTCTTTGCTTTTCATTTTGGCTTTCGTCCTCTCGCAAATCTACACCTTTGCAATCCACACCATATTCACTTATCACATAAGGCGTAAGGCAGGAGAGTGCCATAGCGATAGCCGCAGAGTTGCTGCGCTCATTATATGTGATAGGAAAGTCGCCGATTTGCTCAAGCAAGTTAAGATTTATATCAAAAATATGCCGACAAAGCTCATCATAAAAGCTCTTTAGCTTCCTGCCGCCTTTAGCCCCACTTCCTGTATTTGCTCCCACACCTACGCTATCGCTTTTGTAGAGAGAGTCTTCTAGGTAGCATTCATACCACCTTGCATTTTTCTCGCTAAACCGCTTGTGTATATCGTATTCATACATCTTTATTATCCCTTTCTAGTTTTTGAGCTTTTATCTCACTAATGCTATCAACAATCACGCCTATGACCATATTTAGCACGATAAAACTCACAATGATCATATAGCTTATAAAATATATCCACGCATAAGGATATATTCGCATAATAGGTCGTGCTATCGCTCCGCTCCAACTCTCCCCTGTCATCACTTGAAAAAGTGTGAAAAAGCTCTTGCCCAAATCACCAAAATATTCTGGCGCAGCTGTGGCAAAAAGCTGTGTGCCAAGCACCGCATAGATATAATACACAAGCAAGAGCAAAACACCTATGGATACAACACTAGGGATACTCCTTGTGATAACTGCGATGACAAACCGAAGCTGTGGCACAGATGAAGAGAGTCGCGCAGCTCTAAGCACCCTAAACAATCGTAGGATAGCAATATTGCCTATGATTGTCGTCGGCAAGGCAGATAAAACCACTACAAACAAATCAAAAAGATTCCATTTTGAGAGAAAAAACTCTTTGCGTAGCACAAGGATTTTCACGCACATTTCAATGCAAAAAAACAATAAACAGATTCTATCAATAGCGATAAGGATAGAATTGTTTTTCAAAAATGAAAATGTCAATGCTCCCAAAATTATAGAATCTAAAATGATAATGCCTATAATCAGGTTTTGAAATGCTGGGGATTTTATACTACCTTTAAGATTCATTACACAAAACTCCTAACAACTCCTAACAAAACTACCACTAGAAGCTTTATACTCTTTAGCTCTGCCATTAGCATAGGAAATAACTATAGAATCTCCATTGATCTGCGCTGATACCGCGTTTGAGTCTCCTATTGAGCGTTTGAAGCTTCCTGTCTTTGTGTTATATTGTTTCGCTCTCCCATTTTCTATACAAATTGTCCATTCATCATCGCAGCTCGCACTAGAAACATTACTTCCTACACTGCGCCTGAAAGAGCCATTTTCATACAATTTTGCCTTATTACTTTCTACCTTAACGATATAAGCCATTTTGAACTCCTTTTTTTGATTGAGTGATAATTATAGATAATTATCGTTAAGCAATACTTAAATTACTCTTTTTAAATAATTTACTTATTAAAATCAATACCAAATATCCATAATCAATAAGTAAGTAGATGATGAGGTTGAAGTCGATGAAAGTCGTTGATCGCATAAATGAGATTCTAAAAGCAAAAAACCTAAGCAAAAAAGAGCTTGCCAATCGGCTTATAGACTTAGGCTTGCGTGCAAATAAAACGGGTGAGACGCCCACAATCTCTAGCATTTATGCCTATCTTAATGGCAATATCGAGCTAAAGGCAGATATGATTCCATTTATCGCCGATGCGTTGGGTGTGTATGAGCAGGAGCTTTTCTCCCAAAGCTCACCGCACAAAATGCTTCAAAGATTCTGCTTACAAGACCCAAATCTCGCCAAATATAGCCATATTGTAGAACTGCTAGAATACATTAGCCCAAAGTCCCTAGAAACGCTTGAAAAGACATTGCTTAGTCAAAAAGAAAAGACCATGGAGCTTAATAAAATTCTTCAAAATCTATAGCGTATGTCTTATAGTGTGGTAGTAGCTTCAAATAAGCCTAGATCTAGGGATCTAGGTGTTTTTCTCTGTTGTTTAGCTCTGTGATATTTAAGCAAATAAATTTGTAGCACAGAAAGATCACTAGGGGCCACAGCAGTATCAAAAATAGTGTATATAGCATAACAACTCCTTAGTAAGAATGCTCATCTAAATCGCTTGGACTAAACTTCTTGCTATCCATACACCGCCATACATACGCGATATAGCCTAGCACAAAAGGCACAAGCAAGCTCACATAGCCCATAACAGAGAGGGTATAGTAGCTAGAGCTTGCATTGGCTATGGTAAGTGAGCTTTGCAAATCTGTGCTTGATGGGTAGAATGCACTCTCCCCAAGCCCGACATTGAGCAGCACCGCCATAACGGCACACACCGCCCCAGCCCCAAGCGCAAATATGCCCTTTTTATCCACAAGGCTAAGGTAGATTCCAGCTAGCACAAGCACGACCCCCACAAGCAGCAAAATAAGTAAGTAAGGCTTATGCAAAAATGTCAAGCCATACAAATATGCCTGCATACTCACCGCGCCACTCTCATTGACATAGAATCCTTCTTTTAGACAAATCCACACCAAAAAGCCCAAGAAAAATGGCAAAAATAGCGCAGTATTTAGTAATAAGTCCTTTTTCGCTCTTTGGACAATGGCACTAGAATCCAGCGCATTGATAAAGTAGCTATCTGCCAGCATTCTGCTTAGAAACACCAGCGCAAAGCCTAGGAGATAATTAAGCGGATTCCCCAGCTGCTCTAATCCTCTTAGGCTATGCTCCCAGCGCACAAAGCGCATATCATCAAGCACAAAGGCACTCCCGGCAAAAAATGTGCTAACTGCCACACCGATGAGAAATACCCCCAAAAGCCCATTGATCTTCAAAAATGTCTCATAGGTTTTTGTGCCTAGGAGATTGCCCTGCTTTTTGCGATATTCATAGCTTACAGCTTGGATAATAAAGCAGAGCAAAATCGCTAGCCACACCCAATACGCCCCACCAAAGCTCGTGCTATAAAAGAGCGGAAACGCCGCGAAGCACGCCCCGCCAAATAGCACCAAAGTCGTAAATCCAAGCTCCCATTTGCGCCCAAGCACATTGATAAGCAGGGATTTTTCTTCCTCTGTTTTGGCTAGCCTATCCATAAGCCCCTGCCCCCCTTGCACAAAAAACATCAACACCAAAAGCCCGCCAAGCAAGCTTACAATCACCCACCAATACACCTGCAACTGCGCTAAATCAAGTCCAAAAAACATCGCCTACTCCTTCTCGCTTCTTGCGTGTGTGGCAAAGCCCTTTTTAATCTGCTTTGCCATAATCCCAAGCTCCGCGCATAAAAGCAGTGTAAAGAGTCCTAAGAAAATGAAAAATGAAATCTGCACATTTGTATGCGCGAGATTTGTCGCAGCAATATGCACAGGCATTAGATCTTGGATCGCCCACGGCTGCCGCCCCACCTCTGCCACGATCCAGCCCGCTTCTGCGGCGATATAGCCAAATGGCACAGCAATCACACAAAGCCATAGGATCTTGCGGAATTTGTTGATGTTGTTTGCCATACAGAGATATAGCACGATGATAAAGAGCAAGAAAAACAAGCTCCCAAGAGCCACCATAAGATGAAAGCTATAAAAAGTCATAGCAATGGGCGGCACAGCTTGCTCCTTAGACTCCAGATAGCCATAGCCAAAATTTGACATATTTGCCTGCAAGATTTGCTGGGATCTTTCCATTGCCGCGCTATCGCCACGCTTTTTAGCCGCGGTAAAATCACTTAGAGCTTGCACTGCCTTTTTCCCGCTCTCTATCCTAGAATCCATACTTGCAATGCCCTTTTCTTCATTGCCAAAGAGCAGGTCATTGATCCCGGGGATAAAGCCTTGCGTGTCTCTTTGCCCTAGGATTGAGAGCGCATAAGGGATTGTAAAGTCAAACAAAAATGTCGGCTCGCTATCGCCGGGCTTTTTAGCAGGGTTTAAAATCCCAAATGCCACAAGCCCAGCCCTATGCTCGCCATCATAGATTCCCTCCATTGCCGCTAGCTTCATCGGCTGCTTTTGCGTAACTTGATACGCACTCTCATCGCCGCTGAAAAACAAAAATACAGAAGTCAAAAGTCCAAAGCTAGCCCCCACAACTAGACTACGCCTTGCTAAAAGGATATGCCTACCTTGTAGCAAATACCACGCGCTAATCCCCATCACAAAAAGAGCAGAAATCACATAGCCAGAGGCGATTGTATGGAGAAACTTTGAGACTGCCACAGGGGAGAGCGCGATTTCTAGGAAGCTTGTCATTTCATTTCTAGCCGTAGCGGGATTGAACATCGTGCCTATGGGATACTGCATCCAGCCATTAGCTACGAGAATCCAAAAGGCTGAAAGATTGCTGCCAATTGCCACAAGCCAAGTAGAGAGCAGGTGGAAGCGCGGTGAGACCCTATCCCAGCCAAAGAACATCACCGCAAAAAATGTCGCCTCTAAGAAAAACGCCACAATACCTTCAACCGCTAGCGGTGCGCCAAAAATATCGCCTACAAACCAGCTATAATTCGCCCAATTTGTCCCAAACTCAAACTCCATAATAATGCCTGTCGCCACGCCGATAGCAAAATTTATCGCAAAAAGTGTGAGCCAAAACTTCGTGATAGCTTTCCACCGCTCATCTTTGGTCTTTAGATAGATACTCTCCATAATCGCTACGATAAATGATAGCCCCAAGGTCAAAGGCACAAACAAAAAGTGATAAATCGCCGTTAGCCCAAACTGCGCTCTGCTCCAATCAATATGATCCATTACTGCTCCTTTGCTCTAAAGTGGGGTTGAAGTATCTTTGTGGGTAAAAGTGGATTCTAGGGGGCAAGATTATCTAGGACAAAATCTCTCCTCTCATCTGCCCCACCTAGATCGCGGATAGAATCGCCATAGATGAAAAACTTCAGCACGATAAAAATCACAAGAAGCTTTATGATGATGATTTTCCACAATGTCCTGCCAAGCGTCATATTTGCAAAGCCTTGTGCATAAAAACGCATAATGTTTTTCAGCATTGATGTCCTTAGTAGCAAGTGGATTCTAGGCGTGGAAGTGTGGATTGTAGGAGAATGCAGCTTATGCAAAGTTGAAAACACGCCTAAAGCCTAGAATCTACATAAAATCACTAAAAAAAGTAAAATATCTTATAACCTTGCAGTATTTGTGGCAAGGGCTTGTTTGGTTATGGACTCTATGATTGTGATGGCTTGCTGCTGCGCTGCTAGATCAAAGCCCCTGCCTTGCAAGATTTCCTTATAGCTTGCGGTGTGGAGATCCTCAAAGCCACTAGAAAAATCCACACTCAAAGCAGCGCGATCGCACGGAGGGGGGCTTGTCTCCTCTAAAATCCGCAGAGCGCGGCTTGTCTTTGTCCCTAGCTTACCAGAATCCATATCATCTCTGTCGATAGAGAGCAGCCATTTCACTTGCGCGTGGGCAAAGCTTGCCACACCACTTGCGCGTTTATCATCATAGTAAGTAAGAGTATTGCCCATAAAATCCCCAAACACAAACGCCAGCATATCAAACAAATGCACGCCGATATTGCACACAATCCCGCCGCTTTTTTGCATATCACCCTTCCACGATGTGTGATACCACTTCCCCCTAGCACTAATGTAGCGCAAAGACAGAGCATAGCAGTGCGTAGGATTTAGGGCTAGCTCATCGTGGATTTGCTGCTTTAGGGCTAGGATTTGTGGGTGCAATCGTAGCTGCAAGATCCCATAAACACGCGCGAAATGAGCCTGTGTGCTTAAAGTGGATTCTAGGCTTTGCAATGTGGCTAGCTCGCTTGTGCGCAAGACTAGAGGCTTCTCACATATCGCATTTGCCCCAAGCTCTAAGGCTAGGGCAATATGGGAGAAATGCAAGAAATTAGGCGTGCAAATGCTAAGAAAATCTAAGTGATTTGCCTGTGCATAGCGGATAAAATCTGCTTGCTTGGTGAAAAACTCTGCATTAGGGAAGTAGCGATCTAGCACGCCTACGCAGTCGTGCAAATCAAGCGCACACACAAGCTTACCACCATTGTCATAAATCGCGCGTAAATGTCTAGGGGCGACATAGCCGCCCACACCGATAATGCCAAAACGCTTGCTTATCTCTGTCATTATTTGGATTCTTGAAGCTCGCAGATGATGTGGTTGTAGGATTTGTTTTGGGATTTTACAAACTCTTGCAGGGCTTTTAGGCTTTGGTCATAGCCGTTAGATTCTAGGGATCGCAGGTCTTTATAGAGGGCTTCTATCGTTGGGATCACGGCGAGATTTGGCGCACGCCGCACAGAGTAGTAGCCTATGATCTTGCCATTATCATCAAATGATGGCGTGATGTTGGTAAAAACCCAATAATGCTCTTTGTATTTAGTGAGATTTTTCACAAATGCAAAAATCTCGCGCCCATCTTGTATGTAGTCCCATAGTAGCTTGAAAACACAAGCAGGCATATCTTGATGGCGGATAATGTTATGCGGCTTACCGATAAGCTCATTTTCAGCATATCCGCTATAAGTCAAAAAGTCGTGATTGCAGTAGGTGATGATGCCTTTTAGGTCTGTTTTGGAAGTGATTAGCGTATCTGGCTCTACTAGTAGCCCGAAGTGTTCATCTCTTTTGACATTATGTTGTCTAGGCATAAGTAGCACCCCTTACAAATGAAAATTCTAATCATTTTACCCAAGTTTTGCATAAAGGGTTGATTAAAGATAGCGTAATGCCTTTTTGGTGAGATTGGCGATAGGGGGGAGGGCGTTTAGGGGGTAGTAGGTGGCATTTGCTAGCTTGGGGGCTTGATAGACATAGGCGGTGATGGTGTATTTGGTATAGGCGTGGGTGAAAGAGCCTAGTAGATGGTGCGTAGGTAGGGGGCTTTGGTGGCTTTCTTGCTTGGCGAGTAGGGGGAGATTGTAGAGGTCTTTGTAGAGCTTATCTTGTGATTTGCACAAAGCGATAGAATCTCGCTTTTGACTTAGGGCTAGGTGGAGGGTTAGGGGGATTCTAGGCTTTGGCTTAGGTGGGAGCGGTGGCTTAAAGGCACTAGCGCAGTGGCTTGCTATGGGGCATTTGACGCATTGTGGAGATCTTGTGCAAAGCATAGCACCTAGATCAATTAAGGCTTGATGATAGTCAAAAACTTTGTCCGCTTGCGGGAGCAAAGACTCTGCTAGGGCTAGTAGCTGGCTTTGTGTCAAGGGCTTGCCTACAAGCCGCTGCAAAACACGCGCGATATTACTATCAGCAAAGGACGCCTTTTGCCCAAAGCCAAAGCACAAAATCGCCCCAGCTGTATAAGCCCCAATCCCGGGCAACGCCTGCAAAGCACGCAAGCTATCAGGTAGCATAGAGTTATACTGCTTTACACAAAGCTTGGCACAGGCGTGGAGATTCCTAGCGCGTGAGTAGTAGCCAAGCCCCTGCCACAAATGCAGCACTTCTTGCTGGCTAGAATCTGCTAGCGCGGATAGAGTGGGGAAGCGAGCAAGAAAGGGGAAAAAGTAGGATTCTAGCACGCGAGAAACTTGCGTTTGCTGGAGCATTATCTCGCTAATGTAGATGTGATATGCATAGCTCCCATCGCGCGGCAAATTGCGCCAAGGGAGATTAGCTCGCCCATAGGCGTGATACCACGATAATAATGCACTATGCAGAGAATCTAGCTCTAGGATTTTGGCTATTTGCACCCACAAAGTCCCTTGCACTCGCTAGGTCGCGGCTCACTGCTATAATGGCAGATCTTCCAATACGCCATAATGTAAAGCAGCGATGAGACAAATAAAGAGACAAGCATAATAAGAGCTATGGCGCAATACACAAGCACAAGTGGATTTTGCTGCCAAAAATGCTTAAGATTATCGGCGTTGTTTAGGGCTGCTATTGATGATTGCAGCTCAAGCCCAGCCCCTATGCTAAAGGCTATGATCAAGCAAATACCCACAAAAAGCGCGACAAATACCAAGCGCACTCTAAAGCCTAGCACAAAATACCTTACCTCCGTCCTAGCATATAGCTCTAGGGCGATCTTACGCTCTAGGAGCAAAAACACCACGCTAAAAATCGCGCAACTAAGACAGATAATAATCAAGCCAAACATATCATCATTAAAGATTTCTGTGAGCACACTAAGCAAGATGATAAACACAAGCAAGGCAAAAAACCGCGCACAATTAAGCATAAAAAGCGATGAGCGTGTAGCTTTGGAAAACAGATATGCCCCGCTCATATAGCAAAGCAGCGCACACACATAGCCACCAAGTGAGACAAATAGGAGCATATCAAGATCGGATACAGCGATGAAAGCAAGCAGTGCGCAAATAGGCATACCCAGCACGCCCCAGCGCATCAAAATCCTTGCATTTTCAAAAGTGGATTCTAGCTTCATAGTAGTCCTTAGGATAAAAGCTCTAAAAATTCCGCGCGTGTTTTGGGATCGCTTCTAAACAATCCGCGCAAGGCACTTGTTTTGATAAGTGGATTCTGGTTGCTAGCGCGCATACTCATACACAAATGCCGCGCCTCACATACGACCATAACACCCTTTGGCTTAAGGAGGCAGGAGAGCTCATCAGCGATTTGATTGGTGAGATTCTCTTGGATTTGCAATCGCTTGGCAAAGGCTTCTACTAAGCGCACGATCCCGCTAAATCCAGCGAGTGTATCTCTAGGCACATAGCCGATATGGATAGCCCCAAAAAATGGCAAGAGATGATGCTCACACATTGAGTAAAATTCTATATCTTTGACTAGCACCATTTGATCCATACTATCATTGCTAAAAAGTGCTCCTAAAGCGTCTTTGGGGCTTGTGGTATAGCCGCTGTATAAAGTGGATTCTAGCTCTTGGAGGCGTTTGGGGGTGTTGGATAAGCCTGCGCGATTGGGGTCCTCGCCTATACGCGCACAAAATGCGCGGAATGCCTGCTCTACTTGTGTTGTATCGCTCATTATCGTCCTTGCAAAGATTGTATGCGGTTTTCTATGCTTGGGTGGGTGCTAAAGGCTTCGCTAATGCTAAAGATATAGGCGGCTTGGCGCGTTGGGTTGGTGTCAAGCTGGGAAAAGTCATTGCGCTTGTAGCTTGCCTCTATCTTTTGCAATGCGTTTATGAGAGGGGTGGGATTATGCATAAGATAGGCACTGCCTGCATCTGCCATATACTCTCTACTGCGGCTTAGAAACATCTGCAGCCAAAGGGTTAGGATTGGCAGGATAAATTGCAGCACAAGCAAGATGGTGCGAGCTTTATTCGCACCATCACTGCGATTGCCCCCTAGGAAAAGATACACCGCGCTATTGCACAGCAGCAGCAAAATATTGCTCAAAATCCCCACGCACATTGTCAGCCGCACATCGCCGTGCCGTATATGACTTAGCTCGTGGGCTAGCACAGCCTTTAGCTCTTGGTCATCTAGGCTAAGGGCTAGGGCTTTGGTAATGGCTATAAGAGAGTTTGACCCGCTCCAGCCACTTGCAAAGGCATTCATATAGGGTGCTTGGATAAGGTAAAGTCTAGGGGAAGTCGCGCTAGAAGAGCGGCGTAGCACATCATCAAGCGCGTTGCGCACGCGCGCTTGGAGTGGCTCTAGCCGCACACCTTGGGGCAGCTCCTCATACTCATCACCAGAGAGCATAATGGCATCAAAGCGCGAGAGACTATACCAAATGATACATACTGCCACAAGGCTTGTAAGAGCGGTGATAAGGGGGAATTCTCTTAGGCTTAGGAGCAAGTAGAATCCATACTCAAGGCTTGGGGCGTTGATACGCACAATATCGACCAAAAGCCCTATAAGCAAAAAGATAAGCACATAGATCGCTAGCACGGCATAGGTCTTTAGCGCGTTTTTTTGCAAGATTGCTTGAAAATCCATCGCTTTCTCCTTGATTTTTGCGTATTGTAGCGTGTTTTGGTTTATTGTTTGGGGGGATTTGGGGCTAGGGATCGCTTTAGCACCTGCTCTAAAAAGCTTGTGGCATACGCTCCACTTGGCAGGCTGAAGTGTAGCTCGGCTTGGGCGACTTCTGGCTTGTAGTCAAACTCTACATCGCTTGCCCACACCCACGCATATCGCCTAGAGCTAGGAGCGGGGATTGGAGCTAGGAAGCTCTGCTCTAGCTGCCCTGCAAGTGTGCTTGGGGCTTTTAGATTCTGCCCACTTAGCGCGCCTGTGGGGGAGAAGCCCTGCTGGCTAAATCGCTCGCACTCTGCTTGTGTAGCAGAATCTAGGGTAAAAAGCTTGCCATAAGGATAGTGGCAGCATAGATCGCCATCTAAAAGCGTGAAAGCTTGGGGCTGGGCGCATAAGGATTCTAGGGCGACTTTGGGGAGAGATTGTAAAAACCGCGCACAAAGGGTGGCGATACACGCATTTTGCGCACTTTGAAGGGGGGTTTCAAGTGGTGGGGCAAAAGTGGATTCTAGGGGGTTTGGGGCGGTGGCATAGCGGCGTGCGATTTCTTGTAGATCTTTTACATTAAACTCTCTCGCCCACGCGCTTAGCTGGATTCTAGCTTGTAGCCAGCCATTAAACAAAAAGCTTTGATAGCTTGAGATGAAAAACTCCTGCATAGTGCGGCTATATCGCTTGGTGTGAAAAAGTGGATTCTGGGGGTTAGCAAGGCTTGGGTGTAGCTGTGCTAGTAGGGACAGATAGGGGTTTATCTGGGCGTTTTTGCGCTGGCTAAGGGATAGCCCTAGGAGATAATTATCGCCATTTATGCCAAATCGCTGGAAGCCAAAGAAGTTTGGGAAGCCATTTTGGGCGATGTGTGCAAGAGTGGATTCTAGCTTTTTGGCATTGGTGGGATTAAGCTTTTTTAGCCGCACGAAAAAGCGATTCCCCTTTAAATGTCCTAGGCGGAGCTTGTTGCTATGCAGTGTGCTATCAAGCAGCTTTATGTCGTGCTGCTTTGCTAAGGCGTCAAAGATAGCACAGAAATTTTGCGTGCTTTTTGCTGGGAGTGAGAGATATTGCGTAGTGGTGGCGTGCTTGTCCTTTAAGCCAGCATAGCCTATGGATTTTGTGGGGAGGTTAAAGGCTTGGGCGATGATGCTAAGTAGCTCAAAGGTGCTTAGATTTTTTTTCCTTACCCTTAGGATTCTATGCTCGCCACTGCCGCTAAAGGCATAGAGTGGGATCTCTTGCACGACAAAATCCCTGCTACTATGGGCGAAATAGCAAGAAATAGGCGCGTGTGAGTAGGCGAAATACATCACACCACCACGCGCTTTAGCGCAGGGGATAGGTGCGTTAGGATCATATAGGGGATCGTGTGAAACGCCCTAGCCCACGCACTCACATCATCAAATACGCAAATTTCTTCCCTCTGGCTTTGGCAAGAAAAGCAGTCCATAGACATTACAGGCAGGATTTGCTCCCCGCTAGCACAGCATAGACTCTGCTCTGCTCCAACGCGGAATAATCCATCGCCATAGCCCACATCATAGGTGCTAAAGACCCCATCTTTTTCCACGACACTAACTCCACCATAGCCGATCCTATCGCCCTTTTTGAGATGTAAGCTAGAGATTTTTTGTGCATAGAGGCTAGCGATGGGCTTTAGCGCGATATGTAGCGGCAGCTCGCTTGTGTGATACCCATACGCGCCGATACCGATACGCACGACATCGCCTAGATCATCGCTCCTAGCATTATGCAAGCCAAGGCGCAGAGCTCCGCTGGTGCTAAGAGAGTGGAATCTAGGCATAGGGTAGTTGCGCGCTTCACACCATTTGCGCACCTTTTCTCTCACATCGCTAAATGCTTGTATCGCGGTAAAAAAGCTTTCATTATCATTGTCCCCATAGCCATTATGCCCAAGCACCCCAGCAAGCCTGATATGCCGCGAGTTTTCAAGCAGTGATAATGCGCGATCTAGCTCATTGATAGCAATGCCATTTCTGTGCATACCGATATTGACCTTTAGCTCGATATGGCGCATTTGGTGGGCGTTTTTGTGTGCGGTGGCGCAGGATTGTAGGGCTTGAAGCGATGGGATAGAAGCCCAGATATTGCTAGGGGCATTTGGCGGGATCTCGCCATAGAGCGCGGTGATCGTGTCAAAAAGCTGGGCTATGCTGATAGCCTCTTCATAGTTTTTGACAAACACAGATTCTATGCCAAAGGACTTGGCTAGGGGCGCGATTTGCTGCAGCCCGTGTCCATAGGCGTTATCCTTTAGCACGAGAGCGAGTTTGGGGGGGTGTGGAGTGTGAGAGAGTGTATTTTGGATAGCGGTGAGATTGTGGAAAAATGCTTGAGAATCAAGGCGGATATATGCCATAGATAGCCTTTGGGTAGGAAGTGGGGTATTATACACAAACGCAGCTTTATGGTTGTGGTGTATCTATGACTTTGTGTGGGGCTTTGGGGAGATTAGAAATATATTTTGCTAAGGCTTGTATCTCTGCATCGCTTAAATTCTGTGCTTGTATATACATAATGCTTTTAGCTCCGCCATTATCGGTTAGCCCAGCGCGATAGCCTTTAAGGTCTGCGATGATTTTTGCTTGGCTTAAGCCGGCTATGCTAGTGCCACCTTTTGCCCCGGGGGCGATTGCTTGCCCATTTGCGCCGTGGCAAGCGATACACTTCGCAAAGATTTTAGGAGCAGGATCGGCTAGGGCTAGAGTGCAAGCAAGCCCCAAGCCACACAACAAGCGATAGAGCATTGATCTAGGCTTGCGGGCTTGAGAGATCGCGGTAGAGATAGATTGTCATCTCTTTGCCCTCTAGGATAAGGTGGTCTTTGGACTTTTGGATCACTTTAAAGCTGCCTTCTAGATCGCGGATAAAGCGGAATTCAAAGCGCACAATCTCTCCGGGAGAGCAGAGCTTGCGTGTGGAGCTTCCATTAGATAGCTCGATATGCTCTCTATCGCTCCACGCATAGCTTGAGAAATATGACCCGCACCCGCTTTGTCCAGAGATTCTGCCTTGTTGGGTATCAAAGTTTAGTGTCGCTACTTCGTCAATTTGGGCGATTTCTTTAAGGCGGGATTTTTCATCATAGCTAGAGTTAGAGTCAATCGCTGCTAGGCGTTGTTTGGCATTAGCAGCTAGGACTTGCGGGGCATAAAAGGTCTCTTTATTATCGATTACAATCTTTTGCACATACCAATTATCGCCGTTAATGTTGCCCTGCGTGGCTTTGCGCTGGATATATTCAAACAGCGAGCAACCGCTGCTTGTAAGTAGCACCACACCAATCACACAGAGCCAGAGAAAAGCCCAAAGTATTTTCACAAATAGTGTGCGATTTGTGCTTGTGTGCAAGCTTATGGGACTGCTATGATTGTGTCTGCTGTGCATATTTTACCCTTACTTTACAATGATGTAGAATCTAGTTTCTATGAATAAGCAAAAATCAATCCAACTCATAGCTACTTGTCAAATCTGCTCATCACCACTAGATAAAATCCCTAAACAACACCCCTAGATCAAGTCCGCATATTTGCGTATCCTTGCGCTTTTCTAAAATCCCTTGCGCACCTTGCACTAAATCGTGGCTAGAAATGCCGTGCGCGATGGAGATTCTCGCTTCTAAAAACGCGCTTAAATGATCGCATACTTTCAAAAATTCACCACACACAGGATTATACTCATCGCTATTGTAGTGGGCAAAAAGCTCGCTAGAATCTTTCGTATAATGCGTAAAATCCTCGATTCTATATCGATTGGCAAATTCATTTTGCGTGAAATACACAATATCGGCGCGGATAGATTCTGGGAGGTGGGCTAAGATTTTTTCTTCTACGGCGCGCTCTTCTATTTGCTTAATCTGCTCATCCAGCCCTGCTATGGAGCTTTTGATAGGGGAGATAATATCGCGTGTCAAAATCTCTGGCAAATCGTGAAAAAGCCCACCTAAAAAGTGATTGATACGCATTTGTTTGCAAGAGGGCATATCAAGGCTTAAAAGATACGCACAAAGGGCTACCACAAGCGTATGCCCTAGCACAGAAGTCGCCGGCACGCGCGGTGTTTGACTCCATCGCTTCTGGAATCTAAGCTGCCCAAACATCGTGATAATCTCATTGATCTGCTTAAATAGCACAACTTGTTTCATACCTTGCAAGTCATAGTGCTTTTCTACTTCTTTATCAATGATAGCTTTGATATTGCCCACATCAAACATCGTGGGGTTAAAGTGATAAATAATATCAAACTCCCATTTTGAGGCATAGTAGTGGGCGGCTTGTAGAATCCGCTTTTCGATATTATGCGGTGGGTGTTTGAAGTAATGCTCTAATGATGAGAAAAATTTATACCCACAAAGATCGCTCGCAAGCTCGCTTGTAACAAAGCTCGCAAGCTCCTTTCTATGAAGCTTTTGTAGCTCGTGAAATACCGGGGGCTTAATATCTGTAAGCACCACACGCTCAAAAAAATCAAAGCAAAAATACTCTATAAGCCGCTCCCAATCAATCTCTTTGCCCGACATTTCTTCATATTTGGCAAAGATATAGGCGATGACCATTTTATGTGCTTGTTTATCGAGCTCGACAAACTCCACCGGACAGGCTTGGTCATTCCACCTGCGGATAGAAGCAGCGACAAAAATCCTGCGCAAAAGGCTCGCGCTTAAGCGGGGGGTTTGTAAAGAGCTTGGGATTTGCATAATATCTCCTTGCATAATGGGATAGCTTAGTGTGGTGTGGCTTTAGGAGATGTGCATAGCTTGGTATCATCACACAGTGCGTTTTGGATCTTTTTTGCAGCAGAATCTAGTGCGCTTTGTAGGGCATTGATCATTGCTTGCTCGCTGGAGTTTTGGACATTTTCTACGCTTAGTAGTGTGCGGACTCTAGAGATACTCTGCCCTTGTAATAAAGTGTAATCTAGTGCGACAATTGCTTGTTTGCTTTCTTCATAAATAGCCAATTTACGCACTTTGATGTGAAGCTTTATAGGATGCGCACCTAGTGTGCTTAGGATTACACCTTGCATTCTAGCGTTAGATTCTAGTGTGTTTTGCAGTAGTAGCGAGGGAAGAGTGATCCACTTTGTCGTAGTAAGGGCTTGTGCTTTGGCTTGTGGGGAGATACGCATAATGCGCTGGGTATTGAGATATGGCAGGACTTCAAGCTCAAGGGCTATTGTGCTAAAGGTAGTGTGGTTGTATCCTTGTGTCTCTGTGGATTCTAGGGTGTAGTAGCTATATGCTGGCAAGCTTGCTTTGATATTGACACAGCCCTGAAAGCTTACTAGGGCTAGTGTAATGATGAATCCATAGCGGTAAAAGCGCGTTATATAGGAAAATATTGTCATTTTTTCTCTCCAAAAATCGTAGGATAGGGATTATCATCAAATTTATCTAAGAGATTTGATGTTTTTTGCAAAAGGATATCGAGATTTTGCAGGCTTTTTTGCGTTTGGTAGAGTGTGGGGGCGATCATCGCGCCTGCACCATTTTCTAGCTCTCCATTGATAGATTCTAGCGCGCGATTGATGTTGCTACTAAGTGCGGGTAGGCTTTGGGAAAATTGATCAAGCGAGGTGAGTGTGCTGCTAATGTGCTTGACATTTTTCTCGCTAAGGAGCTTTTCTACACTGCCAAGCACGCCAAGCATTTCTTCTAGTGCAGAATCTGCTTTATCACTAAGCTTGCCCAAGAAGCTTTGATCAAGGGTCAAAACCGCATCATCATCATTGACAATGATCTCGCCCTTTGGATTCTGGCGCAAGGCGAGATAGCTAAGTCCAGCTAGCCCTTGAGAGTCGATAAGCACGCTAGAGCCTTTGGCTATGGGGATAGATCGCTGGATAAGTAGGGTGATTTTGACCACGCCTAGTTGTGTTGTATCAAAGCCTATGTGCTTGATATGTCCAATGGTAATGCCTTTATATTTAATGGGCGTTTTTACCGCAATGCCAGAGATGTCATAGCTTGTCGTGATCGTATAAATGCGGAATTTATCTTCATTAAAACTGATCCTGCCAAACCACAAGATAAAGACAATAAGCCCAATAAGTATGGCAAAAAATATCCCCCCTATAAGCACATAATTTACATTTCTCTCCATAGTCTCTCTCCTCGTTTGCTGAAAAATATATTGCTAGAATCTAGCGTATGTGCATTTTGTGCAAGTTCGCTAAGATTGCCCAAAAATTCTATCTTCCCATCTTTTAGCATTAAAAACCTATCAGTAGTGTCTTTGATAGAATCTAAATCGTGCGTGATCATCACAATCGTCATTGTAAATTCTAGCCGCAAAGCGCAAATAAGCTCATCAAGCTGCTGCGCACTACTTGGATCAAGCCCGCTGCTAGGCTCATCTAAAAAGAGGATTCTAGGATTTAGAGCTAGAGCTCGCGCTAATCCCACGCGCTTTTTCATACCACCACTTAGCTCGTGCGGGTAGAGATGATAGGATCTTGGGCTTAATCCTACGCGATCAAGCAGGTATTTTGCCACTTCGGTAATGCTTGATTGCGGATATGCGCTGTATTCTTCAAGGAGTATGCCGACATTCTCTAGCACATTTAATGAGCTAAAAAGTGCGCCAAACTGAAAGAGCACACCACAGCGCGTAAGCAGAGTGCTGGGGTCTTTAAGTTGCCAAATATCTTCATCAAAGATTAGGATTCTGCCACTTTTGGGGCGATTAAGCAGGATCATTGAGCGAAGTAGGGTGGATTTCCCACTGCCACTACCCCCTAAGATCCCAAAAATCTCGCCTTCATACACATCAAAGCTAATGTGATCGTGGATAAGATGATTGCCATAAGCGGTGCAGAGATTTTGGACTTGGATAATGGGCTTCATATCCCAAGCCTTGAAGTGATGAAAGAAAACACCGCATTGATAGCAATGATCCAAAAAAGTGCATTAACCACGCTAATAGTTGTAATGCGCCCTAGCTCTTGGGTGTTTTCCTTGATACAAAATCCACGGAAGCAGCCCACAAGCGCAATCGCCGCGCCAAAAAAGGGGGCTTTCACAAGCCCGATGAAAAAATGCGACCAGCTCACACTCTCATACACGCGATCAATATAGGTCCCCATATCAATCCCTAGCTGCACATACACAGCAAGCATACCGCCTAAAAGACTGAATGCATCGGCTAAAAACACTAGAAGCGGCATAACGACAATGAGCGCGAAAAGCCTTGGAATCACAAGAAATGTAATGGGGTGGAAATTCATCGTTTTCATCGCATCAATTTCATCAGTTAGGCGCATTACGCCAATTTGTGCAGTAAAGCTTGAGGCACTGCGCCCAGCGATGACAAGAGCTAGGATAAAAGGACCCATCTCGCGCAAAGAAAGCTTTGCTGTCATCTCAATACTTAGCATTGGCGCGCCCATAAGCTCTAGCTGCACTGCTCCTTGTAATGCTATGGCAAAGCCCACAATAAAAGCGGTAAGCAAGCTTACAGGCAGGGCTTTAAAGCCAGATTCATTGATGTGATAGAGCAGGGGGGTCAAGCGGACATCGCGTCTCCATAAAGATAGTGCTAGATAGTAAAAGCTCATACCCACAAAGTTTAAAAAATCCAAAAAGCTTTGATAAAAGCTATAAACCCACTTGCCAAGTGAAGTAAGCAGTGTGCGGAATAAGTGTCGCTTAGGCGTAAGCGGGATCGTGCTAACTAAGCATTGATCAAGCACGGCGCGTATATGCTCGCTCGCTTGGATCTCTGAGGCTTTGTGTAAATGCGTTTTTAGAAAAATCCCAAAGGCTAGGTCAATGATCGCATCTTGCTCAAAGACAATGTGCGTGATGGCGGGATGTTTGGATTCTAGAGCGTGCTTTAGGGCAAAAAGCGTGCGTCTAGGCACACGGAAATCCCACACACCACCAATAGTCATTGTGCTTGTATCTATGCGAAAATATGGTGTCTGCACTTCTTGCGCGCCTTTAAGTAAAATATCGCTTTATCAATACCCATAACAACGCCCACGCTAAACAGAGCTTATACCAGCTCTCCAAAGAGCGAGCCACCTTCATTGCGCGTGATTTTCACTCGGGCAAATGTGCCTAGATCTAGCGCGACATTTTCTATATGGATAAGCTTGTTGCTATCACTGCGCCCTTCGCTAAAGCAGCCTTGCTCATCTTGTAAGGTATTTTCCACAAGCACGATGTATTGCTTGCCTATTTCTGCTTGTGCTTTCTCGCGTAAAATCTCTCTATGCCGCTCTTGCAAAGTGCTTAGTCTCGCTTGGGCAATGTCTTTGGGGATATGCTTGGCTGGATTAAGTGAGTAGGCAAGTGTGTGTGGGCGCGGCGAGTAGATAAAGCTATAAAGTGTATCAAAGCGCACTTGCTCTAGCACATCAAGCGTATGGGCGAAGTCTTCTTCACTCTCATCTACAAAGCCTACGATAATATCTGTGCTAATGGTAACTTCTGGCACAAGCTCTTTAAGCCTTTGCACGCGGTCTAAAAACCACTCCTTGCTATACCCTCTGCGCATAGCTTTGAGAATCCTGCTTGAGCCGCTTTGCAAGGGCATATGGATAGATTTGCACACTTTAGGATTGTGGGCAAACTCTTGGAGAAACTCATCATCCATATGTAGTGGGTGAGGTGAGGTAAAGCGGATCCTTTCTATCCCTTTAATCTCTGCTAACTCCGCTAGTAGCCCAGAGAAGTTGATGGGCTTATGCGCACTAGAAAAACGCACGCCATAGTTATTGACATTCTGCCCTAGTAATAGCAGCTCTTTTATGCCATTTTGTGCGAGCTTGCGTGCTTCAGCAAGGATCAAATCAAGAGGGATAGAGATTTCCTTGCCCCTTGTGTGGGGGACTATGCAGTAAGCACAGGATTTATCACAGCCTATGGAGATATTTAGCAAAGCCTTCACGCCACTAGATCGCACGCCTTCAAAGGCATAGAGACTATCATCATAGCTAAGATCGACTTCTACGGCTTTTGGTTTGTGGATTATCTGCGTGATTTTAGAGATGTTGCGCGCGCCTAGGACAAAATCTACTGCGGAAGATTTTTTCAAAATTTCCGCACCCATATGGCTTGCGGTGCAGCCACATACGCCGATTTTCGCGCCCTTTTTCTTCTGCTGGGCGTATTGACCGATTTCTGAAAAAAGCCTGCGCTCTGGCTTTTCACGCACAGAGCAGGTATTGATAAGGATAAGATCTGCTTGCGTGGCATCATCGGTGAGCGTGTAGCCCTCCTTGCGCTCTAGCTCGGCGATCATATGCTCGCTATCGCGCTCATTCATCGCGCAGCCAAGTGTCTGGACAAAGAGCTTCATAATGGCTTATAGAATCCTAAATTCATAGATAAAATCTTTTGCATCAAGCCCATAGCGCACTTCGCCCATATAGACAATTTTGCCTTTGGATTCTAGTAGGCTTTTTGCTTTTTGTAGGTCTTTTTGCGTGTTTTGCTTGTCAAAATATACCACTTGTAGTGAAGAAGTGGATTCTAGTAGGCTTTCTACTTTGATTGTTTGTGGGGTGGTATTTCCCAAATCCATAGGGGCAAGTTTTAATTCCATAACATAAACTCCAAGAAAGATTTGTGGCATTGTAGCTAGAATTGGCTTAAAAATTTGCTATAATGCCACCACTTTCAAAGACTCTCTTAACTAAAGACAATCCCTAGCCAAATCTAAGAAAGACTTAAGCCTAAAGGAGCATTATGGAGAAGATTGTAGATATTATCGAGCTTATTGCTTGTGAGAAAGGGCTAGAGCCTAAAGTCGTCGCACAAGTGGTCAAAGACACGATCATCAAAGTCGCTAAAAAGCAATTTGGCGAAGAGCTAAACTACATCATAGAAGAAGATGAGAAGCACCGCACTTTTAGACTGATCCACTCTGTGCTTGTGTGTGCTGATGATGATGAGAGGATCACAAGCGATCCGCATAATTTCATCGCACTCTCAAAGGCGAAAGAAGAATCAGGGAGCGATGTGAGCATAAATGATGAAATCCACCACGAAATAAGCCTAGAAAATATGAGTAGAAATGCTGTCAATATGCTTTTTAGCGATCTTGAATACCATATCCAGCGCACTATAGAAAACCAGCTTTTTGTAAGCTTTAAAGAAATGCTAGGCAAGCTTGTAAGTGGGCAAGTCATTGCCATTGATGAGCAAGAAAACACCTTTGTAGAGATCCAAGATATACGCGCAGTTTTGCCGCTAAAAAACCGCATTAAGGGTGAGAAATTTAAGGTCAATGACACGATTAGCTGTATTGTAAAATTTGTGCGCTTTCAAAAAGATGGGCTGTATGTCGAGCTATCACGCACCACGCCCAAAATGCTTGAAGCCCTGCTAGAGCAAGAAGTCCCAGAGATCAAAGATGGCGAAGTGATTATCCAAAAGTGCGCTAGGATCCCGGGCGATCGTGCTAAGGTCGCTCTTTTTTCCACAAGTCCAAGGATTGACCCTATCGGCTCAAGTGTGGGGACAAGGGGCGTTAGGATCAATGCTGTAAGCCGCAAGCTTAATGGTGAGAATATCGATTGCATTGAGTATGCAGAAATCCCAGAGATTTTTATCAGCAAAGCCCTAGCTCCAGCACAAATCATCTCTGTAAAAATCCTAAGCAACACCGAAGAAGAGAAAAAAGCCCAAGTGCATATAATGAGCGATCAAAAAAGTAAGGCGATTGGCAAAAATGGTGTAAATATCCGTCTAGCGTGTATGCTTACAGGATTTGAAATCGAGCTTGTAGAGCTTATCAAAGACAAGCCACAAGATAGCGGAGAATCCACGCCTAAAGAGCAAAAGGTAGGAATTGATGCGCTAGAATCACTCTTTAAGGCATAGTCCCAAATAGCCCCAAGCGTGCGTGATTAAAGAATTTTTACAAAGTTGCATTATAATTTCAATCATTTTTTTACAAGGCTTTATGAATGGTAAAAACGATGTTTAGCTCTATTTTTGGCAGTAGAAACGACAAGCTTATCCGCGCTTATCAAAAGCGTGTAAATGCTATCAATGCCCTAGAATCCACTTTTGAGACATTAAGCGATGTAGAGCTGCAAGAGCGATTTAGCGCGTTAAAAACGCGCGTGCAAGACAATGGAGAAAGCCTAGAATCTGTGCTAAATGAGAGCTTTGCTATCACCAGAGAAGCAGCCAAGCGCACGCTTAATATGCGGCATTTTGATGTGCAGCTTATCGGTGCTATGGCGTTGCACGATGGGCGCATTGCCGAGATGAAAACAGGCGAGGGGAAAACCCTTGTCGCCACGCTTGCAAGCGCGCTTAATGCGCTAATGGGACAGAGCGTGCATATCGTAACGGTCAATGACTATCTAGCCAATCGCGATGCGAACGAAATGCGTCCGTTGTATGAGTTTTTAGGATATAGCGTGGGGGTAATCACAGCTAGCGTTAGCGAAGAGGAGCGGCTAGCGATGTATGCGTGCGATATAGTCTATGGCACGAATAATGAATTTGGCTTTGACTATCTGCGCGATAATATGAAATACGATCTTGCCCAAAAGGTGCAGAAATCCCACTCTTACGCGATTGTCGATGAGGTGGATTCTATCTTAATCGATGAGGCAAGGACACCACTTATCATCTCTGGTCCGGTTAATCGCAAAATGGAGCATTACACCACGGCGGATTCTGTGGCAAAGCAGATGAAAGTTGAAGAAGATTTTACAATCGATGAAAAAAATCGCGTGATTTTAATCACAGAAGATGGCATTAAAAAGGCGGAAAAGCTCTTCAAAATCGAGAATCTATACAGCATAGAAAATGCCAGCTTATCACACCACCTAGATCAAGCCTTGAAAGCGAATTTTCTCTTTTTCAAAGATCAAGATTATGTGATCCAAGAAGGCGAAGTGGTGATTGTCGATGAATTTACGGGGAGATTATCGCAAGGCAGGCGATTTAGCGAGGGGCTGCACCAAGCCCTAGAGGCGAAAGAAAAAGTCGCCATTAAAGAAGAGAGCCAAACGCTAGCAGATATTACTTTCCAAAATTACTTCCGCTTGTATAGCAAGCTCTCTGGTATGACAGGCACAGCCCAGACAGAAGCAAGCGAATTTCTACAAATCTACAATCTCGAAGTTGTCTCAATCCCCACAAATCTCCCCGTGCAGCGCAAAGATCTCAACGATCTAATCTACAAAAGCGAGCGCGAGAAGTTTAATGCCGTGCTTGCTAAAATCACAGAGCTTTATGCCAAGGGGCAGCCTGTGCTTGTGGGCACAGCAAGCATTGAAAAAAGCGAGCTTTTGCACAATCTCCTAAAGCAAGCCAAAATCCCCCACACCGTGCTAAATGCCAAGCAGCATACAAAGGAGTCTGAAATCATCAAAGATGCAGGGCTTAAGGGGTCAGTTACTATCGCGACAAATATGGCAGGGCGAGGCGTGGATATTAAGATTGATGATGAAGTGCGCGATCTTGGGGGGCTTTATATCATCGGCACAGAGCGGCACGAGAGCAGGCGGATCGATAATCAGCTGCGCGGGCGATCGGGGCGGCAGGGCGATCCGGGGGTGAGTCAATTCTACTTAAGCTTAGAAGATGGCTTGCTAAGGATTTTTGGTAGCGATAAGCTTAAAGGCATTATGGAGCGACTTGGGCTAAAAGAAGGCGAGCATATAGAATCTGGACTTGTTACTCGCTCTGTGCAAAATGCACAAAAAAAGGTCGAGAATCTGCATTTTGAATCCCGCAAGCACTTACTAGAATACGATGATGTCGCTAATGAGCAGCGCAAAAGTGTCTATAAATTCCGCGATGAATTGCTGGATTCTAGCTTTGATATGAGCGAACGAGTGGAGCAAAATCGCTTAAGTGCCTTGCAAGAGTGTCTAGATCAAGCCCAGATCAACGCCCAAGGCGATATGCAAGCGACTTTACAAGCACTTGAGCAGATTCTACAAGAAGAGTTTGGCTACCAGAATCTACGCCAAGAGCTAGGCGATGATATTGATGAAAGTAGCTTGCTTGATAGGGTTAATGCGCTTTTGCAAGTGCATTATGAAGAGAAAATGGCGGTAGCAGGAGAGAGTCGCAATGAGATTGAGCGCATTATTTATCTGCAAACGCTTGATACACTCTGGCGTGAGCATCTCTACTCAATGGATACGCTAAAGACAGGGATCTCTCTGCGAGGCTATAACCAAAAAGATCCGCTTGTGGAGTATAAAAAGGAGAGTTACAGCCTTTTTATGGAGTTTATTGATCAGGTGAAGACCCAAGCGATAAAGACTCTGCACATTATCCAAATCAAAGAGCCAGAATCCACAAAAGCTCAAACACAAGAGGTTTTAAGCGATCTAGCCCAAACAAGCGATGAGCTACACTACAATAATCAAGCCATTGAGCAGAATTTGACCCAAGAGAATTTGGGGGGAGAATTTGGAGGAGGCTTTGGAGCAAAAAAGATCGCACGCAATGATCCTTGCCCTTGTGGCAGTGGGAAAAAATACAAGCTCTGCCACGGCAAAAGCGGACCAAAAAAGGGAATGCTAGCGCGATAATGGACACTTCTAACCAGAATCCACTTTTGAATCCCACCAATACTGCTGCTAGCCCTGCTGATACAAGCCGTGCTGCTGCCCAAACCGCCCAAGCCCCACACATTACCCAAACTACCTCCAAAACCCCTACCCACGCTCCCACGCTATCCATTGTCAAATTTCTGCATAAGAAATTTTTGCGTTTTGATAAAAGCCAGCCCTTTATCTCTATCACAGCGATTTTGGCGTTTTTGGGCATTGGGGTTGGCGTGATGGTGCTAATTGTGGCTATGGCGATTATGAATGGTATGAGCAAGGAGTTTGAGAAGCGACTCTTTGTGATGAGCTATCCGCTTACGATATTTTCACTAAAGCAGCAGGGCATTTCGCAAGAGCTGGTGCAAGAGCTTGAACAGCAGTTTCCTGCGCTACACTTTAGCCCCTATCTTTACACTCAAGCAGTTGCTAGGGTCAATGGCTCGATGGAGGCAGCGGTGCTTTTTGGCGTGTATCCAGACAAAGAAGCTAGGATAAATCCAGTGTTTGATGTGGCGTTGCCACTAGAATCTAGACAGGAGTTTGCAAAAGATAAATTTTCGCTTATCATTGGCAAATCTATAAGCGATGCGCATTTGCTATCATCAGGGGATAAAATCACGCTTTTTTTCACAAATCTTGAGCCAGCGGGGCTTATCCTTAGCCCTACTATGAAGCGATTTAGTGTAGCAGGTGTGTTTAGCTCTGGGATTAGCGGGTATGATTCTGCCTATATGTATGCCAATCTCTCTGCTCTTGCCGCTATTAAAAAGCTCCCACAAGGCTTATATGATGGTGTGCATATTTACTCTAAAACACCTATGCAAGATAAGCCAAAACTGCGCGAGTATTTGGAGCAAAGAGAGCTTTATCACATTGGTATAGAGGGATGGTGGGAGCGTAATAGCAATTTGTTTGCCGCGATGGATTTGGAGAAAAATGTTTTATTTATCGTGCTTATGCTTATTATCCTTATGGCAAGTTTAAATATCATTAGCTCGTTGCTTATGGTGGTGATGAATCGTAGGAAAGAAATCGCCTTGCTTTTAAGCCTAGGGGCTAGTGCTGCTGAAGTGCGCAAAAGCTTTTTTTTGCTTGGGATAACTATCGGGCTTGGTGGGATTGTGTTTGGCGTGATGCTAAGTGGCGTGGTGCTTTTTGTGCTAGATACTTTTCCCATTATCACGCTGCCAGCAGATGTTTATGGGGTCAGCAAACTTCCTCTAGATGTGAGTGTGTTTGATTTTTGCGCGACTTTGGTGGGGGCGGTGTGTATTGTGTGCTTTTCATCGTATTATCCAGCCAAAAAGGCAGCCCAAATTGATGCGCTTAGCGTTTTGCGCAATGAATGAGAATGTTTAAGGTCTTTTACTAAACTTTAAGCACAAAAAGCATACCATACGCGCACTTCTAATTTACATTTGAGTGGTCTTTTCTGGATTCTTGTGAGAGTTTGTAAGCCATCATTGCAGTTAGAGAATCTACTTTCTGGAGATAAAATGAAAAGTATCTATGTCGGCAATCTCCCTTACTCTACGACAAATGAGCAGATGATCGAACTATTTGGGCAATTTGGTGCTGTAAGCTCTGTGAAGCTTATCAATGATAGAGAGACCGGTAGGGCAAAGGGCTTTGGCTTTGTAGAAATGGAAGATGAAGAAGCTCTAAAGGCTATTAGTGCGCTTGATAACACGGAGTTTATGGGCAGAAAACTTCGTGTCAATGAAGCTAATCCTCGCCGACCATAACTTATCCACTACTTTTACCAGCGGGCATAGCGTGGGGACTAGAATCTACATTATCCACGGCTTTGACTCGAATCCCAATAAGAATTGGTTCCAATGGCTAGTTGGAGAGCTTGTTGGGCGTGATATTTATGCTAAGGTGCTATGCCTACCTACTCCAGAAAATCCAAATCCTAGCGAATGGACACGGGCTATTTCCGCGCAGGTGTGTGGTGATGGGGAGCTTGATGAGCGTGTTTATTTTGTCGCTCATAGTTTGGGCTGTATAGCTACTTTGCGCTTTATTGAGAGTTTGGATTCTAGTGTGCGTGTTGGTGGCGTGGTGCTTGTCTCTGGATTTTGTGAAGAGCTGCCGACTTTACCAGAACTTTCATCATTTGTAGAATCCCCTTTGCAGAGCGAGAAAATCAAGCAAATCGTGCGGCATAGAGTTGTGATTAGTGCGCGTGATGATGTGATTGTGCCTTTTAGCTTGAGTGAGAATCTAGCAGAGCTAATTAGCGCGGACTTCATCGCTAGAGATCAGGGCGGGCATTTTATGGATATTGATGGATTTAGAGAGCTGCCTTTAGTATATGAGACATTGCTTGAGCAAATTCGCGCTAATAATGATTGAGCTATTTGTTGTAAATTAGCGTTTCTAGGGCTTGTTGCGTGCTGATTGTGTGTAGCTCTTGCTGTTTGACTTGCGCACTACTAAGTCGCTTCCATACAAAGCTTTTGCCAAGGATATGGTAGCTATCTAGGGCAAAATCCAAGTGTAAATCACCATTTGGCAGGATCCTGCCTTTTGTGTAGTAGGTCGAACCATTTTGGAAATTATATGAAGTGCCGCTGTGGAGATCTGTGCCATCTATGGCGAGATCTTGCAGAAAAATCACTTCTTTATCAAGCCGTTGTCGCAAAGTCTTATCTGGGTTATACACATCGTGTTTAGCTGGGCTGTTGTCGAGATTTTTTACGCCATAGGCAAATAGCTTGCCATTGTGAGCAAATACATACACATACCCTCCTCTAAAGTTAAGAAAATCAGGCACTTGATAGAATCCTTCTAGGCAAGATGGCAAGATCTGCTTATAAGCACACTGGCTAAAAGTGGATTCTGTGGAGGGCTGCGTAGCTATTGCATTGACACACAACAGACAAATACAAAACCACAATCGCACGCTAATTACAGCCTAGGATCTAGTAGATCAATGGGGACTTTTACCACGCTTTTATAGACAGATTTTGCCCCTATGGATTCTGCTCCAAGCCCACCAGAATGCACATCATAAGGGAAAAACACTGCAAACATTCCAGCACTAAGATGAAGGGTTGAGCTGTGCTTTGGTGGGTGGTAGGTAATAAGATCTTTTTCTGCATTGTAGGGGTCTTTTATCACACAATCACTAGCCACAGCTATGGAAAATATCTCTTCGCCTTTGATGACTAGCTGCACATCGACATAGCGTTTATGTGTCTCGTAAAATGCTTGGGAAGAGTGTTTTAGGCAGTAGGATTGCTCGATCGCAAATGCTCCAGAATCTAAATCAACTTTATGCTCACCTGTGGTAGCAAGGATACGATCAAACTCACAACTTCCCTCTTTGCTTGCTGCAAGTAAATATGCGTAGATACCTTGCAGATCCTTGGCGGCAAACATCGCGCACATATCACTAAGCTTGCCGATGATTGCCATTATCCACCTTTATGGGATAAGCCACTGCATATAAAAAGCAATAGCGTAAGTGAAAAGCCCAATACCAATCACAAGTAAAATGGAGTATTTCACCGTGAAGCGGAAGAGCTCGGATTCTTTCCCAGCTAGCCCCACTGCCGCACAAGCGATAGCGATACTTTGTGGGCTTATCATTTTCCCTACAACGCCGCCCACAGAGTTTGCTGCAAGGAATAGGACTTCGCTGATACCAAGCTGCTGGGCGGTTAGCTGCTGCAATGTGCCAAAGAGTAGGTTAGAGCTTGTATCGCTTCCTGTTAGGAAGACCCCTATCCAGCCAACAATAGGCGAGAAGAATGCGAAAGCATTGCCTGTTTGCGCGAGAGCTAGGGCAAGTGTAGCAGAGATCCCGCTGTAATTAGATACAAACGCAAAGCCCACGACCAAAGCGATAGTGAAAATCGCCCATTTCATTTCATTAAGCGTTTCACCAAAGGTCGCCACCGCTGTGCTAAGTTTAATGCGCAAAAGCGGGATAGTGATAAGAGCTACGATTAGGATCGATGTCCCCGTGGCGTTGATGATAGGAAGCTCAAAGAGTGATTTCACCGCCTTTGCTTCTTTGACAGCTGGCTCAACTTGGATCACTTCTTTTAGACTTGCGAAGTCAAATTTCAGCACGCTAGCAGCTAGGATTCCAGCTTCTTGTGCGATTTCACCTGTGGAGAGCTTGCCTCCTGCACCGACAAATAAGTCTTTAAACCACCCAGCTGTCCAGATCAAAATCACGCCAATAAGTAGCACAAATGGCAGCCACGCAAGCACGATGTCTGTGGTGCTGTGTTTTTTCACCTCTAGCGTAGAGCTACTGCCCACGGATTCATCAAATTTGAAGATATTTTTAGGCTGCCAGAATCGCAAAAACACCGCCACGCAGATGATAGAGACAACTGCTGAAGCAATATCTGGCAACTCTGGTCCGCTATGCACCGCTGTCAAATACTGCACGATAGCAAAGCTTCCCCCAGCCACCAAAGCTACGGGCCAAGTCTCTTTCACACCCTTAAAGCCATTCATCAAAAATACTAAGAAAAATGGCACAAAAAGTGAGAGCGGTGGGAGCATATGCCCAGCCATCGCAGAAATCTCAATAGCAGGCACATTGACTGCCCCAGCCATCGCAGTGATCGGCACACCCACGGCACCAAATGCCACAGGCGCAGTGTTGGCTATAAGGCATAGCCCCGCGGCATAGAGCGGGCGAAGCCCAAGTCCCACAAGCAGGGCAGCGGTAATTGCCACAGGTCCGCCAAAGCCAATCGCCCCTTCCAAAAACGCGCCAAAGCAAAATCCTATCAAAATCACTTGGATTCTTTGATCTGGCGTGATAGCGATGATAGATTCTCGCAAAATATCAAAATACCCAGATTTCACCGTGAGCTTGTAGAGAAAAATGGCAGCAATAATGATCCACGCAATGGGCCACAACCCATAAAACGCTCCATAGCCGAAGCTCCATAGAGCCTTATCCATAGGCATTTCATAGACAAAGACTGCGATGATAATCGCACTTAGCACGGTTAAGAGTCCAGCCCACTGCCCTTTAAGCTTTAGCACAAGCAGTGAGATGAAAAATACAGCGATAGGTATAAGCGCGACAAGCGCACTTAGCCAAGGATTTCCTAGTGGGTCATAGATTTGATTCCACATACTTACCTCCTTAATGATTTGAAAATGTCCCAAACTTTAGCATATTTCACAAGGTGGGACAACGCTTTAGTGTATAAAAATGTGTAGAATCTTCCACAATGTGGAAGAAACTTAACACTTTGTCAAAAGTGGATTCTAGTGGATTCTACCAGCTAAAGCCCCCACCGACTTTCACAAGCAAGTAGCTAGGCACAGAAATCCCAGAGCCAGCGATCTCTTGGCTTAGGTGGAGGTTGCTCTGCACGGCTATATCTAAGAATCCAAGCAGATTGATCCCACCGGTTAAAATCATACCTTCATCGCTATTGTTGCGGAAGTCATACATCGCTCCAAGGCGCAAATCAAAATATTTAAGATCAATTAGCACCCCGCCGCCTGCCATTTGCGATTTAGGGCGCGCGAGTGAAATAGTGTCATTAGGCATTAGGTCAATATCCCCTGCTAGCACGATTTTGTCATTAAGCCAGCCATAGCTCACCCCTGCGCGTAGCTGGGTGTTGAGCTTTGTCATCGCACCGCTTTTCACATCGGTTTTAATTTTTGGCATATTGAGATTTTTTGCCACAAAGCCTAGAGTAAGATTTTTGGCAAATCGAGGGGCGTATGCTAGCCCCGCATCAATCCCAAAGGTGTGGGTCTGTGCGATCCCATCAAAAGTTGGCGTGATATTTTGGCTAATGCTATTAAAGTCCCCTTCTTTATGATACAAATACCCTGTCCCAAAGATATATTTCGCTGCTAAGCCCACGGCAATATCGCCAAGCGGTGTTTCAAACAAATGCCCATAGCCTAAAGGCACTTCTACGATCCCCACACTTCCAGCACTTAGCTGGTGTTTTGCCTGAGCACTTAGGACAGAAGATTTATCAAAGTCTCCTTTATTTGCCGTGCCCAAGATGATATTGCCATCGCCAAATTCGACTTTAAGCTCACTGCTTCCGTTTTGGATAATGATTTGATTATGCGTAGGGTCGATTCTAGCGGTAGCACTCATATACGCACTAGGCATAAGCCCAAAACTTATCGTCCCACGCGATTTTTTGGAGCCGATGTTGATCACTACGCCATTTTGTGTGCTTAGAGAAAAGTCATTTTTATTGATCATTTCATTAAGCGTGGTCATATCTTTGACAAAGCGATTAAGTGAAGGGTCATTGCTTGTCATAAGTGTGAAGCCGCCCATATTTTGCAAGAGAGAATCTAAACTCATATCCCCCTTTTGCGCAGAGTCCAAAAGCCCGCCGATATTCTCTGGCGTAAGCCCATCGACAAGCCCTTCTAGCAGCCCCAAAGAGCCGGATTGATCAGGGTGCTTTTGCGCAGTGTCTTTAATGGATTCTTGCAAGTCGTGCTTAATGTCCTCAAGGGCTTCTGGGTGCTTTTGTAGCTCTTGTAGAATCTGCTCGGTGGTTTGTCCGCTTCCGGGTGTAATGGTTATACCATTTTTATTGGCGACATCTTCGAGGTATTTATTCATCGTGTTTTCATCTTTCATACCCATACCCTCTAGCACTTCGCCAAAAATCCCTAGATTGCCCGGGTCAAACTTCTTCGCTCCTGCTGCACGGAATCCTGTCCCTGCTTGTATCGTTACTGCGCCGCTAAAGAGATCTGCTAGCTTGTTTGGCATATTTTGGAGATTTTCTACATCAATAGAAGCGGCACGCGAGAGATTGGTCTCTTTATAGCCTAGCCCAAAGCTATAGGCAAAGCCGGATTTTTTGTTCATCGCAAGGAGGGCTGGGTTGTAATACAAAGCCCATTGTGAGTTTTTGAGCGCGACCCCGGCTCCACCAATCCCAGCAGAGATATTGCCCATTTGTCCAAACTCTAGCGCACTAAGGGTGCTAGAGCCTAGCAGAAGTGATGTGATAAGTGATAAGTTAGAGAGCTTCATTCTATCTCCTTAGATTCTAGGGGTGGATTTGTCAAATCGTTCATTTAGCGCAAAGTTTTAAGCAATAAATGAGCCACTATCGACATTGCGCTCTTTTAGGATCTCGGCGACCAAAAATGCAAGCTCGATTGCCTGCGTGGCATTGAGTCTAGGATCACATTGTGTAGAGTAGCAAGTCGCTAGATTTGCTTCAGTGATAGCTTGTGAGCCACCTACGCATTCTGTAACATCTGCGCCGGTCATTTCTAGGTGGATTCCGCCTGCGATACTGCCACAAGCCTTATGGATAGCAAAAAAGCTTTTAACCTCGCTTAGGATTTTATCAAACGCGCGTGTTTTGTAGCCATTGCTAGCTTTGATTGTGTTGCCGTGCATTGGATCGCAGCTCCACAAAATCGCGCGCCCTTCTCTATGCACACTCTCCAAAAGCTTGGGGAAGTTTTTTTCTATCAAATCTGCTCCCATACGCACGATGAGATTGAGTCTGCCTTGCTCATTGCGTGGGTTTAGAATATCACAGATCCCTAGGATCTCATCTTTTGTCGCATTGGGACCGATTTTTACGCCCACAGGGTTCTCCACGCCACGCAAAAACTCCAAATGCGCTCCGTGAAGATCGCGCGTGCGCTCACCTATCCATAGCATATGTGCGCTGCAGTCATACCATTTGCCGCTTAGACTATCTTGCCGCACAAGCTGTTCTTCGTAGTTTAGTAGCAGGGCTTCGTGGCTTGTGTAGAACTCTGTGGTTTTCAGTGTGGGGGTGTTGCTAGAGTTGATCCCGCAAGCATTCATAAAGCCTAGGGCTTGGGTTATGGACTCTGCTAGCTCTTCATATTTCTGCCCTAGCGGATTAGACTTGACAAAGTCGAGATTCCAGCGATGCACTTCATTAAGATCTGCTAGCCCACCGCTAGCAAAAGCGCGCAGGAGATTGAGTGTGGCAGAGCTTTGGTGATAGGCTTGTAGCATTCTTTGTGGGCTTGGCTCTCTGGCATTATCATCAAAGGCTAGGGCATTGATAATATCGCCGCGGTAGCTTGGCAGACTCTCGCCATTAACCTCTTCAAAATCCGCGCTTCTAGGCTTGGCAAACTGCCCTGCCATACGACCGACTTTGATGATAGGGCAGCTCCCTGCAAATGTCAAAATCGCGCCCATTTGGATAATGAGCTTAAACAAATCGCGTATCCCAGAGCCACTAAACTGCGAGAAGCTCTCCGCGCAATCGCCCCCTTGCAGCAAAAATGCCTTGCCTTGCTGGGCTTGGGCGAAGCGGGCTTTGAGCATTCTTGCTTCTCCGGCAAAGACTAGCGGCGGGTAGGATGCTAGCTCTTTTTCAGTGGATTCTAGTGCGGCAGTGTCTTTATAGATAGGCACTTGCTTAATGGGAAAGCTACGCCAAGAGCGTCTGTCCCAAGCTTTTGTGTGAGACTGTGTTTGCTGCGCCATTTCATAACCTTAGATTCTAAAAGTGGATTCTAGTGCTAAAAGTGAGTGTGTATTGTAGCACACTAGAATCTATACTGCACAAGTAGTGAGATAGACATCAGCACAAAGACCACCACTACCATAAGCCGCACGAGTTTTGCACCTTTTTGTAATGCGAGCTTTGAGCCTAGATAGCCACCAAGCATATTACACGCGATAAGCGGAAGAGCGAGCAGGTAGATCACACTGCCTCCTAGGATAAAGGCGATTAAGCTGCCAAGCCCAGAGCCTAGGTTGATAAGCTTCGCGCAGCCGCTTGCATAGAGCAGATCCATACGCAATATCGCGTAAAATCCCAGTATGAGAAAGCTCCCCGTCCCCGGACCAAAGTAGCCATCATAAAAGCCTATGCCAAGTGATAAAAGTGGCGTGATGAGAAAAATGTCTTTTGAGCAAAAGTGGATTCTACCTTGATGAAACCTTTTAGGCATAAGCGCGAGCAGTGCGGCTAGGGGGAGCAGAAGCAAAATGATGTTTTTAAGCGTGTTGTCGCTTGTGAGTAGCACGACTTTTGAGCCGATATACGCGCCAAGAGTGGAAAAGACAATACCCACTAGCACGATACGCCATAAAACTTTCTTGTGTGTGATGAAATTCCAGCTTGCAATCGCTGTGCCAAAGACTACGATAAATTTATTTGTCCCAAGTGCTAGATGAGGTGGGATCCCTGCTAGAAGCAAGCTAGGCGTGGAGATGAAGCCCCCACCCCCAGCGATAGAATCCACAAAGCCAGAGATGAAAAATGCCACACATAGCACAAGCAGCACCCACTCCCACTGCGCTCCAAGATATAGGCTAAAATCTAGCATCAACACTCCTAGAATCCATTATGTTAGCTTGCAATTTGTGATAGAGATTGTCATAGACTTTGCTATAATCGCGATTTTGGATTCTAGCCTATTTTAGCTGAATGGGCGTTTATTATAAGGAGTGTGTGATGATGATTGATGAGTTGCTTTTAGGGAAGTTGCAGAAGCTTGCGATGATTGATTTAAGCCAAGAAGAAGCCGCAGAGGTGGCGAGCAATCTTAATGAGATTTTGAGCTTTATCGATAATCTCTCAAGTATCAATACTGATGATATAGCTTTAAGCACCAATGCCAAGACCCCCTTGCGCGATGATGTGCCTAAAGATTCTAATGTCGCTTTAAATGTGCTAGAAAATGCCCCTAAAGCTCTAGATGGGTTTTTCATCGTGCCAAAGATTATCTAGTAGCCTAGAATCCACTTTTGTAGAGAATACTATGCAAGATTACATAGAAATCATCGGCGCACGAGAGCATAATCTCAAAAATATCCACCTAAAAATCCCCAAAAATAAGCTTGTAGTCTTTACCGGGCTTAGCGGCAGCGGCAAAAGCACTCTTGCCTTTGATACGCTCTATGCTGAAGGGCAGCGGCGGTATATCGAGTCGCTATCCAGCTATGCTAGGCAGTTTTTGGACCGCGTGGGCAAGCCTAGTGTGGATAAGATTAACGGGCTAACGCCAGCTATTGCAATTGATCAAAAAACCACGAGCAAAAACCCTCGCTCCACTGTTGGCACGATCACAGAGATTTATGACTATCTGCGCTTGCTCTATGCGCGAGTGGGCACGCAGCACTGCCATTTGTGCGATAAGCCTATATCCTCTATGACTTCTAGCGATATTATCGCCCAAGTCCTAGCCCTGCCAAGCGAGGCTAAAATGCTGATTTTAGCCCCAATCGTGCGAGAGAAGAAGGGCAGCTTTGCAGATAAGATTCAAGAATTGCGGCAAAAGGGCTTTGTGCGTGCGTATATCGATGGCGTGATGGTGCGACTTGATGAGGAGATCACCCTTGCTAAGACCAAAAAGCATAGTATAAAAATCATCATCGATAGAGCCCAAAACTCCCAAGAAAACGCCCCGCGCATAGCCCAAGCCGTGGAGAAAGCCCTGCAAGAGTCCTTTGGCGAGGTGGAGATAGAATACACCCTTGATGATAAGCATCACTTAATCCACTATTCCGAGCATTTTGCTTGCTTTGATTGTAAGGTGAGCTTTGAGCCGCTTGAGCCTTTGAGCTTTTCTTTCAACTCGCCTAAGGGGGCGTGTGAGAGCTGCTCGGGGCTAGGGAGTAAATATAGCATTGATTTGAAAAAGATCTTAAACACTTCTTTGCCGCTCAATGATGGTGGGATAAAGGTCATCTTTGGCTTTAATCGCAACTACTATGCCGAGCTATTTAAGGCATTTTGCAAGCAATATGGCATAGATAGCACAAAAAGCTTTGATGAGCTAGATAAAACCAAGCAAAACACCCTGCTCTATGGCGGTAGCGAAGAAGTGGAGATTATTTGGCGTAATAGCACGCTAAAACGCCCGTGGAAAGGGATTTTGCAAATCGCGTATGATATGTTTAAAGATGAGCGAGATTTACACGACTATATGAGTGAAAAGCCCTGTGATGCGTGCGGGGCAAACCGCCTAAAGCGCGAGTCTCTTAGCGTGAAAGTCGCAGATAAAGGCATAGGCGATGTGATCACTATGCCCATTGAAGAGGCATACGCATTTTTTGCCAATGAAAAAAACTTCGCCTATTTAAGCAAGCAGCAGAGCTTCATTGCCGCGCCGATTTTGCGCGAGATTATAGAGCGGCTGTTTTTCTTAGTCGATGTGGGGCTAGGCTATCTTACCTTGCGCCGCGATGCACGCACGATAAGCGGAGGGGAAAGCCAGCGCATACGCATAGCCAGCCAGATAGGAAGCGGACTTACAGGCGTGCTGTATGTGCTAGATGAGCCAAGCATAGGACTACACGAGCGCGATACGCTAAAGCTGATTAAAACACTGCGCAACTTGCAAGAAAAGGGCAATTCTGTCATCGTTGTAGAGCACGATAGAGAGACGATTTTGCACGCGGATTTTATCGTCGATATTGGTCCGGGGGCTGGGGCTTTAGGCGGGGAGGTGATTTATAGCGGGGATTTAGCCGGTATGCTAGAGTCTAGCACGCTTACCGCCGAGTTTATCAACCGCAAGCGCGACATCTCCTATCAAACTAATCGCAAAAAAGAGCAGTGGCTCTCTATCAACAATGTCTCCATTAACAATATCAAAAACCTTAGCACCAAAATCCCACTGCAAAACTTCGTATGTGTTACAGGTGTGAGCGGCAGTGGGAAGAGCTCTTTGATCTTGCAAACCCTGCTTCCTGTAGCCCAAGAGATGTTAAATAATGCGAGAAAAATCAAAAAATGCGATGGCGTGGAGATTGTAGGGCTAGAGCATTTGGATAAAGTGATTTATCTAGATCAAAGCCCCATAGGTCGCACCCCAAGGAGCAATCCAGCCACCTACACAGGCACGATGGACGAGATCCGTGCGATTTTTGCCCAGACAAAAGAGGCAAAAATCCTAGGCTTTGGGGTATCGCGCTTTAGCTTCAATGTGCGAGGAGGGCGGTGTGAAAAATGCCAAGGAGAAGGGGAAATCACCATAGAAATGCACTTCTTGCCAGATGTGCTAGTCAAGTGCGATCTCTGCCAAGGCAGCAAATACAACGCCCAAACCCTGCAAGTCAAATACAAAGGCAAGTCCATAGCCGATGTGCTAGCAATGAGTGTGGATAGCGCGTGCGAGTTTTTCGCCAAGATCCCTAGAATCCACCAAAAGCTAAAGACCTTGCAAGATGTGGGGCTAGGCTATATCACCCTAGGGCAGAATGCCACGACACTAAGCGGCGGCGAGGCGCAGCGGATCAAGCTTGCTAAAGAGCTAAGTCGCAAAGACACTGGACGCACGCTCTATGTGCTAGATGAGCCAACTACCGGGCTGCATTTTGGCGATGTGGATCGGCTCACAAAAGTGCTGCATCATCTCGTAGAGCTGGGCAATAGCGTGATTGTAGTCGAGCATAATTTGGATTTGATAAAAAACGCGGATTATATCATCGATATGGGACCTGAAGGCGGCGATAGGGGCGGAGAAGTGATCCTAGCAGGCGATGTCCCAAGCATTGTCAAAGCTGCGCCAAAATCACGCAGCTACACGGCAAAATTTTTAGCCAAAGAGCTAAAAGAGAGCAAGAAGTAAAAGTGGATTCTAGGGGGTGCGATTCAGTCTTGGGTGAGCAATGCGATTGATTACGCTATTTTTAGGACAACCGCAGACCTCTAGTCTTGCTCTGCCCTAAAAATAGCGTAAAACAACCACAGCCCCACCACAAAGCGCAGCTTCTTTAGAAAACAAGCGAAGCGGTGCAAGGCGAAGCCGCAGCAGGTTTCTTTAGTAATCCTTAGAATCGTGTTTTTCCAAAAGGGACTTCGCTCCTAGAATCCACTTTTACACTAGAATCCACTTTTGATAATCCACCGCTAAGGCACAAACACAAACGATACAAAAAGTGGATTCTAGCTTTTAGCCTTGCTTCAGTCCCTAGAATCCGCTTTTGTGTTTTTTTGTGTTATGGATTGCCACGCTTTGCTAGCGCAAAGCTCGCGATGACAGAGATGGGCAGCGGGCGCAAGGCTCGCAATGACAGAAAAAGCAGTGGATTGCTTTGGTCGCTTTGCTCCCTCGCAATGACAGGGGATATATGACAAGAAAAAGGGGCGTTTTCACAAAAGTCGGCGTTTTTCAAAAAGTGGATTCTAGGGCTAGGATCTACTTGAGATCTGCCCAGCTATCACCTAGTGAAATAGTGGATTCTAGCGGGATAGCTAAGGGATAGATAGTATCCATAATATGCGCGATTTCTTTGGCGGATTCTAGGGCGTTTTGTTTGGGTAGCTCGAAAATTAGCTCATCATGCACTTGCAAAAGCATAGCGATATTTGAGCCTTGTATATGGCTATGGATTTGTAGCATAGCCATTTTGATAAGATCCGCCGCACTGCCTTGGAAGATCGTATTGACTCCTTCGCGCAGATAATTCGCACGCATAAAATCTGTGGCATAGCTAAAGTCAAAATACCGCCTATGCCCTAGCAGCGTCTGTGCATAGCCATTGTGCAAGATCTCTTGCTCTTTGGATTGTAAAAAGGCTTTGACTGAGGGGAAAAAGTCAAAATAGCTTTGGATATAGGATTTTGCTTCGCTAAAGCTTATATCTAGCGTTTGGGATAATTTCCGCGCGCCCATACCATAGATAAGCCCGAAATTTATGCTCTTAGCAATATGCCGCTTCTCTTGCGCTTGCTCTGGGGAAAACAAAATGCTAGCAGTTTGCAAATGTATATCTAAGCCTTTACAAAACGCCTCTATCAGCGCAGAGTCCTGTGAAAAATGCGCGAGCAATCGCAGCTCGATTTGCGAGTAGTCGATTGAAAGCAGCGTGTAGTCATCACTCTTAGCACGAAATCCCGCGCGGATCAGCCTGCCTTGCTCGCTACGCACGGGGATATTTTGGAGATTGGGATTTTTAGAGCTTAGGCGTCCTGTGGCGGTGCCACTTTGCAAAAATGAAGTATAGATCCTGCCATTATCATTATGCTTTAAAAGCGGCTCTACATAGGTGTTTTTCAGCTTGCTTATCTCTCTATATTCTAGGATTTTAGGGATCACAGGGTGGGCATTTAGCAGGGCTTGCAAGGTCTTTTCATCAGTGCTATACCCGCCTTTAATCTGCCTTTGAGCCTTTAGCCCAAGCTTGTCAAAAAGCATAGATCCTAGCTGCTTGGGGGAGTTGAGATTAAAGACATCATTGCAAAGGGTGAAAATCTCTTGCTCTAGGGCTAGAAGCTCCTTGCTAAAGCGGGCTAAAAGTGCCTGAAAATACTCCGTGTCAATGCTAATCCCACAGCCCTCCATTTCCATAAGCACTTGGATAAAGGGAAATTCTAAGTCGTGAGCTAGGGCGTTTAGGTGGCTTAGATTTTTGGATTCTAGGGCGTGGGTGATGGCATAAAAGAGCCTAAAGCTAGCAGCCGCATCTTCTGCGGCATACTCTGTGGCAGATTCTATGGAGACTTGGGAGAAGTCTTGCTTACCGCCTAGCGCATCGCTAAAGCTAATCATCGTGTGATTAAACCACTTGTGCATTTGCTCATCTAAGCCTACCTTGCTTGCACTATCATAGAGCCACGCCAAAATCATAGAGTCATAAATCTCGCGCTTTGGGCTTATGCCTAGCTTTTTGGCGATCTGCAAGTCGTATTTGAGATTATGCCCGATAAGTGGGTAGGAGAAAAGTAGCTCTAAAGCCGCCTTTGTATCTGCCAGAGAGAGCTGGCTTGGTGCGCCTAAGTAGGTATGTGCCACAGGGACATAGTAGGCATTTTCTCCATCAAAGCAAAAGCTAAAGCCCACAAGCTCTGCCTTTCTTGTATCAAGCCCTGTGCTTTCGCAATCATAGGCGATTTTGGTGTCTTTGGGCAGGGGGGCTAGCAGGGCTTGGATCTCTTCTAGTCTCCACAATGTATGGGCGGTGTAGTGGAATTGTGCAGAAGTGGATTCTAGGGGCTGTGTGGGCTGGGCTTTTGGCTTTGAAGCGGCTTCGTGTTTGACATTCATCGGCTCGCCCGAGAGTCGCTGGATTATTTTGGTAAATTCATAGCGAGTTAGCTCATCGAGGATTAAAAGTAGCGGGTTTTTCTCCGGCATAGCAAGAGCTTGGAAATCCACATCTAAGGGCAGATCTTTGACAAGGCTTACAAGCTTTCTGCTAAGAAGCGCGCTAGACTTCTGCTCTTTTATCGTGTGGGCTAGTCGCTTGCCAATGACTGCTTCTAGCTCATCTTCTCTAGCATACATCGCATCAAGTGAGCCAAAATGCTCTAGTAGCTTGCACGCACTCTTTGCGCCTATGCCCTTAATGCCCGGGACATTATCGCTTGTATCGCCAACTAGGCTTTGATAGTCGATAAACAAATGCGGTGGCACGCCAAATTTCTGCTGGCACTGCTCTTGTCTAATTTCTACTTGCCGCACCGGATCAATTAGTGATACTTCATCATCAATAAGCTGGTAGAGATCTTTATCGTGGCTGATGATATGCGTGCGTATGCCTTTTGCCTTTGCTATGTGGGCTAAAGAGGCGATCACATCATCTGCTTCATAGCCCTCTTTTGCAATTTTTATAAGCTGCATTTTCTCAATCCACTCAATGGCAATAGGCAGCTGCAAAAGCAGCTCTTGGGGCGTTTCTTGGCGATTTGCCTTGTAGTCTTTGTAAATGTCCTTGCGGATATTTCGCCCCCCACCCTCTAGGGCAAAGACAATATAGTCGTGTGGATTACTTTTATAAAGCTTCATAATGAGATTGGCAAAGCCGGTAAGCAGCCCCGTGGGGAAGCCTTGGGAGTTTTGCAAGGGCGGGAGCGCGTAAAAACTACGGAAGAAAAATCCAAATGTATCAACAATAATGAGCTTTTGCATAATGAGCCTTTGTGCGATAGTCAAAGCACAAGTATAACTAATTTGCGTATGGGTATCTAAGCTGCAATGATGAGCATTTACTAGAATCCACTTTTGATATAGCGCAAATCTAAACTAATCCTAATGCCAAACTAGCTAGAATCCAGCAGAGTTTATAAATAGCAAAGAAGGAGTAAAAATATGGGCTACACACATCTACATCTTCATACAGAATATTCTATGCTTGATGGTGCTAATAAGCTAGAAGTGCTTGCCAAACGCTTAAAAAGCCTTGGTATGACAAGTGTCGCTATGACTGATCACGGCAATATGTTTGGCGCGATTGACTTTTATACCAAGATGAAAAAGCAGGGCATACTGCCAATCATAGGGCTTGAAGCCTATTTGCACAATGCCGATGAGCTAGGGGATAAAAGCTCCAAATCCCGCTACCACTTATGTCTGTATGCCAAAAATGAGCAAGGCTATAAGAATCTAATGTATCTTAGCTCCCAAGCTTTTATCCACGGATTCTACTATCACCCACGCATTACAAAAAAGCTCCTAAGAGAGCATAGTCAAGGGCTGATCTGCTCATCTGCCTGCCTTGCAGGGGAGGTGAATTTCCACTTAAACTTAAGCGAGAGAAACTTGAAATACGGCGCAGGGGGCTATGAAGCGGCTAAAAAGGTCGCCCTAGAGTATAAAGAGATTTTTGGCGATGATTTTTACCTAGAGCTTATGCGCCACGGGATCCCCGAGCAAGTAGCCATAGATTCTCATATATTGCGCTTAAGCAAAGAATGCGGGATCAAGATCATCGCTACCAATGATGCCCACTATCCTACGCGCGATGATGCGGAGTTCCAAGAGGTGGCGATGTGTATCGGTATGGGGCGCACTCTGCAGGATAAAGGTCGCTTGCGCCATAGTGTGAAAGAATTTTATGTCAAAAGCGAGCAGGAGATGGCAAGGCTTTTTGCCGATGTGCCACAAGCCTTAGAAAACACCCAAGAGATCGCGCGAAAATGCGCGGATTTTAGCATTGATCTAAAAGATGAGAAAAGCAACCCCCCAACTCCACCGACTTTCAAATTTACCCAAGAATACGCCAAAGCTGAAGGGCTAGACTTTGAAAACGATGAAGAATACTTCATCTACAAATCCAAGCAAGGGCTAGAAAAACGCCTGCAAAATATCCCAGAATCTAAGCACCAAGAGTATCGCGAGAGGCTTGAGTATGAAATGGAGATTATCGCAAAGATGAAATTCCCCGGCTATATGCTCATTGTGTGGGATTTCATCAATCAAGCTAAGAAAATGGGCATACCCGTAGGTCCGGGGCGTGGTAGTGCGGCGGGGAGTCTTGTGGCGTTTTGTTTGGGGATTACAGATATTGATCCTTTGCGCTATGACTTGCTTTTTGAGCGATTCTTAAACCCAGAGCGCGTGAGTATGCCTGATATTGATACAGACTTTTGTCAGCGCAGGCGCGGTGAGATTCTAAACTATATGATTGAGCGATATGGCAAATACAATGTAGCCCAAGTCATCACCTTTGGTAAAATGCTCGCAAAAGGCGTGATACGCGATGTCGCACGCGTGCTAGATATGCCTATAAAAGATGCCGATAGCTTTGCCAAGCTTATCCCAGAAAAGCTAGGGATCACCTTGAAAGGCTATGAGAAAAATGGCGAGTTTATCGAAGGCGCGTGGGAGCTAGAGCCAAAGATCCAAGAGCTTGTAGCAAGCGATCCGCTAGCGGCGAAGGTATGGGAGTTTGCCCTAAAGCTAGAGGGCTTTAATCGCAATGCCGGTAAGCACGCAGCAGCTCTTGTGCTAGATAGTGAGAGAGAGCTATGGCATAAAACGCCACTATATGCTGGCACTGATGGGATTATACTCACGCAGTATTCTATGAAATACCTTGAAGCAGTGGATTTGATCAAGTTTGACTTCTTGGGGCTAAAGACGCTGACGGTGATTGATGATGCGCTAAAAATCATCGCCGATCGCTATGGCAAGCAGATAGACTTCTTGCAAGTTGATGTCAATGATCCAAAAGTTTATGAAATCCTCCAAAGTGGCGACACAATGGGGGTCTTCCAAGTGGAATCTGGTATGTTCCAGCGGCTTAATCGCAGACTAAAGCCCACAAACTTTGAAGATATTATTGCCATCATCGCGCTTGGTCGCCCCGGACCTATGGATTCTGGTATGGTAGATGACTTTATCAATCGCAAGCACGGCTTAGAGCCTATCACTTATATGTTCCCAGAGCTTGAGCCAATCCTCAAACACACTTATGGGACAATCGTCTATCAAGAGCAGATTATGCAAATTGTGCAGGTGATTGCTGGATTCTCACTAGGGGAAGCTGACCTTATCCGCCGTGCTATGGGGAAAAAAGATGAGCAGATTATGGCAGATAATAAGCAGAAATTTACCCTTGGTGCGGAAAATAATGGATTTGACAAACAAAAGGCAGCTGAATTATGGGAGCTAATCGTGCAGTTCGCAGGCTATGGGTTTAACAAATCGCACTCTGCTGCTTATGCGATGATCACCTTTGAGACAGCGTATCTTAAGACTTACTATGAGCACGAGTTTATGGCAGCATTGCTCACAAGTGAGTCAAACAAAATCGATAAAGTCGCAGAGTATGTAGAGGAGGCAAAGCGGCGCGGTATGGAGACACTACCGCCTCATGTCAATCTCTCTGATCAGTTTTTCAGTGTTGTTGAAGAGCAAAATGGGGAGAAAAAGATCGTCTTTGGGCTAGGGGCGATACGGGGTGCTGGTGAAGATGCGATGAGTAGTATTATTGAGTGTAGGAAGAGTGGAGGGGAGTTTAAGGATTTGGAGGACTTTATCTCTAGGGTGGATTTTTCTAAGATCACCAAGCGTGTTATGGAGCCACTCATCAAATCTGGGAGTCTTGATAATCTAGGCTACACACGCGCAACAATGCTTAAATATATCGATGAGATTTGCGAGATCGGGCGCAATAAACAAAAGCTTGAAGGAGAGATACATAACTCACTCTTTGCCGACTCACAAGATGAGCTTACAGGCATTAGATTTAGCTTTAGCGATATAGAGGAGTTTGATCAAAAAACCACACTAGATTATGAGTATGAATGCCTAGGGCTATATATCTCTGGGCATCCGCTAGAGACATATCGCAAGCAAATTACAGCACTTAAGGGTGTCTCTCGTATCGGTGCGCTAGATCAGCTAGAAGATGGCTCTAGCGTAATGCTTGCGGTAAAGGTTGTCGATCTAGAAAAGCGCGTGTCTAAAAGGGGCAATATCTATGGGGTTTTAAGCGTGATTGATCTCTCTGGCAATGCCAACATTACGATATTTGAGAGCACTATTGCTAAGCTTGAGGGTATGGATCTAAATGAGCCTATCGTGCTTAGTGGAAAAGTGGATTCTAGGGATAGTAAGAAAGAGTTTCGCGCCTTTGATGTGCTATCGCTTGAAGATGCCAAGCAGGCAAAAATCCGCCTAAAATACCAAAAAGATGATGACAGCCAAGAAGATGCAAGCCAGATAATCCCTATCCACATTGATCCAAAGAGTCTAGGCTCTGGCTGCGCGCTAGGGATCGTGCTAGATAGGCAGACTGATGTGGCGCATTTGGAGCGTATCTCGCAGTGTGCGAAGAAGCATAACGGCAGCCAAGAGCTGCATATCATCATCAAAGAAGCAGGCAGGAATTATGTCTTTGTAAGCGATCTTAAGGTGAGTGGCTCTATCACGCAAGAGCTTAGCGAGTTTGCGTGGGAAGTGCGTCAAAATATCGTAGAGCCGCAAGGCTAAATTATCTAAAAGGAGCGATTATGGCTTGTGTTTTACAAATTGGGGCTGGTGGAGTTGGGGGCGTGGTAGCGCATAAAATGGCGATGAATAGGGAGAGCTTTTCACGCATTATCTTAGCTTCTCGCACGCTAGATAAATGCAGGGCAATAGCGGATTCTATCCGCCAAAAGGGCTTAGGTGAGATTGAGATAGACTCTGTAGATGCAGATAGCGTGGAGTCTGTGGTAGCTTTGATTGAAAAATATCGCCCAAAACTCGTGGTAAATGTCGCACTGCCTTATCAAGATTTAGCAATTATGGAAGCGTGTTTGCGCACAAAAACGCATTATTTAGACACGGCAAATTATGAGCATCCAGATTCAGCACACTTTGAGTATAAAGAGCAGTGGGCGTATGATACACGCTATAAACAAGCAGGGATTTTTGCGTTGCTTGGTAGTGGGTTTGATCCGGGTGTTACAAATGTATTTTGTGCTTACGCACAGAAGCATTATTTTGATGAGATTTATAGCATTGATATTTTGGATTGTAATGCGGGGGATCACGGCTATGCGTTTGCGACTAATTTTAACCCTGAAATCAATCTAAGAGAGGTGAGCTCTAAAGCGAGATATTGGACAAAAGATATTAAAGATTCTAATGCAGAATCTAAAAGCCTTGTTTCACAAGCTGACTTAGACTTAAACCCTGATTTAAAGCAAGACACCATTTATCGCAAGTTTGAGAGAGAAGAGAAGCATTTTACGCTAGATTCTAATACGCAGGATTTGAAAGTAGAATCTTACTTTAATGGGCAGTGGCGAGATATTGCACCCCTAGCTCTTATGAAAGAGTGGGACTACCCAGAAGTTGGCGTGAAAAATAGCTATTTACTCTACCACGAAGAGCTAGAATCGCTTATCCGCAATATCAAAGGTTTGCGAAAAATCCGCTTTTTTATGACCTTTGGCGAGAGCTATCTCACGCATATGAAAGTGCTAGAGAACATCGGCTTTTTACGCATTGATGAGGTAGCACACAAGGGCGGCAAAATCGTGCCTATTGAAGTGCTAAAGACACTTTTGCCAGACCCAGCAAGTTTAGCTTCTCGCACAAAGGGGCAAACGCACATTGGCTGCTATATGAAGGGTGTGAAAGATGGGAAAGAACGCACGATTTATATCTATAATATTTGCGATCATACGGCTTGCTACAAGGAAGTCAATGCGCAAGGTGTGAGCTATACCACAGGTGTGCCAGCGATGATTGGAGCAAAGCTGATATGTGAAGATAAATGGGGGCTAAACCAGCCAAAAACACCAAACAACGCAGATAATGGTGATATGCCAAAGGGCGGGGAGCATCAAGGCATAGATTCTAGTAGTGGTAGTGGTGTGTGGAATATGGAGCAAAACGACCCCGACCCCTTTATGCACGAACTCAACAAACAAGGACTCCCATACATCGTCTGCGAGATAGAATCTAATGGCAATTTAAAAGTGCTAGAAGATGGGAGAAAATAGAGATTTGCAATACAAAATAAATCGCTTAAGCAAGATATGGGGAAGTTTTACTAAGCTTTATGACTAGCAAAAGCACATAAAAACACAAAGGCAAACAATGGACTACAAAAAGGCATTTTATAGCAAATTAGAGGAGTGTTATCTCGGTGCAAAGATAAAAGCCTATGAAAGGGCTAATACAGCACAAAATACACAAAGCAGCACAAGCAACGCACAAAGCGGCTTTAGCAATCTTTTAAGCATAAAAGAGCGGTATTTCTCTCACATAAAAGCTTATTTAGATTCTGCTATCCCAAATGATGATTTTAATTCACACGATATTTACAATAAGCTTTACACTTTCTTTGATAGCTATCTTAATGATACAGGCACGCCATTTTTCCACGATACGCCGCTGTATAAAAACATTTATGCAAAAGTCTATACTAATTCCAAAGATACAAGCCTTTTTTATAAAACAAAAGACTTATACTATGTCAAAAGTGATACGCTTTATACTAGCCTTACTTTAAGCGATGAAAACGAGCTAGCCCAAATCTACTTTGATACAAGTGAATACACGCAAAATGCTGATAATACCAAGCGAAAGCTTATTTTCAAACTTGATAAAATCGAGCAAACAAGCACAGATACACAAGATTCTATACCCACCATTTATATCAAGGTTTTAAGTCAAAAGGATTTATTCCCCGATCTTAATGCTGTGTTTAAAGAAAATAGCAATGAGTTGAGCGAAGATTTTATAAAATCCCTAAAAAAACATAAATTCCCCCTAGATGAAGCACACATAAAAAAGCTTTTTGCAAGTTATAAAAAGCAAAATGAAGTAGATTTTTTTATCCACAAAAATGCAAGGGCGTTTTTACAAGAGCAGTTTGACTTGTGGTTTTATCACTATCTCTATAAAGACAGCGAGTTTCAAGAATGGAGTGTAAAATCCATTTCACATTTACAAAGGATTCGCAATATCGCCTTAGAAATAATAGGGCTTATAGGTGATTTTGAAGATGAGCTAAAGGCGATATGGTTAAAGCCTAAATTTGTCAAAGCGGTAAATTATGTCTTTAGTCTTGATTTAATTTTAAGGCATTCAGTATTGAGCGATAAATCGGCGATTCTGCGTTCGCCAACTGCGGCACTTACGACTAGTAAGCTTCTTGTTGGCTCACTTGAAAACGCCGATTTCTCATCTCAATCCTTAGAATGCCAAGATTCTAATAAAACTCAATCGCAAAATACCGCACTTTTAGATTCTATATGCAAAGACAAAGGCTTTGAAAAGCAAATCAAAGAATGGCAAGATTTAGGGCTTATTGATGAGAGTTTTCAAGCACAAAACATAAGCGAAAAGATATTGAGTGATGACAAATATAAATTCCTACCCCTTGACACAAAGCATTTTAGCAAAGAGATAAAATATAAGATTCTAAGCGTGTTTGATGATATAGAATCCATTCTTAATGGTGAGCTAATAAAGGCAGATAATTTTCAAGCCTTAAATTCCCTAATGCCAAAATATCAAAACAAAGTGGATTTAATCTATATTGATCCGCCTTACAATACAGGCAATGACGGCTTTATTTATAGTGATAAATTTAATCACTCATCGTGGCTTTCAATGATAGCTAATCGCTTAGAATTAGCAAGGGAATTTTTAAAGGATAGCGGAAGCATTTTTATAAGCATAGATGATAACGAACAAGCAAGACTTAAAATTTTATGCGATGAGATATTTGGGGAAGGGAATTTTATGGCAAATATAATATGGGAAAAAGTTTTTTCTGCTGTTAATTTAAGGAAGGATTTTTCTCCCAACCACGATTTTATTAGCGTCTATTCAAAAAATATTGATAAAACATTGTTAAACCCATTACCACGAACAGAGGAAGCAAACGCAAGATACAAAAACCCCGATAACGACCCAAGAGGTATTTGGACAAGTGGTGATATGAGTGTAGGACCTGCAGTAGAAGCGAATATTTATGAAATTACTCTGCCTAGTGGTAGAAAAATTTTACCGCCAAAAGGTTATTCTTGGAGACTTTCAAAAGAAACATTTGAGGAATATTTAAAGGATAATAGAATTTATTTTAATGGTGGAGATTCTGTGCCTAGAATTAAAAGATTTTTAAGTGAAGTGAAAGATGGCATTACACCGCTTACGATTTGGAAACATAAAGAAGTAGGACACAATCAAGACGCCGCAAAAGAAATTTTAGCCCTATTTGATGACAAGATTTTTGATACCCCAAAACCCGAAAGGCTATTAAAAAGAATTTGTGAAATAGCTAGTAATGAAGATTCTATAATTTTAGATTTTTTTGCAGGAAGTGGGACAAGTGTAGCTACCGCACAAAAGCTAGGGCGTAAATGGCTTGGCATTGAAATGGGAGAGCATTTTTATAAAGTCATTATCCCACGCCTTAAAAAAGTTATCGCGGGATTCCAAAGTGGGATTAGCAAAGAGTGCGACTATCAAGGTGGCGGAGCATTTAGATACTACGAGTTAGAATCCTATGAAGAAGCATTAAAAGAATGTGAATATGTGCTTACAGATTGTCAATGTGAGAATAAGACAGGTAAAGAAATAGGCAATAACGCTGAAGCGATTTACCCTGCTAAAGATTATCAAAAAGCACAAAAAATCATTGATTACAGAAAATCCCGCAAACTCATTAAAAAGCTGAATAAGGGCGAAACAATCACGCTAGATATGAGTGGATATAGAAAGGAATTTGATTTATTCCACACTTTAGCAAACTTGCAAGGGCTAAAAATCAAGCGATTATTTTTAGATTCTAAAGGTATAGAATCTTGTGAGTTTGATAATGGCGATATTGTATCATTAGAGCAAATCGACTTGCACACATACCCAAAACTTAAAAATCTTTTGTGGTGGGAATAGGAAATGGCAGAAAACAATACATCACGGAATATTATTGAAAAAGTAACAGGATTTGATTGTGCCTTAAAAATTATAGGATATGCAATTATTTTAATGTTAGTAAATTCTTGTATTGATAAGATTTCAGAATCAAAACTTAAAGAACAAGAAAAATTTTACAAAGAGATAATGCAACAACAATGTAAAGAAAGAATCGGAGAAAAAATAATTGAGACCATCAAAGAACTTTCTGTAAGTAATAACCCAAATGCGACTGAAGGTATTCAATCAATAGAAACGATACATCAGCAACTTTTAGAGGATTGTAATAGTGTAGCGATAAAAGACCAAAAGATAAAGGTAATGAATGCAAAATAACATCCTCCTTTACACCACACAAGATAAAAAAATAAAAGTCGAGCTTTATGAGCTTGGGGAGAATGTATTTTTAGCCCAGGATTCTATGGCAAAACTTTTTGACACCTCAAAACAAAATATAAGTTTGCATATAAGAAATATCTTGCAGGAAGGGGAATTGCAAGAGAATTCAGTTGTCAAGGAATACTTGACAACTGCTAGTGATGGCAAATCATACAAAGTGAAATTTTATTCCTTAGAGATGATTTTAGCCGTGGGCTTTCGTGTCCGTAGTAAAAGGGGGGTGCAGTTTAGAATCTGGGCAAATGAGCATTTAAAAACCTATTTGCAAAAGGGCTTTTTAATAGATAGCGATAGACTTAAAAATCCAAATGGCAGAAGTGATTATTTTGATGAGCTGTTAGAACAGATTAGAGATATAAGGGCAAGTGAAAAAAGGTTTTATCAAAAAGTGCGAGAACTTTTTGCTTTGAGTGTAGATTATGATTCTAGCGATAAGGCGACACAGATGTTTTTCGCACAGACGCAAAACAAGCTTTTATACGCTATCACACATAAAACTGCCGCAGAGCTGATTTGTGAGAGAGCAAATGCAAAAAAGCTGAATATGGGGCTTACAAGTTGGAAAGGTAGCGTTGTGCGTAAAGGTGATGTGATTGTGGCGAAAAATTATCTAAAAAAAGAGGAGCTAGATAGCTTAAATCGTTTAGTCAATGTGTTTTTAGAATCCGCAGAACTTAGAGTGAAAGATAAGCAAACTTTGACTATGGACTTTTGGAGACAAAATGTGGATTCTTTGCTCACCTTTCAAGGAATGCAAATTTTAAAAGATAATGGCAGTATCTCTAACGCACAAATGGAGCAAATCGCTTATAAACAATATGAGCTATTTGCTACACAACGCAAAAAGGAAGCATTGCTCAAGGCAGAAAAGGAAGATGAAGGGATATTAGAATCTACCTATAAAACACTTAACATGAGAGCAGGAAAATGACTAAAAAGCAATCACTGATTTTAAAAGACATTACAGACAAAAAGATTCAATCTTTCAACGATCTTTTTCAAAGCCTTGATTTAATAAGCTTTAATGGCAGTATTAGTCTGCAAGAGTATCAAGTAGCAGCATTGCAAAAGGCATTATGTAGCTTAAAGCTATACAGGGATAATACAAAAGAGCTATGCTATGAATACAAACAGGCTTTTAAATACAATGCTATAAAACTAGATTCTAAAAAAGGCTTAGATATAAAAGAGTTTTGCAATATGGCAAGCTTTTGGATGGCAACAGGCAGTGGCAAAAGTATTGTGATGATAAAGCTTATAAGCCTTATGCAAAGACTTATGAAAAGCGGCGAGATAGAATCTAAGCCCATAATGCTACTTGTGCCTAATGATAAGATTTTAGATCAGTTTAAAACGCATATACAAAGCTTTAATGCGTATCAGCCGATACAAATCACTTGCAAAGAGATAAAAGAATATGATAATCAAAGTTTGCTAGGCTTTGAAAATGTCGTGTTTCTTGGTAGAAGTGATTTGCTAGATATAAAAGACAATGTCGGTAAAGATTCTAAAGCAAAAAGGCTAAATTATGATGATTTAATGCGTGAAAAAGGCTGGTATATCTTGCTTGATGAAGCACATAAGGGCGATAGCAAAGATTCTATAAGAAAAAGCTATGTTAGAGAATTAGCAAAAGGGCGAGAAAGGCAGGAATATCCGCACGGATTTATCTTTAACTTTTCTGCGACTTTTGATAATGATATAGAGCTATTTACTTGTGCTTTTAACTACAATTTAGAGAAGTTTAATAATGATGGCTATGGGAAAAATATCGTGGTGCTAGATAGCAATCTCAAAGCCTTTAAAGATTCTAAAGTGGATTCTAGTGATGAAAAACTAGAGCGGATAATGGAAAGTTTTATCCTTTTTGTGGGGATAAAGCAGGAATTAAAAAGCTTAAAAGCAAGGTTTGAAAACCTGCATTATCACAATCCTTTAATCATCGCTGTGGCGGATAAAGTCAATACTAAAGATGCGGGGATTAAGCTGTATTTTGAAGCGATTATGGGAATCTTAAAAGATTCTAAAGATATAAGTGAGATTGCAAAAAACTTAGCAAAAAAACTAGAATCTAGCCGCATATATTTTGCTGAAAAAGAGATGAATAAAGACTTTTTAGAGCGACTTGCAAAAATAGATTCTAAAGACTTAAGAGAGCAAATCTTTTATGCTAAAGAGACTTCAAGCCTAGAGTGCTGTAAGATTAAGGGGAATAATAAAGAGCTTGCCTTTAAAAGTAAAAATGCGACAAAGCCCTTTTTGCTTTTAAATATCGGTAGCGTTAAAGAGTGGGAGAAAAGCTATCTTAATGCGCTAGGCATTGAGAGTGGGGAGGATATAGAAAAAGGGTATTTTGAGGGGCTAAATAATATAGAATCGCCTATACAAATTATGATGGGAAGCAAGGTATTTAGCGAGGGGTGGGATAGCAATCGTGTGAATTTCATCAACTTTATCAATATCGGTAGCAAAAAGGCAAAAAAATATGTCCTACAAACCATAGGGCGAGGGGTAAGAATTGAGCCTTTTAAAGATGTCCGCAAACGACTAAAAGCAAGTGATAAGCTAGAGTATAACAAAAAAGATTCTTTAGGTGATGGGAGTTTAGGTATTGAGAGTGTATTTATTATGGCGACAGAAAATGAAGCGATTCAAGGGATTTTAGAAGGGCTTGAGGGCTTTAGATTCCAAAGTAGGCTTACTGGCTTTAAGAGGAACAAAACGCTAGAACCCCTGCTTGTGCCAAGCTACAAAGACTCTCATAAAAGAAGCGAAACCTTTGTGATTTCACATTATGACTTTGAGAGATTAAGCAAATATATAGAATCTTATGATGAAGATATTTTGCTTGTATCAAGTGGGATTAACCGAGCGGATTTAGGCTTTAGCACTTTGCAAAAGATACAGCAAAAAATGAGCGATGAAGCAAGTGTAAGCTTAGAGATAAAGGGCAATATGCCAAAGATTAAAGCACAAAATGCCCTGCGTCGTATGGATAGATTTTTCCACGCACCTTTGCAGGAGTTAGAAAAGTTTGTGCCTTGTGAGAATAGTATCACGCATTTTGATGGATTTATGCTAAGTGGCGATGGGCTTAGTGAGATGATTATAAAAGAGATGAATAAGGCAGTGAAAGAACTAGCACAGAGCAAACAAACTAAAAGCATAGATACGCTTAAAAAAGAGTTTGAAAAAGGCAAAATCACACTGGATGAATACACAGAGCAAATCCAAGCTAAACCAACACAAAGAGTAGAAAAATATAGCTATGTTATCACAGCAGAGCTAGCAAAGCACTATTACAGCCCTATGGTTTTAGAATCATATAAAGATTCTGCAATCCATATCAACTATGCTATTAGTGAGAGAAGTGAGATAGAATTTTTAGAAGATTTACAAAAATATTTACAAGATTCTAAGAACGCATTTAAAGATTATGAGTGGTGCTTTAGCAAGATTGTAGAAAAGCTAGATTCTATATTTATCCCCTATTTTGATACACAAAGCCAAGAGCAGAGAAAATTTTACCCCGACTTTATCTTTTGGTTAAAGCATAAAGAAAGCGGGAATTATAAAATCATCTTTGTAGATCCTAAGGGCTTAAGCTTTGAAGCAAATGCAAGAGATAAATTGTGGGGCTTTAAAGAATTATTTTGTAATAAAAAGCTAGATTTTCAAGGATTAGATATAGAAGTAGCTTTGTATTATTACAATAAAGATTCTAGTGTGTCAAAGGATTTTGAAGGGCATATTGCTGCACAGATTTGTGAGCTATTTGTGCGATATTAATTCCACTATTTAAACGGAGCAACAATGATTTTTGAAAAGCAAGATTACCAGCAAAACTGCATTGACAACATAAAAGAGATTCTGTCAAATTTTGACTTTACAAAGCAAGATAATTTAAAGGAATGTTTGCAAGACTTTTACAAACACACACCTATGCCGATACACAATATCAGTGATAAACTACGCTTAGATATTTTAATGGAAACAGGCACGGGCAAAACTTTCACCTATCTTAATCTCATCTTTGAGCTTAACAAGCATTTTAAGCAAAATAAATTCATCATTTTCGTGCCAAGAAAGGCGATTTTAGAATCTGTGAAGCAAAATATCAAGCTTACAAAAGACTACTTTTATAGCGAGTATAAAAAGCATTTAAAGCCCTATATCTACACAGATAGCAAGTCGCAATCGCAAATCATCAATCACTATATCAAAAATGAAGATGAGCTAAGTGTGCTTATCCTAACTAATAGCGCCATTGATAAGAAAGATAATTTGCTTAACAAAAACAATGAAAATCTTTTCAATACAAAAAGCATTTTTGAAAACATAGCCGCCCTAAAGCCCATTTCTATCATTGATGAGCCACATTTGCTAAAGGGCGAAGCGTTTCATCGCTATTTTTCTAAGCTTAATTCTCTATATTTCCGCTTTGGTGCGACCTTCCCCAAAGAGGGCAAAAAGCCAAATGACAAAGAATTTGCACTTAGCAATATGATCTACTGCCTTGATTCTATCTCTGCATTTAGAGCATATCTTGTCAAGCAAGTCAAAGTCCATACTATAGGCTCAAGCTCCACGCAAATTTTCCTAAAGTCCTACCACGCTAGAGACAAAAAAGCCATTTTCTCCTACACACAAAGCGGCATAGAAAAAGAGCAAGAGCTAAGGCTTAACGAAAGCTTTAGTCAGCTCAATGGTGCGATCTTACTCAAAGTAGAAAAAGACAAAGCCTACTTTAGCGATCAGTCAATCCTAGACAAAAAGGGCGAAAGCTATCATTTAGATGAAGATGAGCTTACCGCTCTTTTAGGCAAGGCTATTGATTTGCATTTTGAAAAAGAGCAAAGGCTTTTTGCCAAGGGCATTAAGGCTTTAAGCTTATTTTTTATCCCAAATATCGCGGATTTTAGAGGCGAAAAGCCCTTTATCAAAAGCACTTTTGAGAAGCTTTATAAGGCAAAAAGAGAGGAGCTTTTAAAACAGGATTTAGATGAAAATTATAGAGCATATCTAGCGCAAGACTTTGATGAAAGCGGAAATTTGCAAGTGCATCAAGGCTATTTTAGCGGTGATAAAGGCAGTAAAGATGACAAAGAAGCCGCAGGAGTTAAGATGATTTTAGAAGAGAAAGAAAAGCTTTTATCCCTTAACACGCCCTTGCGTTTTATCTTTAGCGTATGGGCTTTGCAAGAGGGCTGGGATAATCCAAATATTTTTACTCTTATCAAGCTTGCAAGCTCAAGTAGCGATATAAGCATACATCAGCAAGTAGGCAGGGGACTTCGCTTATGTGTCAATGACAAGGGCAAAAGGATCACCCATAGATTTATGGACTTTGATGATGATAGCTTTTATAGGCTTAATTACCTTGATATTATCGTAAGTGCAAAGGAGTCAAACTACATAGGCAATTTGCAAAAAGAAATAGAAGATTCTAGCTATATCCTTAGTGATAAAATCTTAAGTAAAGAAGAGTTAAGCGACCTTTTAAATGGTGAGCAAGATTTAATCGATGATTTTATGTATATTTTGCGAAAAGACCTAGAGCTAATCGCTTATGACAAAGAGAAAAAAGCCTACATTATACAAGCTCCCATTTATGAGAGTATCAAAGATGATGATAAAATCAAAGAGCTTTTAGGAGAGAGCTTTCCTAAAGTGCTAGAATTTTTCAAAGCCAAAGAAAGCCCAAGCACAAACAAGCACAATCAAGTAGAAAGCGGCGACAAAGAGCCAAAGCAAGTTACCATCCGCCCTAATTTAGCCAAAGACTTCAAAGAGCTATGGGAGAAAATCAACCAAAAAGCCAAGATCACCTACCAAGGCATTGAAGAGCAAGACATCATAGACCAAGCCGTCAAAAAATTTAATAAAACAAATATAGAAAAAGAAAGCTACACCTATGAGAGGAAACGCTACGACGCCCAGCAAAACATTATCATCACAGAAGACTCCATAACACTAGGCGATATAGACTACCAAGCAAGCTTTGCTAAAGATATGCAAAATCTACTCCTAGACTTTAGCAAAGAAGCCAAGCTTCCCCTACGATTTTTGCTACAAATTTATGCCAAATGCGACAAAGAGAAGTTTAAAAACTCTCCTAAAAAGGCTTTCACCGCACTAAGAAACATCATCAAAGACCAAATTCATCACAATTTACTTCAATGTATAAGCTATGATTTTTCTACCGCTAAAAATGAGAGCCAAAGTATCTTTTCTAGCGGGACTCTCCCACGCCACACGCTAGGGCGTTACTATGAAAGCGGCAAACCAGCGGATAATTATCTCTATGAAGAGATCATTTATGACTCTAAGATAGAACGCTTCATCATCACAGAAGATAATGAAAAAGTGGATTCTAAGACTATAAAAGTCTTTGCCAAGCTGCCTAAGCTTATCATCCCCACGCCTTATAAGCACTATGAGCCAGATTTCGCCTACTTTTTAGAAGATAGTAATGGCAAGAAGATCTTTTTTGTCTGTGAGAGTAAGGGCTATGATGATGAAAACGAGATTTCAAAAAATGAAATGCAAAAGATCAAATACGCTGAAAAATTTTTCACCCAACTAAGCCAAAAGCTAGAAAATGACAATATCCAAATCATTTTCAAAAAACGCATAAACAAGCAGACCCTACTAGAGTGTCTAAGACAAACACAAGGAGAAAACAATGCCAACTAAGAAAAGACTAACCAAACAAGACATCAAGCAAGCAAATATACTAGATAGCACCAAAGAGCATAACCCTCTTTTAGACTATCTTGCAAAGCACCACCCCCAAACCATAAGCGAAGAGCGACTAAACCTAGACGCCTTAAGCCAAGCACTAGGCTTTAGCCCTAGCTCTATGCAAGGCTATGGGCTAAGCTTCATCGGCAAACCTCTAGCAAACGCCCTATACTCCACCCCCACCACAAAAGAGCTAAAAGAGCTAGACCCCAAACACTCACAAAACATCATCATCAAAGGCGATAATCTCCACGCCCTAAAGCTCCTAAAATCTGCCTATGATGGCAAGATAAAGATGATCTACATCGACCCTCCCTACAATACAAAAAATGAGAAATTTATCTATGATGATAACTTTGTCAAAGAGTATCAAAAGCTCTTAGTCGAGCTAGATTTACTAAAGCTTGATAGCAATGGCAAAGTGCTAGAAAAAAGTGAAGTGCTACACTTCCTAACCAATCCTAGCGGAGATAAAGCCCATAGCGGCTGGCTAAGCTTTATGCTACCACGACTAAAACTTGCTAGAGATTTACTCAAAGATGATGGCGTGATTTTCATAAGCATAGATGATAATGAACAAGCAAATTTAAAAATTCTCTGCGATGAAATTTTTGGGGAGGAGAATTTTGTAAGTGATATTGTGTGGAATTCCGTTAGTAGTGTTTTAAAACAATCGAAACATATTAGAAAAGAACACGAATATATTTTGGTTTATGCAAAAAATAAAGATAGTTTAGTGTTTTCAAAATTAGAAAATACTATGAAATTTGAAAATCCAGATAATGATCCTAAAGGAGAATGGTTTAGTAGTAATGCGGCAGCCGCAAATCAAAATAAAGATGACAATAAATTTTCAATACAGCTTCCAAATGGTGATGAGTGTATAAGAAATTGGAAGTTTAGTTATAGTGAGTTTATAAATGGTGAAGTTGATTTATATTTTAAGGATGGCAATGTCCCTAGATTGAAAATTTATAAAAGTGATTATAGTGTTTTATCTAAAATACAGGCTAGTATTTTAAGCGGTTTTGGTTCTTTAACTTCCGCAAAAACAGAAATAGAATTATTGCTGGGAAATAAAGAACTATTTGATACTCCTAAGCCTGTAAATTTAGTAAAACACTTACTTAAAATCTCTACAAACACGGGGGGGGGGGGGGGGGAGATATAGTGCTTGATTTTTTCGCCGGCAGTGGCACCACCGCCCAAGCCGTAATGGAGCTAAATGCCGAAGATGGCGGCAATCGCAGATTTATCCTAGTGCAGCTTGATGAGCCAATTAATGAGGCTAAAAATAAAGTCGCTTATGATTTTTGTAAAAATACTCTTAAAAGCCAAAATCCTGTGATAAGCGATATAACCATAGAGCGCGTCAAAAGAGCAGCCGCTAAAATCGCCAAGGCTGCTAAGCAAGATTTACTAAGCGCAAAAGAGCTAGACCTAGACTTCCGCCTTTTTACTATGGTGCAAAAGCCAGAGCTTGTAAGCGAAGAAAATGATAATCTAGGGCTAATCACCCACGCAGACCTAAGCCCACAAGATAAAGCCCTAAACCTAGCTTTGCAAGATAGCAAAATGCTCCATAAAAAGCTAGAATCCATTATAAAAGATAAGCTCTATCAATGTGAAAATAGCCTTTATATCGTCCAAATGGATAAAGAAGTGCTTGACTACATCAAAAACAAAACACACGATGAAATAGTCTATCTAAACGCTTTTGATGATATTGACTTACAAGAGTATCTTAACCTTGAAAGCCACCTAAAAACACGCTTATATGTGGTGTTTTGAAGAGAGCTTGCAAGCTCTTTTGTGCTACAATCACGCCTTAATGCTAGGGGATAAGGGTGTATATGAGCAAAAATCTTGGCTGGTTTTTTATCATCATCGGCGGTATTTGTGAGATATTTTGGGTAAGCGGGCTGAAGTATGCCGACACTCTAGGGCTGCAGGCTTTGACAGGGTTAGGCATTTGCATTTCCTTTGTCTGTATGCTGCTAGCAATTAGGGTCATAGAAATTAGCGTGGCATATAGCGTGTTTGTAGGGATTGGTGCGGCAGGGATCGTGCTAGCAGAGATTGTAGTCTTTGGCGCGCCAGCTTCTTGGCTAAAAATCACGCTCATTGTGGTGTTGATGTGTGGTGTGATCGGGCTGAAATTTGCCACAAACCATAAAGGTGCTTGATGATACATTGGGCGATGTTGCTTGCCGCTGGGGTTATGGAGATTTTTGGCGTGATTGTGATGAAACGCTTTGTCGATGGGAAGAGACTCTATCTCCTAGCGATCATCGGCTGCTTTGGGCTTAGCTTTACTTGCTTATCCATAGCTATGCAAGAGATCTCTATGGGCGTGGCGTATGCGATATGGACAGGTATAGGCGCGGCTGGGGGCGTGATTGTCGGGGTGGTGTTTTATAAAGAAGATCGCTCGCTTTTGAAGTTTGTGTGCGTGTGTGTGATCATCGCCTCTAGTATGGGGCTTAAGGCGATTGGCTAAGGCTAGAATCTATGGCAAACCCTGCTAAAGTCGCCTTAACTCTAGGGAGTGTATTTGTAGGTAGTGTATCTGCCCTTTTTTTGCCCCTTTTGCTCTATGCCACTCCCTTTAGCCCCAAGCAAACCCTAGCCCAAAAGCCGCAAGATACGCCCATACGCGTGCTAACCCAAGATAATCGCACGCTATGCTATGTCCCCACATTTTCAGGCGGCACAAGCTATATCGTTCTCTCAAGCTGTCAAGCTGCCCCGCAAGCGCGTTTTGATGTCTTTAGCCATTTGGCATATCGCATTAACGATACTTGGCTATGTATCACTGCGCCAGATTCTGTGGTAGAGAGAAGGCGCGATAAAGACTATGTGCATTTATCGCCCTGTGCTATCAATCTCCCAAGCCAGCAATGGCAGCTAAAGGACAATCGCTTCTACTCGCTTGATGGCATTTATAGCCTACAAGATGATGGGAGCTATTTGTATGCAGCACATACCTTTGCAGGTGGGCTTTATACACATACGCTTGAACACTCTATGCAGAAATGGGCAAGCACCATAGCCACCCCGGCAAATCTCACTATCCAAAGCGCGATTTCTTGGAGCGTGAGCTACGCACAAGGGCAGGAGCGGTATTTCCTAACTAACAATCAATCACAGAAAAACACCGCATTTCTCTACTACAATCTTTTGAGCGGACATATTGCAAGCTATGATGAGAGCAGTGGGCGGCTGTATTGTATGTATTCTAATACAGGCAAGCAGGCGTGGGATTGGGTGGTTTGGGGACTATGCACAGATGGCACGCCTCCTAAGGATAATAGAGCCTTTTTCAAGCCTATCCCCATTGATGATAGGCATTTCGCCTTTTTGGATAAAGATAGCAATATCTTGCGACTTACGCGCTATGGGATCCACTGGGGTGTGCCCTATGTCGCTAGCAAGGAGTATGCTAGCAATGATGTGCAAAATAGCCCGACTTCTGCCTTTGAGCTAGATCACATTACACAGGAGTGGCTGCGCTTCATTAGCGCAAACATTGGAGAAAATCTCCGCACCTGCCCAGCCCCGGGGCATAAGCATAATCCCTTGCAAAACTCATCAAAACAGATCCTACAAGCTAGCCCCATATCCACGCCCCCTAGATCGCTTCTACAATACTTGCTTGAACACTTGCTTGCGATATTACCCACACAGAGTGCCAAAGGGCACAATAAGCAGAATCCACTTTTGCAGCAGTCTTTTATGCAAAGCTCCCCAGCCTTGCCTGCTTATTTTAGCCTTAATGAATCGTGGGTGGCGCGATTGTGGCATATCAATATTAGTGCGGATACTTCTAGGGCAAGTAGTGGGGTGTGTGGGATCTGCCTTTTGCAAGCTTATCAAGCAATCGCCGAGCTCTTAGAGACGCACGCTCATCCGCGCGGTAGTGGGGGGTATTTTTTTGATACAGGGGCGGGGGTCAATCCTTTTGCCAGCTTTTATGCGAGAAACTCGCTTTTGCACGATACTTTGCAAGATATTTTAGGCTACTATGACAGCCCTGCTAGGGATCATAGGGAGTTGTTTTATCGTGGGACAAGCAGGGCGTTGGCAAGTAGTATTTCTATGCTTCCACAATATGAGTGGAGTGTGCTAGGGCAGAGTGTGGAGGAGAGTGGGATTTATACTTTGCTGCAAAGCGTTCTAGAGCGACCTGTGGGGAGTGTGTTTCTCTTTACGCTTGTGAGATTGGATCCTTTATCTGGTAGAAATTTAGGGCACGCAGTGGCGGCATTAAGGCTACGCGATGGCGTGGTGATTATCCCTGCAAATGCCCCAAGCCTTAGCCTAGAATCTTTCCGCGCAAGAGTGCAGGCTGTGCAGAATCCAGCAGATATGATAGAGCGACTCACGCGCTTTGGCTCGCGGCATTTGGAGCTTCTTGGGCTAGGTGTGCTAGAAGTTGCAAGATCTCATCGCAATCCTTTTGAATCGATAATTTCACTGCATAATTGCAGTGGTGAGGGCGAGGATAGGCGTGGCAATGCTCTGCTGCCTTTGCCAGAGCTATTAAATGCGTGTATTAGCGGACGATGTGTGTGGTAGCACGCCATAAGCGCGAGCTTGCCGCGACTAGAATCCATAAGCGCAGGCTTGCTAGAATCTATTACACAAGGGGTGAATGATGAAATATGATGTTGTGATTATCGGTAGTGGGAGTGTAGGGAGCTTTGCTGGGTATTATGCAAGTAGGCAAGGGCTTAAGACCTGCTTGATTGATAATTTTCTACCACCACATTCTAATGGCTCCTACCACGGCGATACTAGAATCTTCCGCATAGCTTATGGCGAGGGGGAGAAGTATATCCCGCTGTTGCAGCGTGCTTTTGAGCTTTGGGGGGAGTTTGAGCAAACAAGTGGGCAAAAGATCTTTGAGCGATGTGGGGTGCTAAATATCGGTGATCCTGCAAGTGCGTTTATGCGCAATGTCGCGCAAAGTAGCAAGGACTTCGCCCTAGATACAATGCTCCTTAGCCCCCAAAAGATTAGCCAGCTCTATGGGATCAATGTGCCAGATCATTTTACAGGGATTTTGGAGAGAGGGACGGGGTTTGTATATAGCGATAAAAGTGTAGAAACTGCCATAAGGCTAGCAGTAGGGCTTGGGGCAGATGTGCTTATCTCGTGCATTAGGCGTATAGAGAAGCAAGGCGGAGCCTATTATATCTATACGGATTCTAGTCAAATCCTAGCTGATAAGATTTTGCTTAGTGCGGGGAGCTTTGCTAGTGAGATCCTTAGTGTGTGTGCGTTTGATCTACCACAAATCCCTGTAAAGCCTAAGCGCAAAATGCTTAATTGGTTTTATTCTAGCTCTTATCAGCTACGCGATGCTATGCCGGCGTTTATTATGGAGTTTAATGGAGATCATTTCTATGGATTCCCGGATTTTGGCTCTGGGGTCAAAATCGGGCTTAATGTCTTTGGGCAGGATATAACTACGCGCGATGAGCTTCTAGGCTTTGGGGATATAGAGAGTGATAAGCGTGCCATCGCTGAACATATCCGCGCGTTTATGCCTAGCTTGGGTGAGCTATGCACAGGGGCAGTATGCACTTATGCAATGACACCTGATGAAGGCTTTATCATTGATTTTATTGACTCTTGCTTGCTGTATCTTGGCGGACTTAGCCACGGATTTAAATTTGCTCCAGCTCTTGGGGAGCTAGGCATTAGCGCGTTGCAACGAGGTGAATTGCCACAGGAGATTTGTAGGCATTTTTCTCTAGGGCGATTTAGCTAGGATACTAGAATCTAGTTTGATAAGAGCTAGTGGGCTAGGCTGTGTGGCTGGATATTATTAGCAAAGAGTTCGCCATAGGGCGTGGAGTCTGCGATAATCTCATAAAAGCTTAAGAGATCATTGCTATTTTTGAGTGATTCCATAAGTGTGCGCACGATATGTAGGCTATGCTGCTTTTGTGTGTGTTTGGGGGCGTGGCTAGGAGAGGTGAAGTGCTTGTGGATCCTCTGCACCAAAGCAGCATTGCGTATCTCTAGGATCATAGAATCTATGGGCATTTTTAGAAACATTAGCCCATCATCTGGCAAAAGCGAGAGATAAGCACTATCGATCCCAAAGAGCTTGGTGCTATAAGAGTCAAAAAAGTAAAGAGATTTGTTGTAGTTGTCTTCTAGGCTCTCTATAATTAGCTCAAGTATGCGTATGCGCTCATCTATGGTAAAAAGATTGCCAATAGGGCAGAATCCAAAGCGCAGTAAAGATTCTATACTATACCACTCAATGCTCTCAAAGCTATGCTCTAGCATTCGTTCATAGCGGATTTTGCGCAAGCTTTGTGCGCGCGATGAGTTGCCAAATTTGTAGGGAAAAGTAACGATTTTATCCCGATAAGCAGGAGAGGGGAAGCGAGGGTGGATCACAAAGCGTCTTTTGGATTCTTTTTCTAAAATATAGGCAAGTCCGCCTTCATAGCCTTTATCTATGATAGCTATCTCGCTTTGTGGCAGGGCTTTTAAGAGAGAGAAAAACTCATCTTTCTCGCAGTCTTGCTCCCAGATCCTACTAGGATAGCGGAAGAATGTAGAAATAGCTTGGCATACTTCTAGGGGCGGTGTTTTGGCGACACTTTTATCTATCCACGAAGTGAGTGTGCGCCTATCCTTGCCGATGATTTGGGCGAATTTAGAGAGACTTAAGCCGGAGTTTTGATAAATAGCGATGAGCTTTTCTAGGGTGTTGAATGCCATAATAGCCTGCTTTCAAAAAGTGGATTCTAGGGCGCGCAATTCAATCTTGGGTGAGCAATGCGATTGATTGTGTGATTTTTAGGGCAGTCATTACCACTCTAGGTAACTCCTACTCTAAAAATCACGCAAAACGAAGTTTCTTTAGAAAACAAGCGAGCGAAGTTTCTTTAGAAAGCTCCCGCAGCCCCGCTGCAATGCTTAGAATCGTGCTAAACAAATAATCTTCAAAACTGGATTCTAGTCATATCTTACAATAATTGCACAAAAATTGTGCAATTATAATGGTTTATGCCCAAATCTAATCATCAAAAACGCAAAAATTGTTCATAGCAAATCCGCGCATTCTAGCTAGAATAAATCCCTATCAAACTTTAAAGGAGGTGAAATGCCCACATATCAAGAAGTGTATCAACAATCCATTGAAAATCCTGAAGCCTTTTGGGCAGAAGCCGCTAAAAAGGTGCATTGGTATCACGAATGGGATAAGGTGCTTGATGTTGTCAATGACCATTATCGGTGGTTTGTCGGTGGGTGTATGAATACCTGCTACAACGCCCTTGATTTGCATATAGAAAATGGCAGAGGCGATCAAGTGGCATTGCACTATGACTCACCTGTAACAGACACAAAAAAGTCCTACACCTATAAAGAGCTACGCAAAAGAGTGGCAAAAACCGCTGGAATCCTAGTCAATAAAGGCGTGGTAAAGGGCGATAGAGTGCTTATCTATATGCCTATGATCCCTGAAGCGGTGATTGCGATGCTTGCTTGTGCTAGGATTGGGGCGATCCATAGTGTGGTCTTTGGCGGATTTGCCGCCCACGAGCTAGCTGCTAGGATTGAAGATGCCAAGCCACGCGTAATTATGAGTGCTTCTTGTGGGATAGAGATTTCACGCGTGGTGAAATATAAGCCTATCTTAGATGAAGCTATAAAAAGCTCTAGCCATAAGCCTACCACTTGTCTTATTTGGCAACGCCCACAAGAGAGGGCAAATATGCTGCCTTGGCGTGATGTGGATTGGGAGAGTGAAGAGGAAAAGACAGATCCCGTAGAATGCGTGCCTGTGGATGCCACTGATCCGCTGTATATCCTCTACACCTCTGGCACGACTGGTAAGCCAAAGGGCGTGATCCGCAGTAATGGGGGGCATTCTGTGGCGATGAAGTGGTCTATGGATAATATCTACAACGCAACGCCCGGCGATGTCTTTTGGGCGGCAAGTGATGTAGGCTGGGTTGTGGGGCATAGCTACATTGTGTATGCGACATTGATGAATGGCTGCACGACTATCCTCTATGAGGGCAAGCCTGTCAAAACGCCAAATCCGGGGGCATTCTGGCGTGTGGTGCAAGAATATAAAGTAAATATTTTATTCTCTGCACCTACTGCATTTAGAGCGATTAAAAAAGAAGATTCTAAAGGTGAATGGCTTAAAAAGTATGATATTAGCTCACTTAGAGCGGTATTTGTCGCTGGGGAGCGGTGCGATAGCGATACACTCAAATGGATTGAAAAGCTTGTCAAAAAGCCTGTGATTGATCACTGGTGGCAGACAGAGACAAGCTGGGCGATAGCGGCAAATCCGCTAGGACTAGAGCAAATGCCGGTAAAGCCCGGCTCACCTACAAAGCCTATGCCCGGATTTAATCTCAAAGTCCTAGATGAAGAGGGCAAGGAGTGCAAAGCCGGAAAGCTAGGCAATCTAGTCATCAAGCTACCTTTGCCCCCTGCGTGCCTAATGGGAATCTGGGGCGATGATACAAGATATAAAAACTCATACCTTAATCACTATCCGGGCTATTATCTTACTGGTGATAGTGGCTATATTGATAAAGATGGCTATGTGTTTGTAATGGGGCGAATGGATGGGGTCATCAATGTCGCAGGACATAGGCTCTCAACTGGCGGTATGGAAGAGGCGATTGCGAAGCACCCAGATATTGCAGAATGTGCGGTTATCGGCGTGAATGATGAGTTAAAAGGTGAGATACCACTAGCATTTGTCGTGCTAAAAGATGGGCTGGAAAGAGATATACAAAGCCTGTGCGAAGGTGTCGTGCAGCTTGTGCGAGAAGAGATTGGTGCGGTGGCTTCATTGCATATTGTCGCGGTGGTAAAGCGACTGCCAAAAACTAGAAGTGGTAAAATCTTGCGAGGCACAATGCGTGATATTGCTGATGGTAATGAATGGAAAATGCCTAGCACGATTGAAGATTCTAGCGTAATGCCTGAGATTGAAGCAGCATTGCAGAATCTTGGCTACCCAAAATCTAAAAATATAAAGGAGGCAAAATGAAAACAGCAGGACAAAAATTTAGAGAAGCATTAAAGGAAAATAATCCTTTGCAAATCATAGGTGTGATTAACGCCTACTCTGCTATACAAGCGCAAAAAAGCGGTGCAAAAGCCCTTTACTTAAGCGGTGGTGCATTAGCGGCGATGAGCTTAGGTGTGCCTGATCTTGGCATTAGCTCATTAGAAGATGTGTGTATTGATGTGCGCCGCATCACGGCGGTAAGTGATTTACCCTTGCTTGTAGATGCAGATACGGGCTGGGGTGGAGCGTTTAATATCGCTAGAACGATTAAGGACTTAACACGAAGTGGTGCAGCAGGCTGCCACATAGAAGATCAAGTCGCGCAAAAACGCTGCGGACATCGCCCCAACAAAGAGCTTGTCAGCAAAGAAGAGATGTGCGATAGGATAAAAGCGGCAATGGATGCAAAGCTAGATTCTAGCTTTGTGGTAATGGCAAGGACTGATGCCCACGCAAGTGAGGGGCAACAAGTAGCGATTGAAAGGGCATTAGCCTATGTGGAGGCAGGAGCGGATATGATCTTTGCTGAAGCAATCCATACGCTAGAAGAGTATAAGCAATTTACTGAAGTCATAAAAGTGCCTGTTCTAGCAAATATCACGGAGTTTGGCAAAACGCCTTACTTCACCAAAGATGAGCTAAAAAATGTAGGAATCTCTATGGTGCTGTATCCACTATCAGCAGCAAGGGCTATGAATAAGGCGGCATTAGCGGTGTTTCAAGACATTATCAATAATGGCTCGCAGAAAAATAGCATAGATTCTATGCAAACACGCGATGAGCTGTATGAAATGCTTGGCTACCACGAGTATGAGCAAAAGCTTGATACGCTCTTTAAAAGCAAAAAATAACTTAAGAGAAAGGAGAGAAAATGGCAGCACCAACAGAAAAAGTCGCAAAAAAAGTAGGTGGCTTAGCAGGGATAAGCGCAGGAGAATCAGCAATCTGTACTTGCGGCACAGGACACGGGCTAAATTATAGAGGCTATGATATTTATGATTTAGCCGAGCATTGTGAGTTTGAAGAAGTGGCATATTTGCTATTAAAAGAAAAGCTACCAAATAAAGCAGAGCTAGAATCTTTCAAAAAAGAGCTAATAGCCGCAAGAAGCTTACCAAAAGAGCTAAAAGAAGTGCTAAAGCTTTTACCCAAAGATGCACACCCTATGGATATTATGCGGACAGCGTGTTCTACACTTGGTTGTTTGGAGAGAGAAGAATATGATGTATTTAAAGCATCTTTTCCAAATCAGCAAAAAATTGGCATAAGGCTTTTAGGTATTTTCCCAAGTGTGCTGACTTTCTGGCATCATTATCATACAAGTGGCAAGGAGATAAACACAGAATCTAAGCAAGATTCTATCGCCGGATATTTCCTAGAATCCTTGCACCAAAAAGAGCCAAAAGAGCTATGGGTAAAGGCTATGCACGCAAGTTTGATTTTGTATGCAGAGCACGAGTTTAATGCCTCTACATTTACCGCAAGGGTGATTACTGCGACAATGTCTGATGTGTATGCAGGGATTACCGGGGCGATTGGGGCATTGAGGGGACCACTGCACGGCGGAGCAAATGAAGCGGCAATGGATTTGATAGAGGAGTTTAAAACGCCAGAGCAGGCAACGCAAGGGATTTTAGATAAACTTGCTAGAAAAGATAAGATTATGGGCTTTGGACATCGCGTATATGTGGAAAAAGATCCACGCAATGTGGTGATAAAAAAATGGAGTAAAAGGCTAGGTGAAGATGTGAAAGACACAAAGGGGCTATACCCCATAAGTGAAGCCATAGAAAAGGTAATGTGGGATCAAAAAAAGCTTTTCCCTAATCTTGATTTTTATAGTGCGAGTGCTTATCACTTTATGGGGATTCCCACGCCGTATTTCACGCCGATTTTTATCTTTTCACGCACGGCAGGGTGGCTGGCACATATCTTTGAGCAAAGGGGGAATAATAAGCTAATCCGACCTAGTTCGCAATATACAGGACCGGATAATAAGGCGTTTGTGCCTATGGATAAGCGTTAATCTTTTGTGCGCTTTTGCGCGTTAGCTTTTTGGCTAAAAACGGCGATTGCTGCGGCTTTGGCTGCGTCATTACCGCTTAGGTAACTCCTTGCCAAAGCCTTGCAAAGCCCCATTTTTAGCTCAAAAATCTTGCCGCTTAGGCAACTTGAATTTTTGCCACACAAAGGATTTGACATCAGCGGCGGTGAATCTAGAATCTAGATTCTAATAACACAAGGCAGAGCTATTTGATTTGAAAAATCTTCTGCTACGCCTTGATTTTGCGAGGAAAAATCGTGGTTTTCAAGTGAGCCAACGAGAAGCTACCTAAGCGGTAGTGCCGAAGTTGGCGAACGCAGAATCCGCGATTTTAACCGCAAAGGCAAGGCGGACATAATTTTAACTTTAACTACAAGGAGAACACAATGAGTGCCGATATGGGAACACTAGATACCAAACGACCAGAATTTGATGAGTTGCTAACAAAAATTGCGCGTTATGCGTTGGAGTATAAGATTACCTCGCCTTTAGCGTATGAGACAGCAAGATACTGCCTTATGGATACCATAGGTTGCGGACTTTTAGCCCTAAACTTTCCAGCTTGCACTAAGCTTTTAGGACCTGTTGTTGAGGGGGCGGAGTTTCGCCCTTTGGGAGCAAAGATTCCGGGGACTAGCTATCAGCTAGAGCCAGAGAGAGCGGCGTTTAATGTAGGGGCTATGGTTAGATGGCTTGATTTTAATGACACTTGGTTAGCCGCAGAGTGGGGACACCCAAGCGATAATCTAGGGGCGATTTGGGCAGTAGCAGACTATCTAAGCCGCAAAAATATTGCCGAAGGTAAAGAGCCTTTGAAAGTCAAAGATGTGCTTAGTGCTATGATTAAAGCACACGAGATTCAAGGTGTACTTGCGTTAGAAAACTGCTTTAACAAAGTGGGGCTAGACCATGTGCTACTTGTTAGGATCGCTTCTACCGCGGTGGCGTGCGCTATGCTTGGTGGGAGCTTTGAAGAAGTGCGAAACGCAGTAAGCCACGCATTTATTGATGGTGGGGCGTTGCGGACATATCGCCACGCACCAAACACAGGCTCACGCAAAAGCTGGGCGGCAGGGGACGCAAGCTCAAGGGGCGTAAATCTAGCCCTAAAAGCATTAAGCGGAGAAATGGGCTATCCAAGTGCGTTAAGCGCGGAATTCTGGGGATTTGAAGATGTGAAAATGCGGGGCAAAAAGCTCACTATCCCACAAGAATTTGGCAGCTATGTAATGGAAAATGTGCTGTTTAAAATCAGCTTCCCAGCAGAATTTCACGCACAAACTGCCGTAGAATGTGCGTTGAAATTGCATAATGAAGTGAGAGACAGACTAGATTCTATTGAAAAAATTGTAATCACCACTCAAGAATCTGGACATAGAATCATCAACAAAGTCGGTGAGCTTGCAAACCCAGCTGACAGGGATCACTGCATTCAGTATATGGTAGCTGTGCCGCTTGTATTTGGGCGACTCACTGCAGAAGATTATGAAGATTCAGTAGCGAGTGATACACGCATTGACGCCCTGCGTGATAAGATGGTAGTAGAAGTAGATGATCGCTATACGCGTGAGTATTTAGAAGCTGATAAACGCTCTATTGCCAATGCGGTGCAGATTTTCTACAAAGATGGTAGCAAGAGTGAAAAGGTAGAGGTGGAGTATCCTATCGGGCATAAACGCCGAAGAGCAGAGGGGATACCTGTGCTTGTAGCTAAGTTTGAACGCAATATCGCCCTAAAACTTAGCCCCAAAAAATGCGAGCAGATTAAGGCTGTTTGCAGTGATCAAGGTAAGCTAGAATCTATGGCGTTTAATGAATTTAGTGATTTATTTGCGTTGTAGTGCCTTGCTTGATAGCTAGAATCTAACTAGATTCTAGCTATCTTTTTATTTCTTAAAACTACTAATGATTTATCCCACACAAGACCAAGCTAAATATTTCATCTAAATAATGCTATAATAGCGCATTCTATCTAGAGGTTGCACTATGCGGTTACGACTTAATCAAATTGAATATATCGCCAATAAAATAGCACTTGATTTATATAACTCTAGCTTGCTTGTGTTGCAAGTCCCCATTGAGAGTGTCGCCAAAGTGGCAAAGGGTATCCTTGAAGCGGATGTGAAAGAGGAGCTAGCAATTGACCTGAAAGCTCAAGAGCTGCTAGAGAAGAATCAAAGTGAAGTTGAGTTTTTGCGTGTTGATGAGCGCAAGCTCTTTGGTATGATCAAGCGGCAGATCGCTGATGAGCGGCGGTTTTTGCTCTTTTGGGATGATCGATATAATGCACTTTCACACAAGATTCTAGATACGCTAATTGAGAAAAAATATGTGCAGTTTAATGTCAATAAAAATCAAATTAAAAATATCATTTTTAAGGCGATTGATAGCTTTGCCAAAATGCACGATGAGATCCAAGATGAGATTGTGGAGAAAATCAAGAACTACAAACGCAAACTTCTTGTAGGCACAGATGAGTATGAGCTGATTTATGACAAGCTTTATGAAGAAGAGTTACGCAAAAAGGGCTTTATGTAAGCCCGATAAATGGAGATGATATGGCAGATGATATAAGACCAGCTTGGGTGTATTGTGCTAATGGCGTGTATTTTCAAGCGCAAGCATTTTCTGGAAGTGGCACGATGGTGGGGGAAATTGTCTTTAATACTTCCTTGACCGGCTATCAAGAAATCATCACAGATCCTAGCTATGCTGGGCAGTTTATTGTCTTTACTATGCCAGAGATCGGGATTGTAGGTGTGAATGAGCAAGATTGCGAGAGTAGAGATGTGTTTGCTTCTGGGGTGATTGTGCGACATTATGATGATACTATCTCGAATTTTCGCGCACAAGAGAGCCTAAAATCCTTCCTTGATAAGCGCAATATCCTTGGGATTTGTGGTGTGGATACGCGTGCGTTGGTGAAAATGATCCGCACGCAAGGATCGATGATGATGGTTGCTTCAAGCGATATTAGTGATAGAGATGAGCTAGCTAGGATCTTGCGAGACTCCCCTGCAATCGAGCAACAAAACCATATTGAAAATGTCTCTACAACTAATGATTTTACACATACGCAAGGTGTGTATGAGTTCACGGATTTTTCTTATAGTAAGCCTATCACGCGTTATAAAGTAGCAGTGATTGATTTTGGAGCAAAGCGTAATATTTTAAACGAGCTTGTGAGTGCTGGGCTTTTGGCAAAGGTATATCCGCATACATTTTGTGCTGATGAGCTATGCAAAGCCTTTGAAAAAGGTGAGATTGATGGGGTGTTTTTATCCAATGGTCCGGGTGATCCCAAAATGCTTAGTAAAGAAGTGGGAGAAATCACCAAGCTAATTGCAGCAAAAATCCCTATTTTTGGGATCTGCCTAGGACATCAGCTCCTAGCCCTAGCGCACGGCTATGAAACTTATAAGCTAAAATTTGGGCATCACGGCGGCAATCACCCTGTGAAAAATCTTTTGGACAATTCTGTAGAGATCACATCGCAAAACCACAACTATTGTGTCCCAGAATCCATTGAGCAAGTCGCTGTTGTAACACATAGAAATCTTTTTGATAATACCATTGAGGGCGTGGCTTATAAAAATGCGCCGATTTTTTCCGTGCAGCACCACCCAGAGGCAAGCCCCGGTCCTAGAGAGTCGCGCAATATTTTTGAGCGTTTTGCCAAGCTTATTGATGAGCGAAGAAACCACGATAGGGCTAGTCGTTAAGGTTTGTTTTATAAATTTTAGTTTAGAATTAGCCCCTTATTTTGCTACGGACAGATGGGTGAGTGGCTGAAACCACACCCCTGCTAAGGGTGCAGATCTTAACGGGTCTCGAGGGTTCAAATCCCTCTCTGTCCGCCACTTTAGATTCCCTGTATTTCTTCTATGTCTTGCGTGTTTTCTTGCAGATCTTGTGTTTCATAGATTGTTTGTAGGTCTTCTGCTTCTGGCGCGTCTGGTGTTTGGCTAATTTGTGGGGCTTGCATTTGACTAAGCTTGCCTTGCAGTGTGATTGCAGATTCTAAAAACTCTACATCAAGTGATTGTGTGGCTAGATCAATAGTGCATTTGCTTGTCCGTAGGCTTTGGTCTTGGGATTTTATAGTAGCTTGTGCGGTGATTTGTGCGCGCTCTATTTGCCCATTTACGACTAGACTAGAATCCACTTTTGTATCAAAGCCCACGCCCCACGCATCTTGGGCATTATCTTGTGTGTCAAAGGCTTCTAGCCCAAAAGCACCAAGATCATCAAGCAAGATAGCGAAATTTTGCCCTTCAATATTGATAGTGCCTTTGTGGAAAGCGAGATTATAAACACTCTCTACCATAAGGCTGGATTCTAGGATTGTAGGGGCTTTCAGTAGCTGCAAGATACGCATAAGCGAGAGATTTTCACCACTGAATTTTAGGATATTTTTTTCCAAAGTAAGCGTGCTTTCTCCGCCCAAAGATGAGCTAGCAGCACTAAAGGTGATTCCATTATCGGCACTAATTTTGCCCTGCAGCTCTAGCACACCTTGTATGTCAAAGCCAAATACACTGCCAAACGCCCCAAGATCACTGATATGCAAGCTATAAGCTAGCGCATTATCAAGAATCTGTGTTTGCGCAGAAGCCATAGGGGCTTGGCGTGAAGAGTAAAGAGTGCTTTGCAAGGCTTCCTTGCCATTAGACTTGCCTAGTGCTGTGATGATCTCACCCCCCACGCTAAATGTGCCAGCTAGCTCTTGGTGCGTGCTATCGCGCTTGTAGTAAAGTGTGTTTATGCCCATATCAAGCGCACCTAAGGAGAGCTTGTCGCTTTGTAAGCGTAGCTGCAAGATCTGGGATTGCTCTTGGGCTAGGATAGAGAGCGTGCCTTTTGCATTGATGTCTATGTCAAAAAATCGCGCCACTTGCTCCATAGGCACAGCGCGCAGCTCAAGCGTGTATTCTTGTATGGACAAAAACTTCATACGAGCAAATAGGGCAAAGGAGATTTCTGCGGGGCTATGCGGATTTGTAGATTGCGGATTTGTGGATTGTATGGTGTAGTTTGCTAGATCGCCTTGTATATGTAAGTAGCCAAGTGGTGCGGACTCTTTATGATCAGTGCCTGTATGCAAAAAGTGGATTCTAGCTTGTATATCAAGCTTGCGCCCTAGGGAGTGCCGCCCCTCTAGCACGATAGCAAGTGTTTTGTTTAGCACAAGTTCTGCATATATAGAATCCACTTTGATCGCTAGGGTTTGGAGTTGTGTTTGAAAAGGCAGGGAGTGATTGAGTGCGCTTTGGGCAAAGGGGAGTAAGATTGTATTGCCAGCTTTGGTGAAGAGTAGCCCACCAAGCCCTAGCACACTACATAGGAGAAATACCCCCACCCACGCCAGCGCACGCATTACTTAGCTAGCCCCATTGCCAGCCACATTAGGTGCGGGCAGGGTCTTTTTGAAACTAGCAATGATGATAAGCCCAAGCGTGATAGCGATAAACACATACATCTCCCACGGCATAGGCACAGGATCGCCCCCGGCGTAAGAGTGCTTGCCCGCGAGATAGTAATTCACGCCAAAATAGGTCATTAGCACACTATAAAATGCCAGCACACTGCCTGTGGCAAAGACAAAGGGCAGATTGCTAAACTTGATAAAGCGCAGGTGCAAGACAATGGCATAAATGCCAATGGCAATCAACGCCCAAGTCTCTTTAGGATCCCAGCCCCAATATCGCCCCCACGACTCATTCGCCCAAATCGCGCCCAAAAAATTCCCAATTGTAAGCATAAAAATGCCTAAAATCATCGTCATTTCATTGATGGCATTGACTGAAATGATAGCTTTATCTATATGTGCTTTATCGGGCTTACGCAAGATAAATAGCACAAGTGTGAAAGCTCCAAGCACAAAGCAAAGCCCCAAAAATCCATAGCTTGCGGTAATCACAGAGACATGGATATTAAGCCAATAAGACTGCAAGACAGGCACTAGATCTTGGATCTGTGGATCCATATAGCCTAGATGAGCGACAAAAAGGCTCGCCCCAGAGAAAAAGCTTGTCGCACAAAGAGCTAGCATAAATCGTGGGAAACACACCACCCCAGCGATCCCAGAAGCCCACGCGATGTAGATCATTGATTCATAGGCATTGCTCCACGGAGAGTGCCCAGAGACATACCATCGCACGATAAGCCCAAGCGTGTGGGCTATGACGCACAGAGCAATAAGCGCGAAAAATACCCGATAGACTCTCCTAGGCACAGCGCGATCTTTGTAAATATACACAAGCACGATAAGCAGCCCAAGCAAGCCTAGTAGCGTATAAGGCAGGATAAGTGTCTCAAAAATATTGTAGTGATTAAGCGCGATCTCCCACTCTATGCGACTAGGGCTGACATAATCCTCTCCGCCATTTTGCTCTTGATAGGATTCTAGGCTCTTTAGCGCAGAGATTCCAAGATCCCACGAATTTGTGCTAACGCCTAGAATCATACCCATAAAAAGCGCATTCATCATAGAATCCACTTTTTGTATCATCGGCTCATATTCTTGCATAGGCAGCTGTCCTTGGAGTAAGAGGTAGGTAAGCTCTGTGGCAGAAAACCACCGCTTTGTGCTAGGGTCTGGGAAAATCCGCAAGTAAAGGAGTGTTTGCACGCTTTTTACAATCTCATAGCTCTCTGTTACCTTGCGCACATCTTTATCAAAGGCATTCCACTCGCTCTCGCTTTTGTGCTGCACATCAGCGAAGTAATTATGCAGCTTGGATTCTCCTGTTTGTGTGTCATAAATATCCATAAACGATACGCGCACCTTATCCTGTGGCACGCCTAGGATCGCGCGGAGCTTTGGGGTTTTGGTGTGGATTAGATTAGCACTTACAAAATCACTAGGGAAGATCATAGCTCCCATTAGGGTCTGGGTATTATCTAGCCCTTCAAAGCCATTTGTCCTAGAGATTTTATGCATAATGTGCATAGCCATTGTGTCAAAAGGCTGGATTCTACCGGCGTAGTCTTGGATCTGGATTCTACTAAGGCGGGTGGCAAACTCCCTAGCATTATCGCGCAAAAGCGCGATACGCTCCTGTCTATGCGCTGGGTCAATACTATCTGGATCTTTACGCAAATCCTCCCACACGCGCTTAAAGGACTCTATTTGCTCGCTGGAAAGGTGATTGCTAGTAGTAAGAAATTGCATAAGATTATCTGGCAGTGAGGTTTGCGCCGCACTAGAATCCACTTTTTGTGGCGCACTAGAATCCACCTTGCTAGAGTCTGCGTTTTGCGCCGCGCCTGTCTCTACAAGTGGCGTGCCTTGCTTGCCGTGGGTTTGTATATTGGGCGTATTTGCGTGGAGATTTGGACCATAGAGTAGCCCTAATGCTAACACAAGGGCAAGCGCGCCTTTTTGCGCGAGATTATGGCTAGAGACAAAGCGTGCTAGCTGCATAAAGCGACCATTTTTGTCAAACAGCAGCCACAATGCCCCGATGATTAGCATCGCATAGCCGATATAGGTGGGGAGCTTACCCGGATCGTGATTGACAGATAGCACGCTAGTGTAGTTGCCTGCCTCTTCGTTGAAGAAATAATCGCTTTGATAGAAGCGATAGCCCCCAAAATCTAAGACATTATTCATAAAGATTCTAAAAGGCTTGATAAGAGAGCCTTGCGCGTCTAAAATCTCCACCTCTGAGGCATAAGAAGAAGGATTATCCGTGCCGGCATAGGTCTTTTTCTCAAATTGTAGCAAGCGTAGGGAGAAGGGCAGCTCCACGCGCCTAGATCCCCAGTGGAAGCTCATTTTCATTCCGCCGATTTCTTCACGCACCGCGGCGTGTTCATTAGAAAAGCCATTTCCCCCTATAAGCTCGATAGGCTTTGTCTGTCCATTGTAGCTTACAAGCAAGCGCAGTAGCATTGGGGCATTTCTTGGGGATTTATTGGGGATTAGCGCGACTTCTTGTGAGAGGACTTCCACGGGCTTATCAAAGATCATCGCGCTATCTTTAATGCGTGAATTTGTAAAAATCCCTCTAAATGCGCTGATATTAGCAGGGATTTGGGCATAGTCTTTTTGCCACGAGTCATTTAGCGCGGCGATATTGATGTAATTATCATTAGAGTAGTAGAAGCTCACACTCTTGCCCTCTTGTATCCACATCATTCCCTCTGTCCCAAAATACCGCGTGATCCCAGCCCCTATGATGATCACGATAAATGAGCTATGCAGCAGCATAGAGGCGTATTTTTTGCGTTTGTAGGCACAGGAGTGGATAAAGCTAGCAAGCAAGGCAATGGCAAGATATATATGCAAGAGCATAAACCACCACGAGCCATAAATGATCGTATAAGCAGCATTTGCGCCATAGTCATTCTCTATAAATGTAGCGATCGCGCAACTTAGCGCGTAGAAAAATATAATGGGCAAAATGACCTTAAAGGAGTAAAAAGCCTTGAGGATCCTAATAGGGCTAGCAGGGGGTGTTATAGAGGTTTTCATATCATCTCCAATAGCTATAAAGCTTGCAGGTGTTTTTGCAGCATTGTGGCGATTTGCTTCTCATCGCCATTTGCCTTTTGCCACGAGCCTTGTGCGATAAACTCTAGCAATGCGCTAAATTGCTTAGGCGGGAGATAGCTAGGATAAGTCAGGATCGTCCTGCCATCTTTGGCGGCAAAGACTAAGGTCGGGGTCGGTCCTATGCGGTAGATTTGTGCGAGCTGGCGCGTGGGGATTGCGTGGTCTTGTAGCGTATCGCTCTCTCCTATGCGGAATGTATGGAGCTTGCTATAACTTGTGTTGATATAGTAGGCATTAAACTGCTCTTTAAGCATTGTGCGGAGGTTTTTATGGGCTTTTATGTCATCTTTTAGATTCTCGCAATATGTGCAGCCATTTGCCCCAAAGATTAGGAGCATATATTTGCCCTTAGTCTCAATAGTGCTTGTGTCATTAAAGACATCTTCTAATCCCGCATAGGTCTTTTTATCAAGCTCGCTTGCCTCCACACTAGAATCCACTTTTTGATCCTTACAACCGCTAAGAAGCCACAAAGCGCATAGCATCGCTGCTATGCTAATTATGCGCATAAATGGTAGAAATACATAAGAGTAGAGCATATATATCCTTTATCAAGTGGGGCTAGAATCTAGCCTTTGCTTTGCAAGCGTGTATATCATCGTAGCAAACTCTGGGCTATCATTCATACACGGGCACAGGAGATAGTCTTTCACGCCTTTTTGCTTTGCTAGCTCTTTATACTCAATGCCTAGCTCATAGATTGTCTCGGCATTATCTATGGTGAAAGCTAGGGGATAGATGATGAGATTTTGACCGCTAGCTTTGGCGATAATATCACTTGTAAAAGGCTCAATCCAGCGCATAGGACCGACCTTTGACTGATAGGTTAGCACAATTTTGGCAAACTCTATCCCCCGCCGCGCAAAAATCGTGCGCAAGATTTCTACCCCCTTTTGGCATTGTGCGGGGTAGGGATCGCCGCTATCGACTATCTTTTGCGGGAGAGAGTGGGCAGAGAGCAGAAGCGTGAAGTCTCTAGGGTCGCGCTCTTGCAATGTGTCTAAGATAGTGCTAGCGATTAGCTCATAGTATGGCTCATACGCGTGAAAGTCTTCTACTATGTGGATTCTAGGGGTATAGGATAGGGCTTTAAGATTGTGGTATATATCAAGCATTGATGACTTAGTGGTGGTGGTAGAAAATTGCGGATACATACTAAATAGCACGATCTCATCGACCTTTTGCTCGCATAAAGAGCGCAGCACATCATAGGCAAATGGCGGTGTATAGCGCATAGCATAGGTAAAGATCGCGCTAGAATCCAGCTTTTCAAGCTGCTTGCACAAAGCAAAAGTATGGGCTGGCAAGGGCGAAGCTCCGCCTATGGCGCGGTAGTTGTGCTTGGCAGATTCTAGGCGTTTATTGATGATAAATGAGCCTACCATTTTGCGGATAAAGTGATTTTTGATCCGTAGGATAAGTGGATCGCTAAATAGATTTTGCAAAAAGCTCTCCACTCCAGAAATATCCGTAGGACCGCCCATATTAAGCAGGATAATAGCGCGTTTATGTGTGCGATTTGCTGGGCTTTGTGTAGGCATAGAGCGGGATCCTTAGCTGTTGTTGTCTCCAAAGTTTGAAATAATAATATGCTAAAATTAACGCATATTGATTTTAGGCTTAGGAGTAGCAATGGAAGTCGATATGATCGCAAAGGCGTTTAATGATATGGTGTTTTTCCACGCATTTTTTATGGCATTTTTCCCGATACCTTTTCTCATCAATCTCTACACACTTTTTACTTATAAAACTTATCAAAAGGTGATTATTAAGCTATGGTTTGTTATGCCTATTATCTTTTTGCTTGTGGCGGTGGGGAGCTTTAGCGGGGTGTTTATCTTGGCAAGTCGGCAATGGTATATGACTTGGCAGATTGGGGCGATGATCGCGCTTACTTTGCTGATTTTTCTTATGGAGATCAAGCGGATAAAACGACTTAAGCTTGCTAGGACTAGCGAAGAGCTTATGCGCAAATACATCACATTTTGCAAGTGGGTTTATGGCATAGAGCTATGCTTGGTGCTGCTCTTTAGCCTTAGGATCATTGTGTAATGCAATTTGTCTTCCACGCTGAAGCTGGGGCGCAGACTCTTGTGCTTGAAGGCGAGAGTTTCACGCATATTTTTAGCGCGCGCCGAAGCAAGGCTACTAGCAACCTCGCCCTAAGAAATTTGCGCGATGATAGACTTTATACCTACAAGGTGGATTCTATTAGCAAGCGATGTGCTAGGCTTAGTTTAGATTCTAGCAAGCACGCGCCCAATGCCCCGCGCAAGCACACGCATATCATCTGGGCGATCACACAGGCTAAGACCATAGAAAAAGCCCTGCCTAGCTTCAATGAGCTAGGGCTTAGTAAGCTTAGTGTGTTTTGGGCGGATTTTTCTCAAAGAGGGCAGCATATTGATTTGGCACGGCTGGAGCGGATACTTGTTTGCTCGTGTGAGCAGTGCGGGCGGAGTGATTTGTGTGAGATAGAGATCCTAGAATCCACACAAGCAGCCCTAGAGTGCTACCCCAACGCATTGGTGCTGGATTTTGGCGGCAAGATTATTGGCGGAGATGTATTAGCATCTAGTATCGCGCTAGATTCTGGGGTGCTAATTGGGGCAGAAGGGGGCTTTAGCCACAGGGAGAGAGAGCTTTTTGCAGGGCGTGAGATCGTGGCGTTTGATACAGGGCGAATCCTACGCTCACAAACTGCCGCCCTTGCCTTGCTTGCAAAATGTGGCATTTAGGAGCGTGGTAATCCACTCTCTCCATTAGAATCCACTTTTGAAAATGGATTGCCACGCGGATTTTCAATCCGCTCGCAATGACAATAAAAGGGCGTTTGTGGCTGTGTTATCAAACGAGGATTCTACTTTTTGGGCGTTTTCTTTGTCATTGCGAGCGGTGCTTTTGCACCGCGTGGCAAACAAGTGAAGCGAAGTTTCTTTAGAAAACAAGCGAAGCGGTGCAAGGCGAAGCCGAAGCAGGTTTCTTTAGAAAACAAGCGAAGCGGTGCAAGGCGAAGCCGAAGCAGGTTTCTTTAGAAAACAAGGGACACCGCTCGCCGTTAGGCGATGTTTCTTTAGAAAAGCCAAATCCCTTTGAAAAAAGTGGATTCTAGGCTATCTGGGTATGAAGCTTTGAAGCAGGCGGAAATGCTCTAGGGAGTCTTTTTTCAAGCTTGGGTTGCGCAAGAGAGCGGCGATAGAGTGTGTGGCGATAGTCTTTTTGCCAAAGGCTTCAAGCAGCGCACCCTTATGGCTAGGATCTAGGGCGAGCAAGGATTCTAGCACCACCTCGCCAAAAAGCACGACACAAGCAGGGGGCATTGCCTCTAGCTGGCTTGTGAGATATGGAGCGCATAGCTCTATATCTTGCGGGCTGGCTGGGTGGGAGGCGCATTTGAGCAGAGATAGCACGCTAAAGTGCGCCACGCCAAAGACCTTATGCGCGATATTAGCAAGCATTTGCGATGCTTTAGAATCCACTAGCCTGCCATTTTCACTCATCGCATATTCTACGACAAAGATCACAGGGGATTTAGCTTGGATATAGCCTAGCTCTGGGCTTCCTCGCTTACTGCGCCCACAAAGCTTGCAGTGTATAATCCTTTGAGAGAGATCATCGCTAAATTTTACGGGATTGTGGGGGGCTATGGGATTGTGCGTGTGAGAGACTTTAGCTGGCTGGACAAACTCCACCCCACAAGCCCTAGCGAGATATAGCTCATAAAGCTGGCGTTTGCGTGCGGCATCTGTGTGTCTATCGTGTAAGTTTATCATCGGCACATAGTGGCAGAAATTTGCTTAAGATTTGATTGTGAAAATGCAGAATCCTTGCCCAAATACGCCTTTAAGCGCATTGAGGGAGCAAAGAGCTATTGCAAGAGCCTAAGGACATTTTGCTGCACGGCGTTTGCTTGTGCCATAGCGAAGCTTCCGCTTTGTGCTAAGATGTTGAATTTAGAGAAGTTTGCTGACTCGCTAGCAAAATCCACTTCACGGATTTGCGATTCTGCGGCTTTGACATTAACTTGGGTAACAGAGACATTGTTGATAGTCGCTACTAGCTGCATTTGCACAGATCCAATGTCTGCTCGCACTTTATCAAGCTGCGTCCTAGCAGAATCTGCCATATCCATAACAAGCATAGCACCCTTCAGGCTTGTAACCCCAGCACCAATGCCCTTCCAGTTCAAATCGCTTTGCGCGGTGTTGGCGTTTGCCCCATAGGCACTTGCGACATTTGCGCCAAAAATCCCACGCAGCTCGCGCAAGTTTGCGGTGTATTCTGCTATGCCTTGTGCGGAGTGGAATCCTATGTGGCTGTAATTTACCCCACTTACAAGAATATCCCTAGCATCCGTGCGGATAAGCGTGAGCCGCCCAACGATAGCGTGATTGACCCCAGAGATACCATTAAAATCCCCACCGCCAAAGACTTGCGCCGCTTCGCCACCACCTTGGATTTGTATCGCTCTGCCATCTGGGGAGCTTAGGTTTAGCCGCCCTGTGATGTCAAGATAAGCATACACGCCGGTGCGCTCTTTGACACTATTTATCGCGTTAATGAGCCGTCCATCAGAGTCGTTTTTGCGCACATCGTTGATATTCCCAATGGTTGTGCCGTTAATCACCAAATCTCGCACCGTGCCAGACATCACCGGCAGTGAGCTTGTAGCTTGGACATTATAAGAAGCGCGTATCCCCAAAGTATCAGAAAATTTGTTGATAATCTCACTTAAAGCCCCCACGCCTGTGCCAGCAGAAGTAGAGATTTTTGCCGCTTCGAGTTGGAAAGAATTGACCCCATCAGTTTGCAAGAAATTTAGGCTTACTTCGGAGAGATTTAGCCCCCCAGCACTCGCTAGCATTCCCTCGCCTAAGATTGAAGAAGACTCCATACGGACATGCCCAATTTTGTTGGAGTTGGTAGGACCGATAGAGGCTTTTACCGTGGTGTTAGAATACGCGCCGATTTGGAACTCTTTGTTAGAGAAAGAGCCAGAGAGCATTTGCTGTCCGTTGAAGCTTGTAGTGTTTGCGATATTATCAAGCTCTTCTAGCAAGCGTTGTATATCGCTCTGCAAGGCGCGGCGAGACTCTAGCGTCTGCCCATCTTGCGCGGCTTGGATAGCCTTTGTCTTAATCGTGTCTAAAATCTTTAGCTGCTCGTCCATCGCTTTATCTGCGACTTGGATCATACCAATGGCGTCATTAGCGTTGCGAATCGCCTGCCCCAAGCTCTCGCTTTGTGATCGCAAGCTATCGGCGATCGCCATACCAGAAGCGTCATCAGCAGCTTTATTGACCCTAAGACCAGAGCTTAACTTCTCTAATGACTGCCCAAGCTCTCTATTTACCTGCACGCCTGTGGTGTGTGCCGTTAGCGCGGCGATGTTTGTGTTTATCCTAAAGCTCATAATGCATCCTTTGCAATGTGATTGTGCTAAGGTTGAAGCAATAGGCGTTCCAAAATTAAAGGTAAATGGATTTTTGCCGATAGGGGCGTAGGCTTGTGTAATGCAGCTGCTTAGTATCCATAGTCAAAATGGATTCTAGCAAGCAAGCTTTTATTGTCATCGCGAGCCTTGCACTACGCTGCCCCTCTGTCATCGCGAGCGAGTGAAACGAGCGCGGTAGCGATTGCGCGGCGATCCATACTAGAATCCACTTTTTGAAAAATGGATTCTAGTGATAAACGCCAAAAATGTAAAAAGTGGATTCTAGGAGTAAAGTTAGTTTGAGAGCAACACGATTCTAAGAATTGTGCTGAAAAATTAAGAGTCGCGGGCGGTAGGATTTGAGATGTTAATAAAAAGTGGATTCTAGGAGTAA